>JAGUZN010000430.1 GCA_020060775.1 Armatimonadota bacterium
GCATCCGGATTCCCATCAGGTGCGCGCGGACATGACTGAAACGCTGATTTTCATCCCGGCGATTTCCGATGTCGAGCAGTCACTGGTGGTGAACTATCTACGGAACAAGTGGGCTGAATAGCGGCGAATACGGCAGGAACGGGCGTGGACATTCTCTGCCAGGAGGCGACTGATACCCTCGCCCCCGTTTCGCCGCCCCCAGCACCATTGCAGCGGGCGCGTTCGTCAGAGCGCGCCCGCTTTGCGTGCGTACCGGGCGGCGGTGGGCTGCGTCGATCCCCCACTCCACGAAGATTGTGACACACCATTCTCTGCTGAACGCGGGCGACCCGGCACCGATCATCACTGCCGGGAATCGTACCGGAACTCACTGCTACCCTGCATTGACGGGCGAGGAAGCATGGATGATACTGGTAGTGGATGACCGCCGTCCTTCCGTACGGGGCGGCCCTGGCAACCCGATGCCCCTGTACGGCCAAGCTGCCGGGATACCGGCCTGCTGCACCACGCCTGCCCCCGGTAATGCGGTGGTTCCGATGCGCACTATAGGGAGATCAACGATGAAACAGTATGTCTGGATAGTGAATTACCTGCTGGTGGCTTGCACGTGTACCTGGAGTATTCCTGCCCTGGCGCAGGTGGGCAACGTGAAGCATATTCCGGTGCGGAACGCCGACACTTACGAAGGTCTGTCCATCAACGTGCTGGATTTCGGGGCGCGCGGTGATGGGAAAACGGATGATACCGAGGCCATCCGCGCAGCCGTGAAGGCCGCGTATGAGCGGAGGACAATCCCCCAGCATCCACAGTATGGCTACTTCGTCAGTTTTGCTGAAGTGTATTTCCCCTCTGGACACTACCTGATCAACGACACGATCGACATCAGTTACGTCAAACTGCGCGGTGAGAACTACGCCGCCATTGAACAGCTCGATCCCGAGAAAGACCTGTTTTACGCACACGATGCCTGGCGGCAGATCATCGAAGAGCTTACCTTCCTAGGCGGCAAGGTGCAACTCAACCTGGGCAATCCCAACGTCGATTCAGGACATGTGATCGTGCGCGACTGCCATTTTAAGAATAGCCGCGGCCCGGCGGTGCAACTGCGCACAGGCACGAACTCCACCCAGTTCATCGTGGAAAGATGCGTGTTCATCCGTTGCGAGCAAGCCTTAGTCACCAACTGTGACCTCTGCGTGCTTCGGGATTGTTGGATTACCTCGCAGCAGACGATGAAGAACAAGGCAGTGATCGAGAACTATCTGACGTTGCACGTGGACAACCTGCTGGCCGTACCGCAGGCGCAGCGTGGAGAGGGGTATACAGAAGAGTGGACCGACCTGCAGGGGACGAAGCACACGACCACCAATCAGCGCTGGATCGATAACTATCATACCGTGCATATCCGTAACACCCGCTTCGGCGGCGAGCATGGCGGATTCTCCGCCGTATGGAACTTTGCGCCGTTTGGCTCCGAAGAGCCGGTGCAGCCGACGTCGGTGACCATCGAAGACAGCTATGTGTACGCCAACCACAGCGCTGCCGTAGTGCTCAAGGATCTTCCGAATGTCCTGTGCATGTCCAATTGCAACGGGTTGAATAACGCCTGGCTGGTCCGCGTTGATCCCAAGTTGAACCTCGATACCTACTTCGACGAGGCGAATCGCCGGTCGACGCGCCGGATGACGATCAACTTTACCGGCAATCATGGCGAAAACGGCACCGGCCTTCCCCAGCAGCTCTGGCCCTATCAAATCAACGACGTGCTGGCGACCGCACCACCGACAGCGGGCCAATGGACCCAGGGTCGATTCATCAAGAATGCCCGGTTGACCGGCTTGTGGACGACCGGCTATCAGGCGCCCCCGGCGCCGGCCGCGAATGAACCCTATGGATGGGTGTGCGTAGAGGCGGGAACCCCCGGTACATGGATACCGGTTCGATTCCTGCCTTGAGTAGGATTGCCCCATGATCCATCACCCGCAATGGGTGACGAGAAAGGACAAGAGGAGAACACCATGGTACAACGTGTGATCAGTCTCTGCAGCGTACTGCTGTGTCTTACGGCTGCCGTGTGCGCCCAACCGGTGACCGGCTATGTCAACGTGGGCGACTACATCGTGAAGGCTGGCAATCCTAACGATAAGACTGAGGCCATTCGCCAGGCCATCGCCGAAGCCAAAAGTCGACGCTTCAGCGGCCTGCTCTTTCCCCCAGGCGAATATCTGGTCTCAGACACGATCGACATCAGCGGCGTGAACGAGATCGTTGGACAAGCCTACCCCAGCATCGCGCAGACCAATCCGGCGAAGGATATCTTCTACACCACCTACGCCTGGCGCCTCACCATCCGCGGGCTCGAATTCACCGGTGGGCGTGACCAGGTGGCGATTGGCAACGATAACGTCGATCTGGGATTTCTGACGGTGTCCGACTGTCGGTTTTCCTATGCTGACGGCGTAGCCGTGCGCTTCATCCGTGATGACGCTGGTGGCCGTGGCACCGCCTCTACCTTCTGCCTGGTGGAAAAGTGCGTCTTTCGAGATTGCCGGCAGACGCTGGTCAGCGTCAGTGACCAGACGCATCTCCGGGACTGCTGGATCACCACGAAAGAGAAACCGGATAATAAAGCCGCCATTGAAAATTACGGCTTCCTCACCTGTCAGAATATCATCGGCGTGCCGCGCGTATCGGGCACGGATCAGCGCTGGATCGACAACTACGGGACGTTGTCGTGCAAGATGTTCCGCTTCGGCGGCGAATTTGCCGGCTTCACCCCGGTGGTCAACTACGCCAAATATGTGCCGCAGGAGGGCGGTCCTACTATCACGCTGGAAGATTGCTGGGTGAGTGCGCTGGGCAATAATCGGCGTGCGTGTGCGATCTACCTTGAGGAAATCCCGAACCAGATCCTCATCCGCGGCTGTGTGCTGGGCGGTGTGCCGGCAGTGAAGGTGAATGCCGGGCTCGACCTCAAGACGTACTTCAACGGCGCACGGCCGGGCATGTTGCTGTTTGACATCGAGAAAAATATCGGTGAATTCGCCGGAACCTTGCCAGAGGCGATGATCAAAGCCGCGGCCAATCGCAAGATCACCCGGATTGATTACGGCAGCCGGCAGTTGTCGCCTGCCGCAACAAAGAAGGCCCTGGCAGCAGCGGTCGCCGCCGCGAAAGATATCCCCTCGGCGCCGGAGCCCGGTGTGATGACCTTCGCGTTTCCCCCAGGGCAACATGGTCATCGTCAGGTGACGGATCCAGCGAAATATATCAACATCACCCCGAAGAGCCATGTGTGGGATTTGAACGAATATGTCGATGCCTTGACCGAGTTGAACTCTGAATATCTTGCACTGGCGCCAGCGGGCGACGACGTGGTGTTGATGAACCGGATCGATAAAGGCGGTTGGCCGCATGTCAGAATCCGGAACATCACCGTCGACCTGGATAAGACACCGTTCGTGAGCTGGCGTGTGAAGGATAACGGCGTCCAGGGCGGGCATCATGCGATGAAAGTGATCAATAACGCCACCGAAGAGATGAACACCTTGCTGGAGGATACCAGCGCCAATCAATACAAATACTATGCCTTTGACCTGCGCAAGGCGCTGGGCATTCAGCATGGGATCGTCAACATCGATCTCAAGTACTACCTGTGCAATAACCGAGAACTTTCCGGCCTGGAGTACAAGCTCATCATGAAGGGCGATTACTTCCTCATCGACTTCATCAGGCTCGAAGCGGAAGAGTGACCAGTGGCCATGCAGGGTGCATAAGACCGCGGTGACAGTGATGCCGGGAGGACAAGCGCATCACAGGCTGTTACTTTGGGGCGCACGCTGTGGCGGCACTGCTGGCGGAGTACCTGCGACCGGCAATCGGCTATGCACTGCCGGTGGTAGCCGGCGCAGGTGTTCCGAGGCAGTCGTCAAAGGCGTTTCCCTGTTGTCTGCCGCAAGAAACATTTCATCTTCGGTACACAAGCGGTGATACCTGAATAACAACAAGTTACTTCGTCACCATAGCGCAGGATATCTATCGTGTTACACCAATACGTGCGCGTGACGGGCAGTAGCGGGCTTTTCCAGCTCAAAACGTTACAGGTGCTGGGATATACGTACTTCTAACGCCGATGAATGGCATCGTAGTGCGTAAGGAAGGCTAACGCATTTTCACCCTGGAGCAGCAATTTACAGCCCCCTGCCGATGAGGCGGGGGCTGTCTGGTCCCGGGGTGGGCAATAGGCACTGGCATGGATTCAGTTAACGAAAAGGGCACTCACGCGAGGGGAGTGCATCGAACTGAGATCTGGCGGTATCAATAATCGCGATGATGTTGTCGATCGGCGTTTCGGTCGGCACCGACCCCGCCGGCGCCAGGATGTATCCGCCAGCATGGAAGAGGTCGAGCATCCGGCGAGCTTCCGATCGAACGGCCTCCGGTGTCCCATAGGGAATGGTGCTCTGCGATCCCAGGCCACCCCAGAACGTCACATCTTTGCCGAACTCACGCTGGCAATAGACGACATCCATCGCTTCCGGCTGGAAGGCATGCACCACCTGGACGCCGATCTCGATCAGATCCGGCAAGATGTCGGTGATATTGCCGCACGAGTGGATCAGGACAATCAAACCGGCCTGGTGCGCGGCATCGTAGATGCGCCGGTAATAGGGTTTGAAGAGACGCCGCCAGAGCGCCGGCGGAATCATTAAGCGGTCCTGGCATCCCCAGTCATCACCGAAGCGAATGCCATCGACGCTCAACCCGCGAAGTTGCGCCGTGATCGCGCAGGAGAAATCGGCCAACCGTTCGGTCAATGCCTGCACGAACGTTTCTTCACTCAGGATATAGTCGAGGTAATTTTCAAACCCGCACAGTCCCCATGCTTGCTCAAAGAGCGCACTGCCGTGCACCATCAGGAAATGTTCCGGGTAGCGTTGCCGCAAGGCGGGGATATGGCTCCAGCGACCGGGAAGCGCCCCATCGGGGAAGTCGAACCCGGTCAGCACCGGCGCCTTCAGCGGGGACTCGACCAGGTCGCCCCAATCTCCCACGTTGATGTCGCGTGCTCCGGTACGCCACACGGCGCCGAACTCGTTGCGGCACAGCCCGGGGGCGAGAGGTATTTGTCTTTGCGCATAAGTCGAAGTGACAAAGTGGTCGTCGGTCGCCTCGAGGATGTCGGTGACACCGTAATACGATTGCAATCGTTCGGCGACGACGCGCGTCAGATCGAATTGCCAGGGTAGCACATCGAACGCCGTACGTTGAATCGACGCCAGGACACGCTCACGTTTTGTCATCATGCACTCCCATATGACTTGGACCTCATCCATCTCTCGGATACCACGGTGGTACCTTACCATTTATGCCATGGGGTTGGCATACTGAATGCCGAGGAAGTCGCAGACTTCCTTCACTTCCTGCGTGATATCGGCCATGGCGACCGCCAGGTGATGCGGAAACCCGTGCTGTAAAATTAAGCGATCGAGTTGTTGATAGGCGGGGAAATGGAGGTCGGCAGCGCAGTAGAGTTTGCCCTGGGCCGTATCCGGGCAGTTTTCCCCGGTGAATGCCAGCAACTGCAATTGTCCGCTCGCGGTTTGCGTGATGGCCATGCCGGTCTTCGGGCCATAGGCGAATTGCCCGATCAACGCCGGGGCGTGTTGCGGGTCTCCCCCCTGGCGATCGGGGGATTTGTAGGCGATGGCTTCGCCCTCGCCCATCTGTCCGGCAATCCCCACGCCGCAATGTCCTAATTCGACGATAGGGCAGCGCCCGGTATGGTTGACGAAATCCAGACAGGCTGCCGGGGCGCCGGTCAGTAAGGCGCCGAGGCTTTGCAATACGGCGGTGGGGCAGTCAGCTTCACAGCCGACGCCGCGCACCACGCCGTTTGTCAACAACCAGGACATGGGGAAACAGGCGGCGATATTCACCTCCGGTGCGAGGAGTTCAGGCCAGCATTTCACGGCAATCGAGGTGAACCCCTGCGCGTCGATTTGCGCCTTCAAGGCATGATAGAAGCGCGCACCGTTGCGCAAGTGTGCTTCACTCACCTGGCATACCCGCTGCTCGCGCATGGCAGCCATGGTGGCGGTGACCTCCTCGTCGGTGAACGTCGCTTCTCCGCAGTAGCCCGTTGCCTTGCCGCTGTGATACGTGCTCATCAGCGCCAGCAGATCCACGGTTTCCAGGCGAACGCCGAACGTGCGCAGAAAGGCATACTGGTCCATGGTGGCCGAGTGGAATCCGCCCGGCGCATCCCCGAAACGGCCGAGCACCTCCCGGCGCAATTGCGCTACTGCGCGGTAGCTGTTGAAGAGCATTTTCAGCGTGTGCTGGAATTCTGCCGACGCCGGATCCCCCGCCAGCGGGCGGACCGGTCGACCCACGCGGCGAGCGACCGCGTTATTCATGATCACGCCGCACCAGGCATTCGTCGTCCACTCGCGGTCACCCAGTTCAGCTTCATATTCGGCGGTGAGAATCACCGGCGTGTGTTGCAGGTGAGGATGCAGGGCGATCGTGGGAAAGACATGTCCATTGGGGAAGGCGCTGTTGACGATGATGATCACATCGACCAGCGCCCGGGCGCAGTCATCGGCGATGGCCAGCGCCTGATGCGGGCCAGAGATGCGCGGAGGCATGAGCGAATCGGCATGGATGACGCCGGCTTCTCGCCATGCGTGGAAGAGCGCCGACCATTTACGCTCGGTCTGCGCCTTGCCTTCAGCGCTGAAGGCGTCGATGGCAGTGGTCACGAGACCCACCCGCGGCGCCGACGCGCGGTCATATGGCATGTGCGTCGTGTAGTGCATCAACGTTCTCCCGTCCCCAACCTCGGCATGAGAGGCCGGCATCATGACTTGTGCCCTATCGTATCGCACGCGCACGCATTCTGTAAGCGCATGCGGTCACAGGACGCGAGTGAGATATCACCGATTGTGCGCTAAAGACAGAAAGTTTCTGGCGGCAGTAACAGGGAAGCGTCCCCCGGTGGTGGAACAAGAGCAAGAGCACATCGCCCTTGAGGAATGCCGGATGACGCCACCACTCGCTTCATCACAGATCAGCCTGGCGCCGACCTACCATTATCGCTGGCACTTTCCCGGCGGTTACACCTTCGGCCTGGAACAGCCTGATCGGCATGCCAGCGTCGAGATTATGTACGTGCAAGAAGGGGCGTGCACGTTTTACTACGCCGAGCAATCCGCGACGGTGGGAAAAGGGAGCTATATTTACCTTCCAGCGTATTGCCCTCATGGACATGCGGTCCCGGAGGGGGGCTGCCAGTTGATGAACATTGAGTTCCTCCCGGTCGCCGCGGGTGGGCTGGGAGTCCCTCCCGCCCTGGTGACGAAGGAGGCCCCTTTCCGCCACCTGTTGACCCGGCATGCCGATGCATATCTCGGCACCGATGAGGAGTTGGTGATCGCCTCGGCGATGGAGCGCATCCTTGATGAAATGGCTGGGCGTCGCTGGGGGCAAGACACGCTGGTGCCCTGCCTGCTCTGGGAGTTATTGACGCGTATCGCACGGCAGTGGCATACATCGCATCAGCACGAGTGTGAGTCACCGCAGATTACCCGGGCGAAAGAATTTCTTGCACAGCATATGCATCGCCCGGTGACCATGGCGATGGTTGCCAGGCATGTCGGAGTCAGTCGGACGTATTTTCAGCGCATATTTATCCGTGAAGTTGGGATGACGCCGAAAGCCTTCCTGAATCAACTCCGCCTGCAGCACGCGCAGGCACTGCTCACGCGAACCGACCTGTCGATCGCACACATTGCCCAACGCATCGGCCTGGGGCATCCGCAATTCCTGCATTTGCTGTTCCAACGACATTTCGCCATGACCCCCGGCGAGTACCGCCGGCAGATGCGCGCGACCGCGCTCATCGCACCGGCAGTCAAAGCATCGCCAGAGTCGGCAACCAGCAACAGGGAGGTATGATCGGCCATGCGCTATTTGATCTTTGGCCCGGCATACCTGGACCTCTCCGTCACCATCGCCCGCCCGCTGCTCGATGACCATACCCGGCGTATTGATCAGAGTCTGGCGGCGACCGCGCGCACGGGGGCGGATGATGGGCATCTTCATGTGGTGAGCCCACACGGCGACCACCTGGTCTGTCCGCTGCCAGCCGGGGAGTCGGGGGCGTCTGCGACCTACCTGCTCGGCGAGCCGATTCTGGCACGCGTATTGTCTGCCGCCCATCCGCCCGCGCTCACCGGCGTCTACCCGGTGTCATCCGTCACCCCCATGCTCGGCGGCATGGGGGCCGGATATGCCGCGGCCTTGCAGGGGATCCTGCGCATGCCGTTGGGGGGCAGCGTCGGGCGGCCTGATGCGGTAGGGCACGACGTCTGCGCGCGTCTGTCACGCCTGGGCATCCGTCACCACCCGACGCTGTACGATGGATGGACCAGTGACAGCACGCTATTGCTGCTCACGCCAAGCGGCGACAAGCTGGCCATCGGCCTGCGGGATACGCTGCAGCAATGGGTGCCGACGGTGGAAGACCGCGTTGCGGTCGAACAGGCCGATGTGCTGGTCTTCTGTGGGGCGCCGAATCGTTTCATGGCCGAGGTACTCGCCTGGCAGCCCGCGGGCCTGATCATGTGTGCGCCGGCCATGCGGAATGTATGTGATGTTGAGCTGCCACTGTCCTCGCTCGCCTCGCAGGTCGATTATCTCGCGCTGAATGCGTTGGAATGGTCGCACGCGCCTGATCAGGATACGATGCGTGCGACCATCCCGCTCATCACCGTCACCGATGGCCCGCGCGGATGCCAGATCTACCAGCGGGGAGCGGTCAGCGCCTACCCCGCCGTGCCGCACCCCGGACCGGTGAACACGAATCGCGCCGGTGAGACCTTCGCCTCCACTTTCCTCCAAGTCATCCTGGACCGCGTGCCGGGTCTACGGACAGCCAGGCTTATTACGCAGGCGGTTATTGACGCGGCAGCAGCCATCGCCTTGCGGCAGGCGGCACGCCAACTGGACCTGGTGGAGTTCGCCTTTCCACCTGACGATTGGCGCAGTGAATGACGTTCGTGCCTCAAAGGCCTCCTGTGCTTTACTGCGCTTCCAGCAGCAGCATGCGGAAGTTGCGTTTGGGTAGCGTCACGCGGGCCGCGCCGTTCACCAGCGGGAAGGATTCGTCCCTCCCTTCGATGGAAAAGAACGGTCCCTCGGGATCGCCGGCATTGGCCATCCAGGGTGGCGGCGCGGTCCAGGTGAAGTCAAAGGCGCGATAGATATCCCGCAGGCGGGCGTTGGCCGGCTGTTGCACGCCAAGCTTCGCAAAATTCGGCTGCAGGGTGATCGTCACGTCCTCATCCGAATTATTCATAGGCGCCAGCACGAGCCAACCGTTTTCCGATTCGCCAACCTGACGCAGGTAGGCGCGCGTATCCTCCGAGACGCTGAACGAGTTAAACCGATTCCCTTTCTGCACGATCTCTTCCAGATCGGGGACATCGGGCTTCGGCAATCCGGCCGGACGGTAATAGACGGCGCAGACGATCTTATCCTTGACGCCCCCCTCGACCTGCAGCAGGTCGCCGAGATCCCAGTAGCCGACAAAGCGCACGGCATCGTCCCAGCGCATCATGCGTTCCACATGCTGCACCCACATCCACGGTACTTGCAGGTCATTGCCGCCGATTTGCCACATATCGTGCGTCAGGCCGATGCCCGCCACATGTTCGTAATCCTTCCAGCGCGGCAGCACCCACTCGCCGTGCTTGCCGTCTTTTGGCGGAGAGACCATTTTCCCATACCATTCGGCGCGTTTCTCGCGGTCATTCCCTGCCGAGCACGCCATCTCGGTGAGGAAACTGGTCAGATGCCCCCATGTCTCACTCGAGAACAGGAGACGCGCCATGGTGAGATCGATGACCTGGTAATAGTTCAACTCGGGATGGGAGGCGAGCGCGCTGATCAACCCCTCGCCGTACCAGTTATCATCGCAGAACGCCGAGGTCACCATGCTGTTCGTCCAGTCATGGAAACGCACCCAGCCATACTCCGGATGGGCGGCGCGCATGATGTTGTAGATGCGCTCGTAGTGGCGGCGTGCCGCCAACAGGGTTGAGGTTGGTTGGCGATTGCCGTTGTCATCGAGATAGCCACAGCCGTGGGCGGCGTTATCGCACGGGCCATTGCTCATGCAGTCAAAGTAGATGCCCTGCTGCGGATACTGCTTCACGAAATCGGCTAACCGCTGGATGTGCAGGTCGCTGCCCGACGAGTTGTGGCACACCGGTCCCCAGGCGTTGCTGTTGGAATCGGGGAAGGCGAGCGCCGACGGGGTATACCGCCATTCGCGCCACCATTCAGCGTATTCGGGCGCGCCCACCCACATATACGGCCCGAAGGCATACCAGGCGCCGATCTCGTGTGTACGCTCTTTTATTGCGTTCGCATATTGCGCATAGCCCTCCGGGGTGCCCAGCGGCATCGGATAGTTCGCCCGATTAAAGGTATAATCGCCCGGATTGACCCCGACGCCTTTGTACAGCGCGATGAACCGCCAGTTGGACCGGATCGGTTTTGACGGGGTGATCGCCCAACCGAAGCGCAGCGTGCGCGGATTGGCGAGATCGGTCTGCTTCTGGATGAAGGGGATGTCGATGGCGACCTCCTGGTCGCCCGGCGTAATCATCACCGGTTCGCCGGTGATCACCCACCCGCGCGTATCCTCCCAAAAATACTGGAAGCCGGCTTTCATATTGCCGAACCAGTACCCGCCATATTGCCAGGGCCCCTTCAACGGTTGATCGCCCAGGGAGTTGTAACCCTCCAATGAGCGGTATTCTATGCTCTCCTTCTTCAGCGGTATGGTCACCGCCAGGTGTTCCACCGTGCCGCCGGACAGCGTCATCTCCGCCCAGGTGAAGCCGTCGAACTCGATCCAGCCCTTCACCGTGATCTGCAGCCCCTCATCGGTGGCCACCGTTTCCCAACTCGCGCGGCGACGGTTTGTTGCCGTCCATCTGAACTGCCCGGCGGTGATGACCTTCTCCACGCCGTTGCGCTTCACGCGCACGCGCGGCGGGCCGGCGAGCAGCGGGGTATTATTCGAGGTGATGGCGGACGGGAACAACGTACTTGCGAACGATATCTCCTTCATCAGCAGATTGACGGTGTTGCCGTCCACACGTACATCCGTCCACGGCGTGGGCGGACTGTCGATCACCCCCGCTTTGTTGCCATACCAGGCGGGCAGCGCTTTCTTCGCATACGGTTTCCGATCCTCCGCAACTAACGTGTCACCGCGGTAGAGCTGCGTCACCACTTCATACTCGCCGTTGGGCAGCGCCGACACGTCAAAATCGACAGACTTGATCGGGTCATCGAACTGGGGGATCTCCCGTGTGTGCAGCACCTTGCCGCCCTGTGTCATCGCCACCGTGGCGTGTTCGCCGCCGATAATCACCGGCTTCACGAATATTTCCAGCTTGCCCCACCCGGGGAAATTCGCCAGTTCCACGGTGGAAGAGGCCGCATAGACCAATGGCACGGTGCGCGTGAGAATGACGGTTCCCTGCGGGTCCTTCACCTCCACGATCAGCGCCAGGTCGCCCGGTTTCTCCAACTGATGTTTGACCTCGAATACCTTGAGACCGCGCTCGACGGCGACCACCGCCTCTTCGGTGAACTCCTGGCCGAACCCCTTGCCATGTACGTTGACGCGGTACTCACCGGCCGGACCGATGATGCTGCCGGCAATGCGCAGATCACCCTGCCAGGGATTGCCCAGCGAGGTGAGCGAGGCGCAGGCCATCGCCTTCAGCGCGAGCTTGCCTGGCGCCGGCTGGCTGTATTCGTTCAGCAACAGCGTGTTCTGCGACGAGGTGAAGAGTTTCCACGAGCGGGTGACGTTGAAATCCACCGTATCGCCCAGCGATAAGCCCAGATCAGCCAACGGAATCGCCAGCTCGGCCGTCCAGTCGTTGAAATCCGAGCGGCTTTTCCACGTCACGCCGGCATTCCATGCCGTATCCCCATCACGCATGTCAACCAGCGCACCGCGCGCATTCACCACGAAGCGATAGGTATGCCCACCCTTGCCGCCGATATTAAAGACCACGTAGTCGTTATCGCGGATATCGCCATCCCGCGAAGGGGGGTTCGCCAGGAAGACGCCGTTGGGGTACATGATGTGCATGGGATCGTTGCGCACGGATGCATCCACCGGGCAATAGAAGGCCAGGTAGAGGTTCTTCGCATCGCAAGCGACCCCTACCATGCCGGGGTCGTAGTCCAGTACACCCAGACGGTAATCCGTGAAGCAGCCCTGGGCGGGAATGTTCTTCCATTCTACGAGATTGCCATCGGGGGTGATCGGCTGGCCGAGCACGGGCGCGGTGAGTTGGGCGGGGGCAAAGGCGCGCTCCGGCTGGATGATGATGCCTTTCGGATCCGTGCCTTTCGGCTCGTAGGTGGTCAGGCGTCCGCGCTCGAACAGGCTGCGCACCTCTTCATCGGTCAGCGGCCGCCGGAAAATCTGCACTTCATCGATGATCGCGTCGTCTTCGAACACCTTCGTTTGGAAGTCGTACGGGCTTAGGCCCTCACCGGCGATCTGCAACCGCTCGTTGAATGCGGCGGCGACTCCCATATCGGTAATCGTCATGCTCGGCAGACCGTTAAAATACCCACGCGCCTCGTTCTTCTGCCAGGTCATCGCCATGTGGATCCACGGCATATGCTCCATCGGGGAATCGTAGAAATAGCCCATCTTCGTATAGTTGAACACATGGTGTTTATACTCGTTGCGAATGACCTGCAGCGGCCAACTGCGGAAGAAGAGATGGCTCATGTTGTGCGTATTGGGCAGCGGTTTGTACCAGAGCGATACGGTGCCGGCGCTGGGGAAGATGTTCACGCGCGGGCCATAGATCTCCCGGCAGGCGGAGCCCGGTCCCTCGCCCGTCACATATTCCAGCGTGCTCCCCTTGCCGGCGAACAGATACCCCTTACCAATCATGCCCTCCACCAGTCGCCGCGCCACATCCTGCGGTTCCTTCACCGGCACGGCAGGCCCGCGTGAAAAATCAGCGTCCACCCCGTTCTCGAACGACAGGTAGAAGAGGAGATCGGAAGAGTCCAGCGCCTGCACGGGGCGTGGCAATACCACGCACAGGAGGACGATGGACAGGAGGAACATGCCATACCGCCCACCTGATCGAAGCATACTTCTTAACATACCGCCATACCTTTCCCTCTCCACCCGCAGTCTCCGGGTGCGGGTGGATGCCGCCCGCCTGTGGTAAAGATGGGGGCCACTTCGGTGACTACTCCGCATTATAGTCTACCACACTGTAGTCTACCATATCGCCGTCTCCTGCCTTCTGCCAGTGTCGTAGGGTCTTATTGTGACTGAGATATCATCGATTGTGCACTGAAGATAGCGCACACAGCGCAAGGCCACTTTCCCAGGGAGCCCAAGGATGATGACAGTCCCCTTGGATAAGTACAATGCCTCTCATGCAGAACGGATTGACGATCGTGCCCCGCCCGCAGGAGATGGCGCGGGAACATGGTACATGGAGCCTAACGCCGGATAGTCGCATGGTCTGTCAAGGGAACATCGAGCCCTCAGAGCCTTGCGGCCGGCGGATTCACCAAGACCTGGCCGGTGTGGGGGTTGGCGATCATCTCGGCGCTACTGCGGCCAGCACGATGAGGCTTCTCTTTGAACGTGGTATAATTCACTTACTCTGTCAACATACGGAGCGCTGTCATGGCCTGGACGAAAGTTCCGTCAGAAAATATCGAACGGCTCATCTCCCTCATGTCCGGTTATCCCGATGCCGTGCAACGCATGATGTTCGGCTGTCCGGTCTTCTTTATCAACGGCAATATGTGCCTTGGCGCTTACGAAGAGGATTTCATCATCCGCCTTCCCGTTGCCGATCACGAGGCATTACTGTCGAACCCCGCCATCACCCGGTTTGCTCCCATGGGACGCCCCATGCGCGAATACCTGTCACTGCCGCCACGCGTCCACCAGGACACCGCCGTTATGGCAACCTTGATCGAACGCGCCGTCAGCTATGTGCGCTCGCTGCCCTCGCCACCGCCGAAACGATCCCGCACGCGTCTGGCCCTCTGACTCTCCAATCGCACACCGGGGAAAGCGTCGAGGACGCCCGCGGCATACTCTACCCCTTTGCGGTCGAATGCGCACCGGCAGTGGTTGGTTCTTGCTACGCGGTGCGGTGCGCTCTTGCCGCCGGTTGCCGCCTCGCTGTTCGCCATCTCACTGGCTTTCATGGCGCCATGGCGTGTGTTACTCGCCCACATTTCCCTGTCCGGCCCGTGCTCGCAGGATGAGCACTACGCCGACGATGCCGAGCAGGATGGAGAGGCCGGGGAGCAGGCTCTGGGACTGGGACAGGTCTTTGAAGACGACGAGCTCGACGTTGTCGCCGGTGTCCATGGTAACGGTAACGGTGACGGGGTCGTTGTCTTTCGCCGTCCATCGGTGGCTAGCGCCGTTCTGCGCGCGGCTGACGCCACCGGTCTTTTCGGAACTGGAGCGGTGGGCCGTGACGCCTCGTTCAAAGAAGACTTCCCCTTGTGCGTCGGCAAGGCGCAGCGTCGCCTGCGCCTCCGCCCACTGCTGGATGCCGGTTTCCTCGTCAATAACCCAGATGCGCGCTTCGTATGCGTGCCCGGCACTGACCGTCAGGGATTCGCGGTGCTCCCCAGCGGTTGTGTACGTCTTCTTCAGCACCTCGCGCTCGGACGCGGTGATATTGCCGGCAAAGAACCCGACGACTCCCAGCCCCAGCAGGACGTAGCCAATAATTCGTTTCATGCGCATTCCCTTACCTCGCGCTATTTGCCGCTTTTCGAGGCCGCATCAAACTGCGCCTTCGTCACCTCTTTGCCGTCAAGGTAATACTTCACCTCCGGCGTCGTGGCTCCGGCCTTCCAGTATTCGCAGCGGCCGTGTCGTTTATCCTGCACATAGATCTCACGCGATTCGGGTTTTCCCCTGGCATCAAATGTCTCGTACAATCCGTGGCGCCGGTTCTCGGCATACTGTGCTCGCGTCGTCACGGTGACGCCATCTTCCGCATATACGATGCGCGTTCCCTGCGCTTTGCCGTTCTGGTACGGATAAATTTCTCGTATTCTGCCGTTCTTGTGGAAGTAGACCGTGTCGCCATGCAGGACGCCGTTTTGATACGGGCTATACTGACTGGGCACGGGCAGCGGTACATCATTGTAGGACATCCACTGGAAGAACGCGGTCATCTTTTCGTTGGCATCGTAGTACTTGTCGCGGAAGAGGAAGGTACCCTTCCCCTGGGCGGTGAGGTATTCGCGTTGGCGCACCAGCTTGCCGTGCAGGTACTGCTTCTCCCAGGACAGCGTGCCATCTTCCTTCCAGCTATAGGCCGGGCCCTGCAGCTTGCCGTGCTCCCAGTAGAGCTCCGAGTGGGGTTTGCCGGACTTGGCATAGTAGTTGCGCTCGAACCCGTGCTGCTTGCCCTGTTCGTCGTAGGTCATCTCCTTCAGCGGATAGGCGTGTTCATCAGCCGTGTAGGTGCGCATCCAGCGTTTGACGCCGTTGTCATACATTTCGACGCTCGTGAGCGTGCCCTTCCAGGTTTTCGAGGCTGACCAACTCGTCCACTTCCGCACCAGGCCATGGGTGACGGGTCCGCGATCATAGAAGAGGGTGTTGACACTGACACCATCTTTGTCCAGCGTCACGTTCCGCACGACGACGGGGTCGACCGCGACGACGAGCGATTCCTCGCGCAGCACGCCATTCACCAGCAGGCGCTTGCCGATCATGGCGCCTTCATCGAAGAATTCGATGCGGTGACACTCGGTGCCGTCACGTTCGATCATCCAGGTCTCCTGTTTGCCGTGCGCTTTGCCGCCTTTGCCACGTTCAATTTGCACCAGCTTACTATTCGCATCATACCGGCGGACACCGACCAGTTCTTCTGTATCGGTGGCGGGATTCTTCAGGAAGTAGGAGATCACGCGTCCACGTGCCTGCTGCGGTGTGGTGTTCTTCTGCACGGCATTTGCCGGAATGTCATACTGCAGGAACGGCGCATCGAACGGCACGTACTTCGGCGCGGGCGCCGTCGACACCGCCGGCGGGCGGCCGATGGTCGTCATCTTCACATTGGGCGCCTTCTCGCTCTTCGGGAAGTTCTTCACCGTGGGCGGCGTCGTCGCCTTGGGCAGCATCGACGGGTCCAGCCGGGGAATCGTCACGCCTCCGCCGTCAAAAAGCGGGTCCAGATCGGCTCCACCCTCAGCCGGGGGCGTAGTTGTCGTCGGTGGCGTAGTCGTCGCGGGTGGCGGCGTGGTCGTTGGCGGTGTCGTGGCGGCAGGTGGGGTCGTTGTAGTCGGCGGATGAGCCGTTGCCGGAGGAGTCGTCGTGGTGGTCGTCGCCGGCGGCGTGGTCGTGACCGGCGGTATCAGCGGCAGCGTTTCGTCCTTTGGCAGGCTGGCGGTCTCGATGGGGCCCGTGCTCGGCTCGGACTCGGCTTTCACCTGGCCGTCGGAGGGGGACGGGATATCCGGGGTCTCGGCGCCCATGAAGAGGTTCCCCGGGGTCTCGGGTTGTTTCGGTGATGGCATCGTGCATACGGCCGTCACCGGCAGGTAGAGGGTGTCTTCATACGTGCCGCCCGAATACTGTACCTGGAAGCGGTAGCTGGCCTTCGGTTTCGGCGGGGCGTCCCACATGACCGAGGCATAGCCGGATTGCAGGCCGGCGACGGCGCTGTTCGTTGCCCCCTTCGCGGTGACCAGCGACCCTTCGTCCAGGCAGGTGACTTTCACCTTGCCGGCGGTAATCTTCACGTCATCGGGATCATTGACACAGACGGTGAGCCGCGCGCGCGTCGGACTGACCGGCGTCGCGGTGAGGGTGATGGTGTTGCCATCCACCTGCACCGGCTCGACCACGCGGATCGTCTTCACGACCCGGCCTAACTGGTGATACGTCTTGTTGATCACCTCGTTGCCCTTGTCCTCGTATTCCACGTACAGGCGGAAGGCGCCGCTGGGGAGTGGGGCGCCGGGCACCGGCACCAGCGCCAGCGACAGTGGCGCGCCCAGCTCATTGCGGTCGTCCTCGCGGCCGGTGAAGGTCATAGGGCCGTCGACGGGGATGATGGTCTGACCGGGGCGGAACTCCGCCAGCCGTAGCTGGTGGGGCCAATCGGTGCGCACCGTCAGCGTGCCGCTGGTGACGGGACTTTCCGGCCCGCGGTTGATGGTAATGACAAAGGGAATCGGCTGCTGGCGGGTGGCGGCAATCTCCGTGTTGGCAATCTGCACGTTCAACACCGTCTTCTCGCCCACCACGTACTCGGTCTTGCCGGCGGTCTTTTCGTAGGCGTCGCGCCAGCCATCCTCGCGGCTCTCATCCGACAGCCGCATGGAGATGGCGTAGCGGCCCGGGCTGTTCGGGGCCGTCCAGGTAATGGTTTGCGGCACGGCGCATTCCTCTTCCTGGGCGCCAAGGCCCAGCAGGCCGCCCTCCTGCGAGACGATGGCCGAGAGCTTCTGCCCGTGAATTGGAGCGTTATCGACCGCACGGAAGGCTCGCAGCGTGATGGGGAACTTCCCGCCCGGGGTGATGGCGTCATGTCCGATGACCAGTTCCAGCCGCACCACGCGGTTGGCTTCCCACAGGATCTGGTCGACGGTCGGGTTCTTCACTCCGGCCTCATGGAACATGCGGTAGCGCTTGCGCAGCAGACCGATGATCTGCTGGTGGGAGAGGCCATCAAAGGGCGCCATGCGGCTGACCGGGATAAAGTTGCCCGTCTTCATTTTGCCGTCATGCAGATGCTTGCCGTTGCGGTCGTACAGCCAAACCGTCTTCGACAGGCTCTCGGAGGCGTAGTAGACATCGCGCAACCCCATCACCGGCATGAGGTCGGTCTTCACCTGGTGGTCCCAGGCCTGCAGCATCGGGTCGCCCCAGAACCCACGGGTCGCCTCATTCACCCACGGGTTCTGGGTATTCATCATCTTTTCCAGGCGTTCGACCGAATTCACGAATTCGGTCATTACGTCGCCGTAGCCGGCAAGAATGGCGCCCACCAGCGGCACCTTGCCGCCGAAGTTGCTCAGCATGCCGCCCAGTGCCTTCAGGTTACCACCCAGCTTTTGTGCGGCGGGCTCTTCGTTCTCGCTGAAGACGCCCGACAGGGCTACCATTCGTTCGCCAAAGGCGTAGATCGCCTTCGCCTGATCGGTATCATACTCGGCACCGCCGATGTTGACCGAGACCTTGCCGTCCACCACCAGGCTTTTCACCCCCATGGCCTTGTCGACGAAGGTCACCAGCCCCAGTTCCGAGGGCAGATAAGCGGAATGGTAATCCAGCCGTTTAAAGCCCTTATAGTATTCCAGCGGGCTATCCAGATCTTTCATGGCACTGACGAAGAGCTGCGCACCCTTCTCCACCTGCTCATACCCCTGTTCTCTGGAGAGGTCTTTGAGCAGGTCGCGAATCTCCTTGCGGGCCAGTTCCCTACTGCCCGGCGCTTTGCCGGCGATAATCAACTGGCGCTTGGAGATTTCCGTCAGGATATCATCGCTTTTCGCAGCGTAGACGGCTGTGATACTGATGACACAGATGAGAATAGCACAGCACACTCTGAGACAATGCATCGGCTTCTCCTGTTGCGTGGCGCGAAACGCGGTCAGCGGGCGTGCAGCGAGGCGGTGAGGGCGTCGATGACGGGGACGACCTTCTCGCGCAGCGCCATACGTTTGTGCAGGGTGTCGTACAGGTCCACGTGAATGCGGATGATGATGTTCGGGCGCTCGACGTGAATGTACCAGAAGTTATGGGCTTCATCGTCAGTGGGGGCATAGCCGCCCTCGATGAGGTGGGCGAGCATGCCGCCGTAGGTTTTGTCCACCATCGTGCGCACGGTGGTGGCCTTCGGCAGCGTGGTGAGGCAGGTATTCACCGCTTTGCGCAGCGATTCCGACTCGGCGTTGCCGCGCGGGAGCACGGTGACGCGGATGGTGGTCTGCCCGAAGGGGCTGCCGGCCGGCGGGGAAAAGACGACAGCGCCCTGCTGGTTGGCTTGCGTCCAGCCGGCGGGCACGTCGAAACTGACGCCGCCGGCTCCTGTCGTGAAGGTTGTCGCCGCGGCGCCAGCGGCCGGCGTCTGCCCTGTCGTCAGCGAGGCCACGGTCTGTTCAAAGAGGGCCACCTGCTGGTGATACACCTCCTGCGGGGCGGCGAAATTCAGCCAGTAGACATCGGTATCGGTGGCGACGATGACCTGCATCATGCGATGCGGCTTCTCCTGCACGGGGTAGCTGATTTCTACCAGCGAGGCCGCAAATGCCCCCACCGTCAGGGTATCCTTGCGCAGCACATTGGCGGTCGGCATCCGGCGCACCTGCGCCAGCGTCGTGTTCAGCGACGCGGCCAGGTCGCGGTGTGCGGCTTCGCGACGGCTGAATTTCTGCACCGTCAGACTGGCTTTCTCGGCGGGCGATCCCGCCGCGCCGGTGAAGGATTCACTGGCGGACGTGCTCTTTCGCCGCCAATCGGCCGGCGCCTCGAAGGTGATCCCCCAACCTGTCGGCGCGATGCGCTGCATGTTGGCGTTGGCCGTCGGTGTCGCCGGTATACTATTCGGCAGTGTAAATGTGGCCGCAACCTGTTCCACCTCCGCCTGGTAGTCCGCACGCGAGACGCTGTTAAACAGGCCATACAGAGTGACGAGCGCATCATCAGCGTGATAAACAGCGAGCACCAGGTCTATCCCCTGGCCGTTCATGTTCCCCGTGAAGGACCGATATGTCGCGGTGATACCGGCGCGTGACAGGTTTTTCTCATCGGTTTTCGCCAGTCCCGGCGGGTCAGCGGCAATCTCCTTCACCACCTCGCCCAGCATCAGTTCCACCAGTTGCGCCGGCGTCATGTCGGAAGGGTCGAGCTTCGTTTCCAGCACTTCCATCAGGCCAGTCTGATTTGGCAAGGCAAACTGCATGGCGCCCGTCTGCGGATTCGCCTGAATAGTCCAGGTCGCGGGAAGGGTCAGCGTGGCTTGCGTCAGCGGCAGGGTGGCTGTTTTCGGGGTGGCAGAGGGCGGTGCGGGAACATGAAAACTCTGGAGAATGGCCAGGGCGGCATCCTCTTTGCCGGGGAGCGTGACCGCGTGCAGCACAAAGCGGTCATCGCCACGGACGAAATACAGCGTCTGCACCGTAACCTTCTGCTGGTTAGCTGCGGCGTTGTAGCGGCGGTACAGGGTCTGCTCGCCCGCGACTGTCAGCCGGCTTTCGTGACTCTGCACAAACGAGGTAAACGCTGCACGGATACGCCCCTCGTAATCTGTTGCCATCGCGTCCGCCGTGCTGCCCTTCGCGCCCGGCATCACCTGGATGGCGATATCATCGGCGGGGCTCTTCACTTCCAGCAGAATCGTCGTCCCCTGCGGCGTACTGACGAGGTAGTTATCGGGCGTATCAAGCCGGTAGCCGGTGGTGCCGACAGGTACGGTCTTCCCGCTTGCGACGACGCTCATGAGCAGGGGGAGCAGACAGAGGAGAGGGAGGAATACACGAAACCGCATGGCGGAATTCCTTTCATCAGGTCCTCACGCCGAACCGATCGAACACCAGCGCGACGCTGTATAAGATTGTATAGTATCTTTCATACTGATGGTATTCATCATACCTTGTATGGGTTTGCCCGGTCAACCTGTATGAGCGTTGCCGTCACTTCAGGTTCATACCATCAGCATCGTCACTGCCGTTGCCGGCCACATGTCCAGGGGGAAGTCGGGGGGGGAATCGGGACCATGTTTCCTTGTTGGGCTATCGCTCGCATGCTATACTTTCGTGATGCCGCGGCTTGCGCGACCGGGCACTCGCGTGGGCCGCTTCCTGGCCAGTCCCGCGCAGAGGGTGATCCTGGAAACGGCCACGGGTCGCCGCCTGCAGCCTCAACCGGTCGGCCGACCGCGACAGGCGCCGGCAGAACAGGGGAAAAACCAGGAGACACCGGAGGCTGTCCCCTCTTTGCACAACTCGAAGCCCAACTGGGACGCCGGCTCAATCGCCTACCCGCGGGGCGGAAGAAGCGACAGGATGGAAATACATAACCTCACCCTGTATTTGCTGTATTTGAGTGGTGAAGGATGATGATGAAGATAGTTGTGCCAAATGTAATAAAATTATCTTGCATTGTAACACTTATCCTGTCATTAGTGGTAATTCTGTTGTTTATATACGATAGATTTTATACCAGAGAGTCGCTAAACAATGCGGTGTATCAGAAAGATTTCCTAGTAGTGAATATAAATTTACTACTAGGGAGAAATCCTAACTTATACCTCAGAACAGGCGAAAACGCTGTTATTGCCTCTGCTCATAGCGAATTATCAATATTTAAACTGGTATTACTGTTTGGCGGTGATTGTAAATCAACGCATCAGTATGATGATAATACCATTCTTCATACTGCTGTCTGGTACAATTGTTTAGATATCGCTTCTTATATTCTGACGAATAGCATGGTAGATGTAGACGCAAAGAATAGATACGGTTATACCGCATTACACTATGCGGCTAAGGAGAATAACTTGCATATGGTCAATCTGTTAATTGCTGCGGGAAGTGATATTGACTCTATCGACAATTATGGGAAACGTCCCATCTCATATACCAACGTTGAAGATATTCGAAGTATTCTTGATAGGTAATAGACCTTATAGCCAAAAATACAGGGATACAAAATACAGGGAGATGTTCTGTATTCCCGTATCGAGGCAGCGTTGGCGGCGCGGTTGTCTGCTGCCGTTGTGAGGCGGGGCAGACACTGGGCGCGACCGGGGTCGGCTTTCATGCCGTGCTGTGTATCCACCCGGTGACGGTTGTCGCATGCGCCGACTGCGGGGCGAGAGGAATCCGCCGGGGGGGAGTCAAATAGGGAAAGTACGATTCTCATCCGTATGCTCACGCTCACGAGGGGGTTCCCATGCCATACCTGCTCGGCATCGATATCGGCACCAGCGGCACCAAGACGCTGCTGGTGGACACCGAAGGCCGCAAGATCGCCAGCGCCACGCTGGAGTATCCGCTGTCCACTCCGCACCCGCTGTGGGCGGAGCAGGCGCCGGCGGATTGGTGGCAGGCCACGGTGGAGGGGATTCGCCGCGTGCTGGCGGCCGCGCAGATCGATGCGGGGGAGATCGCGGGCATCGGGCTCTCCGGGCAGATGCACGGGTCGGTGTTCCTGGATGCCGAGCACCAGGTGATTCGCCCGGCCATCCTCTGGTGCGATCAGCGCACCGCCGAGCAGTGCGAATGGATCACCGCGCGCGCGGGGCGCGACACGGTGGTGGCGGAGACGTTGAACCCGGTGCTCACCGGCTTCACCGCGCCGAAGATCGTCTGGCTGCAGCAGAAGGAGCCGCAGGCGTGGGCGCGGGTGGCGAAGATTCTGCTGCCGAAAGATTATATCCGCTTCATGCTCACCGGCGAGTTCGCCACCGAGGTGTCGGATGCCTCGGGCACGTCGTTGCTGAACGTGCGCACGCGCGCGTGGTCCGCGCCGATGCTGGCGGCGTGCAACGTTGAGGACGGGATGCTGCCGACGGTGTATGAATCGCCCGAGGTGTCGGGCCGCATCAGCGCGCAGGCGGCGGCGCTCACGACCAGCGCGACCGCGAGCAGGCGCTTCACGGCCGCTTCCCCTCCAGGTAGAACACCTCGAACACCTTCTCGTGGAAGATGGGGCCGTGCCCGAAGTAGCCATCCTCGCCGAACAGCTCGCCGTGGTCGGCCATGATCATGAACCAGGTGTTGGGCGGGCAGCGCTCCATGAACTCGCCCACGACGCGGTCGAGCCACTCCACGTTGGCGACCTGCTTGTCGTAGAAGGCGCGGAACTGCTGCGGCGTGAAGAACTCCTCCTGCTTGCGGTCCTGCATGAACTCCGACGGGTTCTTCAGGAAGTCGTCGAGGTTCTTGAACACGCCGTGCACGCCGCTGATGTGGGGCAGGTCGTCCGCGCTCTCGCCGGGCAGGATGTAGGGGTAGTGCGTCTCGCCGGTGTTGATGAAGAAGAAGCAGGGCTGATCCTTGCGGAACTCGACCTGGGCGAAGATAGCGCGCAGGTCGTTGTGCGAGGGGGCCAGGTCGTACCTGTCGAAGTGCTGCGCCATCGAGGTCATCGGGTTGAGCACCGGCAGGCTCACCCACCCCTGGCACCAGTAACCGGCCTGCTTCAGGAAGTAGGGCAGCGAGAGCTGCGGCACGAACTTCTTGAACTCGACGTCCGGGATGTTCAGGCGCCGCGACCACTGCGAGAACTCTTCGCGATAGACGTTGGAAGCGAAGACCCCCTTGGGGCTCAAATGAGGGATCATCCCCATCAGGAAGGTGTAGTGGCTGGGGCTGGTCCAGCTCGCGTAGCTCCAGCGCCGCTCCGCCTTCCCGATCCGGTCAAGGTTGGGGTGGCGGGCCGCCATGTAGGCGTCGTAGCGGCAGCTGTCGAACACGATGAAGACGATGTGGTTGGGCCGGTCGCCGCCCTTGAGCAGTGACTTCACGCCCTCGATGATGCCGGCCATTGGCGCCTCCGGGGACAGGGGACGGCGGCAGGGGTGTCGTCCCCATGATGCACCGCGGGGAGTGGGGCCGCAAGCGGCCCGGCGCCGCGAACGCCGCGGGC
>JAGUZN010000414.1 GCA_020060775.1 Armatimonadota bacterium
ATGGCGCCGCGCCGGCGAGGCGGGCATCGCATGGGTCGATAGTGTGATGGTTGACGGCCTGCCCGGCACACCGCTCTGGCGCGAGTTGCCGCCGGCGACCGCCTCCGCGCCCGAGCAGCCTTGCCCGACACCGATGCTGATTGGGAAGAATGGCCGGCTGTATGTGTTGCGCGAGACGAACGCCGGCCCGCGGGTGATGGCGTTTTCGGCCACCGGGGCGTTTCTGCAGCAATTTCCGCTGGCACTGCAGGGCATCACCGCGGTCGATGCCGGGGGACACGTGTTGTGGGCGCGCCCGGACGAGCAGGGGGTGAGCCTGGTGCGCTACACGCCGCAGGGCGTGGAGCGCGGTTGGAAGCGCGTGCCCTCGCCGACGGGCATGGCCACCATGCTGGGCGTGCGTACGCCGACGTTATGGGGCTGGTTGACAGGCGCCGCCTCGCTGCTGAAATTTGACGATACCCTCTCAGTGGTCGAGCAGTACAGCGTGCTCACGCCGGAAGGCGATCGGGTGGAGCGTCCGATCGCCATTGGTGATGACGGGGCAGGACGCATCATCATCGCCGTGCCGGGGCGATTGCTGGCCGTCAAACCGTAGTCTCGGCAGCAATCGCCGTTACTCCTGTAGCTCTCCTTCGTCGTGGACAACGCCGACCAGGAACCACGCCGCCTCATGCTGCTGGAACACCAGGTACAGGCTGCGCCATTCGGGCGCTCCTATGCGGCCCGGCTCGGGATCGGTCACGTGGTACTTGACGACGATAGCATCCCGGTAGTAGTCATACAGGTTTTCATCCGGGCGCGCGGTGGGCGGCAACTCGTTGTAGGACACCGTGCCGATACTCTCATACTCCGCATCGTATACGTAGCGCTTCATGTAGTCAGCGAAGGTTAACGTGATCGGCTTATTAGAGGCCGGATCGATACCCCAGGTGTACTCTTTCTTATCCTTCATCGCCCCTGGCAGGATATCGGCCTTCGTCACCAGATCGCTCTGCAGATTCACCTTCGGCATGGATGAGAAACGCACGCCCAGCGTGGGGTGTACGATCTTGACGAGTGCGGCCGTATCGCGCTTTTTCAACGCGGCCAGCACATTGGTGGCCTGCTCGGCGATAATCGTCTCGGCTTCTTCCGAAGACAGCGTGGCGAGCGTCATGCCTCCCAGCGCATCGGGGGCATGGGCAGGTGGCGGTGTGTGCGCCGTCTCTGCTGTTGAATTCTCAGCGGAGGTTTCCGTCGTCACGGGAGCCGGCGGCGCTGCGCTAAAACGCTCCTCGCTCCCGCCGGCACTGCCGATGGCGCGGCCAATTACGATACCGATTAGCAGCGAAAGCACGAGCAGTGCGGGGGTGAGCCAGACAGGTTTGGCGTCAGGCAGGGGGGCTGTCGCAACTTTTTCCGTGGCAGCCTTGGGGGTGCCGTTTGCGGCCGGGTCGGCGAGCCTGATGCCTTCGATGCCGGGGCGAAAACCTTTGAAGCGGGCATTCTCCGCCCAACAATCACGGTGATACGGCAAATGGCATGAAGGGCATACCAGGATATCCTCGCCATGGCGAATGGACATTTCGCAATAGGCGCAAGCTTTGTCGACATAACTGTGTGACAACGGATCACCCTTAAGGCTCAACGACGGATCCTCCAACACGTTCGTGTCGTTCGTCAGCGCCACCACGTACATCAGGGGGATTGCGTATGCTGGCACCAAGTTGCCTGCACGATCGGGACCAGACCGTGCAAACGCCATATTATAGCAAAGATTGGCCCTCTGTCACGCCCGTATCGCCCACGGGAGGTTATATTTCCCCGGGAAATTCAGCCGGGGCTGCTAAGAAGCTGTGTTCACAGTCTCTGTCCGGTCTCGCGTGATCTTTTCGCGGCGCGATCCGTGAACAGATCTTGTGAACACAACTGCTAAAGGATGAGCATCGCATCGCCGAATGAGAGGAAGCGATACCGTTCGCGCACGGCTTCCTGGTAGGCGCGGCGGATGGCGTCACTGCCGGCAAACGCGGAGATGAGCAGCAAGAGGGTGGAGCGCGGCATGTGGAAATTCGTCAACTGCACATCGACCACCCGAAAGCGGTAGCCGGGCATGATATAGAGGCGGGTGGATCCGTTGCCCGGGTGCACAACGCCGTGAGCATCGGCGGCGCTTTCCAGCGTGCGGGTGGAGGTGGTGCCGATGGAGATGATGCGCCCACCCCGCGCCTTCGTCTCGTTAATGCGCGCCGCGGTTTCTGCCGATACGCTGTAGACTTCTTCGTGCATCTCGTGGGCTTCGGCATCCTCCACCTGCACCGGTTTGAAGGTGCCCAACCCGACGTGCAGGGTGACGAAGGTGCGCTGGACGCCCCGGGCTGCCAACTCGGCGAAGATCGATTCGGTGAAATGCAGACCGGCCGTCGGTGCGGCGCTGGAGCCTTCCCAGCGCGCGTAAATCGTCTGGTACACCCCGCGTTCGGGTGGCGGCGGACCATCGGTGACATAGGGCGGCAGGGGAAGTTCACCGAGCGCATGCAGCAGGTCATGCGTGGTGCGCCCGCCGGCGCGCGGCCCGGGGAACAGACGGATGATGCGTCCGCCATCCGGCAGCACCTCGAGAATCTCAGCGAACAGTTCTTCTTCGCCGAAGACGATCTTCGCCCCCGGCTGCAGGCGGCGTCCGGGCCGCACCAGCGCTTCCCAGATATCCGAGCCGGTGGTTTTCAGCAGCAGCGCCTCGGCCTGCCCGCCGGTGCCGGCCTTGTGGCCGAGCAGGCGCGCGGGGATGACGCGGGTGTCATTCAACACCAGCAGATCGCCTTCGCGCAGGTAGCCGGGCAGGTCGCGAAATCGCCGGTGTTCGATGGCGCCGGTATCGCGGTGCAGCACGAGCAGGCGCGAGGCGTCGCGCGGGATCACCGGGCGCTGGGCAATGAGTTCTTCCGGTAGTTCGTAGTCGAATTCACTGATACGCATGGTGGTGTATTGGCTTGCCGCCTACCGTCCCCGGTTGATCAACCAGAGCACGAACGAGAGAATCAGGCTGAGTACGATACTGATGAGAATCGCCGTGACGATCGGGAAATAAATTGTCACGCCGTCACGCCGGTAGACGATATCGCCCGGCAGCCATCCGCGCCCCCCGGTAAGCTTGCTGATGCCGATGAACAGCAGACCGATCACGAAGAGGGCGACAGCGACGATAAGCACCAGACGTCCGAGCGCGGCCAGGTCCATTGCGTGGCTCCCCGAGTCCACCGGTCCGGTGGATCATCAACGGATAGAGGGTAGCGGATTTCCCCTCGCGGAGCAAGAGGCAGGGGTGCATTTTCACTGGACGACGTCAGGGTTTCTTCACCTCCTGAACGTGATCGGCCGGCAGGGGGTTCATGACGGCATGCCGAAAACCATATAGGCGCCATCGGTGTCAATGGTGTTCAGGGGGTATCATGGAACTGCAACCGAACTGGCCGCGTATTCAACAGCGCATGACGGCGTTTTGGGAAGGCGAGGTGCTGGATGGACGCGCCATGTTCTACGTCATGGCGCCTCGCCAGGACGTGCGCCGGCGTCGTCCCGAGCCGCCGAGCGGCGGCAAACTCGCGGAGTTCGACTACTTCATCGATCAACAACTGGCCGAGATGGAGGTGACGTACTACGGCGGCGATGCGCTGCCCGCGTTGCGCCTGTGCCCGCCAGGCTATCCGGTCGGCATGCTCATCGGTGCGCGCTACAAGACCGTGGATGGCGTTGACTGGGCGGAGCCGTTTGTAGCGGACTGGGAGTCCACTGACTGGCAGTTGCGCGTGCACTGGGAAAGCGACTACTGGAAATCGCTGGTGCAGCTCATGCGCATTGCCGGCACCGCAGCGAAGGGTAAATGCCTGGTGACGTTGCCGGCCGCCGCGTTGCACGGGTTGGATGCGATGGCATACGTGCGCTCAACCGAGGAGCTCTGCCTGGACCTAGTGCAGTGTCCCGATGTCGTCTGGCGGAATCTGCTGCGATTGAACTCCATCTGGGCGGTCGCCTATGAGACGATGTGGCGCACGCTGCGCTCGTATGGCGCGGAAGTGACTGACATGCTGCCGCTGTGGTGTCCGCAACGCTTTAGCGTGTTGCAGAGCGATATCAGCGTGATGTTGAGCCCACCCATGTTTCGCGAGTTTGTGCAGCCCGACCTGGCCAGTTGTGCAGCCTTCCTCGACCGCACACTGTTCCATCTCGATGGCGAGGAGATGCTCCAGCATCTGGATGCGCTATTGGAGATCGAGCACCTGCACGCCATTCAGTTCCAGCAGGGCAACACCTACGGCGAGATCATCAGCTCGGCGCTGCCTTACATCCCGGTGCTGCGCAAGATCCAGGAGGCCGGAAAGTGCGTGTATATCTCCTGCATGCCCGATGAGGTGGAGCCGTTGATGCGCGAACTCTCCTCTCGCCGGCTGTTCATCGCCACCGCCACCCGCACCGAAGCGCAGGCGAAGGAATTGGAGAAACTGGTAGAGGCGCTGACGCACGATTAGGGCAGAAGCATGCAGACAGGAGAAGCATCGTCCCCTCTTCGTTGTGGAGAGGGGACGATATGTTTGGTTCGCGGCTTATTCCACTTCGCCGGCGCCGGCGCTCGCCGTGCTGATATAAATTTGCGGGGTGAGGCCGGTGGCCTCGCGGTAGGCGGGGGCGACTTCCGCCGCAAACGCTTCGGCATGCGCTTCATCCACCAGGCTTACCGTGCATCCCCCAAATCCGGCCCCGGTCATGCGCGCGCCGTACACCCCGGGCTGGCGCTGGGCAATCTCCACCATGGCGTTCAGCTCGGGGCAACTCACTTCGTAGTCGTCGCGCAGGCTGGTATGCGAATCGTTGAGCCGTTGGCCCAACGTCCGCAGATCGCCCGCTTCCATGGCGGCGACGGCCTGCAGCACGCGGGCATTCTCGGTAACCACGTGGCGGCAGCGCCGATACACGGCCTCGGGCAGTAGATCGCGATGCGCCTCCAGTTGCGCGGGCGTCACATCGCGCAACGCGGTAATGCCGGGCAGCGCGTGCTGCAGCAGGGCCACGCCCTCTTCGCACTGCGCGCGACGGGTATTGTATTCGGAGGTGACCAGTCCGCGGCGCACCCCGGTGTCGCCGATGACCAGCTTCGCCCCGGCCGGCACGGGCACGGCGCGGTAGTCGAGCGACCGGCAGTCGATGAGCAGGGCGTGATCTTGCTGCCCGAGCGCGGAGATGAATTGGTCCATGATGCCGCAGCGCGTGCCCACGAATTCGTTCTCCGCGCGCTGGCAGAGCAACGCCACCTCTTTGCCGGACACCTCGTATTCCGCCATCTGCAGGAAGGCGGTGGCGGTGGCCACTTCCAGGGCAGCCGAGGAACTCAACCCGGCGCCGATGGGCACATCGCCGCTGAAGATCACATCGCCGCCGCGCAGGTGGTAGCCCGCCTCCTCCAGCACGTAGCAGACCCCACGCAGGTAATTGCTCCACGGTTGTTCGGCATCGTAGCCGATCTCATCGAGCGAAAAGGATGAACTGCCCTCGAAATCGAGCGAGGTGAGGGTGACCAGTCGTTGTCCGCGCGGGTGCACGGCCAGCAATACTTCGCGGTCGATCGCCGCGGGCAGCACGAAACCATCGTTGTAGTCGGTATGTTCGCCAATGATATTCACCCGACCCGGGGCGCGGAAGATGCGCACGTCGTCGCCAAGTTCGGCGACTACCCGGCCTCGGAAACTTTCAATGTCCATGGATTCCACTCCCATTGCACATGCAGCCGAATGCTTTGCCATGTGGTCTCTGACAATTTTACGTGATCGGCAATGCGAAATCCTGCTATCCAGACAATCTCTTCCTCGTCGAGCACCACGGGGATGCGCGTGCGCCAGCGCGCGGGCACCCCGGCATCGACAAAGATATCCTGCAATTTGCGCGAACCCGGCGCACCGAGCGGCCGGTAGCGATCGCCCGGCCGCCAGGAACGCACGATCAACTGGCCGACGACCGCGCTGGCATCAAGCACAGCGGCATCGCCGCCCTCGATGGGCAGCGCCCCACCATGCGCTTCCGCCCCGAGGCAACACCCAGCATCGGGAAAGCACAACCGCCCCGGCACCGGCACCGGCGTTGCGGGGATATGCACCTGGGGCAGTTCGCCGGCCGGGGCTGGCAGGAATACGAGACGTCCCGCCTCATGCCGCACGCGCACCCCGGGCAGATGCACTTCCTGTCCGGGCGTGAGATGCTGGAGGTCGTCGATATGCGCGTAGCCGATCTCCTCAAGGCTTCCGCGCACCTCGGCGATCGCCAGACGCCAGAGCCGCCAGCGGATGGCGCGGGGCAGATCGCCGCCCCAGGGCAGTGCGATCCC
>JAGUZN010000169.1 GCA_020060775.1 Armatimonadota bacterium
ATGCCAGCCAGCAAGACCCGCCCCTTCCCCATGAAGGTATTGTGGGTGAATCACCTGAACAGCAGCAGCGCCCGCAAACTGCTGGGGATGGCGAGCGGCAGTGGGCGTCTGACAGTGGACGAGTACAATGCAGCGCTGGGCACACAATACCGCTCGCTGCGGGAGATCCCCTTCCCCATCCCCGACACGGCGCCTGCCAAGTTGCGCGCCTGTTGGAACGAGTTTGTGCAAAAGCAGTACCCCTCGCGCTTGATTGAGGTGCGCCTCACCCCCGCTCTGCACGCGCGCTACCGCGCTTTCGTGCAGGAGCGCTTTCATGGGAACCTACAGCGCTGCAACGACATCAGCGGCACCGACTACGCCGCGTGGGACGCCGTGCGCTACTCCGCCACACAGCCGGCGGTGCAAACGCAGGCCGGCCTCTGGCTGGAGTTCCTGCGCCAGCTGCCCGCGAGCGCCAGGATCCCGCACAGCGCCGAGCAGGCCTACCAGCACTTCCTCCTGGAGAAGTATGGTTCAGTGCAGGCCGTCAACGAAGCGTACGGCTGGCAACTGGCCGCGATCGAGCAGGCCCAGATGCCCTTTGACATGGCCTACCTGGTCACCTACCACCAACACCAGGGCGTCATGTTCCTCGATGGCCTGCTCAAGAATTACCGCTTCGTCGTCGACTACCTCATCCTGCGCGGCCGGGCGCTGGGCAACACCCTCATCTTCATCGCCCTCACGCTCATCGCGGCGTTGACAGTCAACCCGTTGGCGGCCTATGCGCTCTCGCGCTTCCAGATGCGGCAAACGCCGGCGATCATCCTCTTCATGCTCGCCACCATGGCCTTCCCGGCAGCGGTCACCATGATCCCCGGCTACCTCCTGATGCGCGATCTGCACCTGCTCAACACCTATGCCGCGCTGGTGCTCCCCAGCGTGGCCAACGGCATGAGCATCTTCTTGCTTAAAGGCTTCTTCGATAGCCTGCCGCCCGAGCTCTACGAGGCAGCGGCATTGGATGGCGCCCAGGAGTGGCAGATGTTCCTGCGCATCACCCTGCCGCTGTCCAAGCCCATTCTCGCGGTGATCGCCTTGAACAGCTTCCTGTTTGCCTACAACTCCTGGGAGTGGGCACTGGTGGTGTGTCAGAAGCAGGAGATGTGGACATTGGCCGTGTGGCTCTACCAGTTCACAACGCAGATGCAGGCGATGAACCGGCCCGAAACGGTGATGGCGGCCTTCATCGTCGCCTCCCTCCCGGTGTTCCTGGTCTTCACCCTCTGCCAGAACATCATCCTGCGCGGTATTATTCTGCCGCAGATGAAATAGCCCAGCACCGAGGATCGGATGCACAACGGCGGAGCAGTCGCCAGGCTGCTCCGCCGTTCCACTGTTACGGGGTTGCCGCCAACGCGGTGAGGCAGAAGAGACGAATGCCGATGGGCAATGCCACATCGGGGAAGTCAAAAGCGGGCGAATGCAGCGGCGCGGCGCCCTCGCCCAGCCCCAGGCCGGCCATCGCCCCCTCACGCTCCACCAGATAAAACGCGAAGTCCTCCATGACCAGCGACGGTCGCGCAGCATCCTGCCAGACGGCGTCGGGCATGTAGGCATCAACCACATGCCGTAAATGCCCGTATCCCAACGGTGTGTTGCGGGTGGGCAGATCGTATGAACGATCGAGGTGCACGTTCACGTCCACCTGGTATTCCCGGGCAATGGCATGAGCGGCATCCGTAAGTTCACTGACCATGCTCTCCCCCAGGTCAGCATCCAGGTAGCGCATCGTCCCCTCGATCTGTGCGGTATCCGGAATGATATTCGCCTGGGTGCCGGCATGCAGCGTGCATGCAGATATTACGCCATCATTGCTGCGCACCTGCTGATACAGTCTTTCAATCCAACTTACCATGGCAGCGGCTGGAGGAATCGGGTTGTGACCGCGCTCGGGCATGGCACCGTGACAGCCGACCCCGTGGAAGGTGATGCGAAATTCAATGCCGGCGGCCAGTAGCGTCCCGGCACGGCTGCTGATCGTCCCTACCGGCAAGCCCGGCCACCCGTGCAGCGCAAAAGCGGCATCAGCATCACGGCAAGCGCCGCGCGCCACCAGTTCTCGTCCGGCACAGCGCATCTCTTCACCCGGCTGGAAAATAAAACGCACCGTCATGGGCAAGTATGTCTGCATGTCGGACAACACCAGGGCTGCCCCGGCCAGCATGGCGGTATGGCCGTCATGCCCGCAGGCGTGCATCAGACCGGCATGCTGTGAAGCGTAGGGGACGCCGCTCTGCTCTTCACCAGCGATAGCATCGATGTCAGCGCGCAAGCAGAGCACGCTTGGGCTCGCGCCGGGCAGCTCGCCGATGACATCGGTGCCCAGTAATGGCGGCCAGAGGGTGATCGGCGTTGTGGACAACAGGGTGCGTAGATGCGCGCTGGTGCGTATCTCCTGGAGCGCAAGCTCCGGATGGCGGTGAAGATCGTGGCGAAGTTCGATCATCTGCGGCAGGATAGCGGTGACGCGTTCCTCTACCTCGGCAACCGGTTGCGGATCAATGCTTGTGCTCTTCATGCTCCACCCCCTATCCTGCACCCCGCACAACCGCGAGTCCCGGCAAACGCGTGACAGGCAGTAGCAGTATCGCAGCACACGCGCCGGTACCCCTGGTATATCCTTTTCCGTCAAACAGAGCAGGCTCCTCCTTCCTTACGATGTATCACCGCAGTGAACGTTGACAAACGTAAGGGGCGGCATTGCTGCCGCCCCGACTCTTATCGCAGCAAAGCTGTGCGTTACACGGAAGCTGCAATCGCTCCCATGTCGAGGGCGAAGGGATTCTCTCCCGGATAGCGCAGGGATGCCGGCAGCGGCACGTTGATGTCAGTCACGCCCAGCATCTGCACGGCATCGTAGAGCGCTTTGCCGCAATGCGCGAACGCCACGGCGCCGTGATGCGGGAAGCGCTTGCCGATAAGCACGTGGCGGTAGAAGCGGGCGAAGTTGGGAATGGCAAATACCCCGATGCCGCCGAAACTGTGAGGATCGACATCCAGAATATGCCCTTCCGCCACATACGAGACCAGTTGCCCCTCGGCATTGCCCTGCAGTCGGAAGAAGGTGGTCGCCCCGGGCCGGAGTTGCCCTTCCAGCGTGCCGCGCGTGATGTCCGGCTGCTGTGTCGGATCTTCCATCAGACGGTTCATGATAAGCTGGAATTTCAACGAGCAATTCTTCATGCAGCAACTCGGCGTATTGCCGCAATGGAAGCCCATGAACAAATCGATCGGCGCAGCACCTTTGAGGTCGGCGATCTCCGACACCAGGTCATTGGGCACAGTGTTATTGATATCCAGCAGGGTGGCGGGCTGGTCGCTGGCGAGCTGACAGAGGAACTCGCTCAGTGCCCCGTACATATCCACCTCGCAGGCCACTGGCATGCCCTTTGAGGCCAGACGAGAGTTGACATAGCAGGGCACAAAGCCGAACGCCTTTTCGAACGCCGGCCAGCACTTATCGGCAAAGATGGCATACTGGCGCGATCCGAGTTGCTCCTGGGCAAAGCGGAGCAGCGCCACCTCAAAGCGCGCCAGTTTGGGTAGCAGATCGGGGTAGGTATTCCCCTGCCCCAACTCCTCGGCCATCTCTTTTGCGGTGGCAGCGACATCCGCGTCGCCCGGGTCAACAGCCTGATACAACTGCAGGAGGTCGAGTTCACTGTTCTCCATGACCTCCACGCCCAGGTGATACAGCGGTTTGATGGGCGCGTTGCAGGCATAGAAATCCTGTGGGCGCGGCCCGAAGGCAAACAGCTTCAGCCCTTGTACGCCGAGCAGCATGCGCGCCACCTTAATAAAGTGCTTGATCTCTGCCGCCAACGCATCCGGCAGGCCGACGGGCATCTGCGGGATATAAACCGGCAAGTTGCGCAATCCGGCGTTGTAAGACGCGTTCAACATCCCGCAATACGCATCGCCGCGACCGTTGATCAGGTCGGCCTTGCTCTCTTCGGCAGCAGCGCAGAACATCACCGGTCCGCCGAACCGCTGGGCGAAAATCGTCAGCGGCCCCTCGGGACCGAAGTTCCCCAGGAACACCACGGCGGCATTGGCGCCGTGGGCTTTCGCTTCGTCCAGCGCCTTCACGGCATTGCGTTCATTCTCAATGATCGTCTCACAGCCGTAAACGTCAAGCTTGGCCTCTGTACACGCGTCGACCAGGCGGGATAAGCGCGTGCGGGTGAGCCCCACCGGGAAGCAATCGCGGCTGACGCCAACAATCGCCAGCTTTACAGCAGGAGCGTTACCTATCGGTTGCATGGAAGGATATCCTTTCCGCCGGCCTGTGGGCTGGCGTACGAGAATGACTTGGGAGTACGGAGTGCCGGCAAGGGGCGTCCGCATTACCCTATTTGTCCAATCACGGAAAAAAACCTTCCATCGCATCCGGCAATCATGCAACTACATGCGCCAGCGATCCCGCGGGGCCACGCGAGTCTCCTGACTGGCGTGGCGTTCCAACAGACCATACTCAATGAGTTCGTGCAGGATGTGATCGATAGTGGTAGGATGGCAGCCTAGGCGCTGCGCTAGTTCATCCTCGGCGGGTAGCGGTTCGCCACTTTGCCAGACATACGTGCGCAAAGCCGTCACCAATGACAGTCGGATTTGATGGTACTTCTGAATTTCTGTTGCTGCGATTGCCATGATGTGCGTGACTCCCTCGGGATATGACCGTAAAAACATGTACAGAAACACCGGGGCATTGGGAAGAGCGTGCACCGCCATCCAGCTGGTGCGAGGTCCGGGCACCAGGTGTGAAGCCCGGACCGAACATTGGTCAGCGACCGGAAGGCCAGGGATATGTACCTCCAGAACGATCCTCGGGACGATACAGCGGATTCCACTCCATCACCGGGGCATCGCTCGGGCTGTAGGCATCACTGAAAATGGAGAAGCGATATGGCCGTAAGTCAAACCCGGGCAGTTCGGTAGCTAACGGCTTGGGCATCACTTGCGGGTTATCATCGCGTGCGTAGTCCATTTCCTGCGGATTCTTCTCGGTGAAGTTCCAGATGCTCGTCGCTACAATCTGCAGTTTGCCGGCGCGAAAGCCGTAGATCATCCCGCTTGGCGTTGTGTTGAGTGTTTCGGCACCGGGCGGGGGCAGCAGTTCCTGCGCCTGGCGACCGTCCGGCAGCCTCTCGAACTTCGTGCCGAAATACTTATCAATGGACAGCAGTCCATCGGCATCACGGAAACCGACATATATGACCAACTTGCCGCGCTGCAGCAGTTGTTCAAACTCACCGCCAAAGCGTTCGGCTACCACACGAGTGCGCAAATTGCAGTAGTAGACCGGGCTATCGATACGATTCGGGAAATCGGTAGGCGCCACCCATATGCCGTTAGGCGCCTTGAAGACGCGCATGTTGTCGGGGCAGGCATCAGCCTGATAAAAGTTTGCCCACATATCCGGCCGCCAGAACTGCCCGCGCGCCGGGAAACTGGCGTACTGCATCGGGGTGAAATCGGCGATCTGCCGGGCATAACGCCGATTGGCCAGATCGTTAACTTCACCCAGCCACTTCATGGCGATGGGCTGATGGTACAGCTCGGTCCACTGCGCGAAGTTGCCTATCCAGGTGCCGCCGGGCCGCTGGATCAGAAAAGTGTACAACCCTTTGGCGCCGGCATCGAACATGCGGTCAATCCAGGTCGCCATCTCGCGCCGGCTCACCCAGTACGGGCGGTTGTACCAGTAGGGATTCTGATCGACAAACGAATTCGTCGGCGATCCCTCGGTGAGCGGAACCCACATCGTGCGCATAGAGCTGTTGGCCTCAGAGGTCGCGGCCGTGGAATGGAAGGTGTACGACCCGTCGCCGTCCATGTAGGTCTCGAACCCCACGCCGTCCATGCCGCCCACGCGCTGTTGGTTTACATTATATCGCTTGAACATCGAAACGTGCTTCTGCACGATGGGGGCGTCGACGTACTGGCGGATCATATCACAAATCTCGCTGACGACCCGCCCGTAGTTATCGTCGCGAAAGTAAAAATAATCGGTCCACGCGTGGGTCTTCGTATAATCGACCGCGTAGAGCGCTTGCGTCTGATGATCCATCATCCAGCAGCGTGTCGGATTGCCGTCGCCAGGGGCATCAAGGCAGAGCGGGATCAGGCGGCTGGCGTCAGCAAAGCTGGCTGGCATAGGGCCAATAAAGGCCCACGCCCGCTGCAACCCCTCCGGCGTTGTGTACGTCTCCTGCAGCCAGGAGGCGTACTCCTCGATCAGATTAGGCTCGACGAAATAGACCGATTCCAGATCCTGCGTAATGTCGGTTTCGTTAAGCGAGGGCTCCAGGAAGCAACGGAATCCCGGACCGAACGCCCCTTTACCCAGGGCCTTTTCGATATTTTTCTCGACCTGCGCTAAATACGGCTTCGGCTTCTCCCAGAAATTGGGGAGTCCAAAACCATCGGGCTTACCCCGGTAGATGGGCAGGCACACCACCTGATAACGTTCGCCCGGCCGGAGCTTGGTGAATGTGGTGGTCACTGCGAAGTGATCGGGTGTGAGCTCGGCGCTGGCGAACTTGCCGGTCTCGACCACAGTCGACCGATCCGGAGTAAAGACGGTGTAGTACACGGCGAGAATCTGCTTGATATTGCGGGTATAGCCGCTGCGCGGAATGCGGAAGCTGGCCGCATTGCCATCTGCCACATAGTCAAAGGCGGGCAGGTTCGCCTCCGCATGTGTGCGCACCTGCACCATCGGAAACTCCATGGAATGTCCCCATGCGCCAGCTTCAATCTGGAAGCCATAGCGGATGCCCAGCTTCTCAAGCAGAGGCACGTAGCTGCGCATGGCATCGATGGAAGTACAGTTGAAATAGAGATCGTAGACGCCGTTCAGCGCCATATTGCGCAATACCCACTCGTCACGCTGGCGTTCACGTGAGCAGAACATACCGCCGATGGGAATATATGGTTTTCCTTCCCAGATGAGCGTATGCTGGCGGTTGATCCACCACTGGTGCGGCACGCCGTCCATATCCACATAGGTGCCGTGACTGATATTCTTCACGATGGAAAGATCGGTGATCGTTCCCGGTCCCTGCAGGCGTATCTGCGGTGTGCGCGCCGGCATCTCCACCCGCGCGCCATAGATGATAGCCTCAACCGAGTATGCTCCCGCCGGCAGCCCGGTAGGCAGGAGGAATTCATGCGTGCACGCAAGGCTTTGGCCGGTGCTTACCTGGCCTGGAAACTTATCCAACGGGAAGTCTTCGACGTGCCAGAGCAGCCCCCCCTGGGAAAACCGCAGACTGGCCATGAGAGCTTTGCGCGTGAGCAGGTAGCTGTTCAGATCACTGGCCGTCAACACGAGATAGGCAGTGACGCGCTCGCCCGGCTTTACCTCGTGCGGCAACGTGAGTTCACGTACGGTAAACCCATGTGCGACGGCCGAAATGCATGCAACACAATACAGGGTAAGCAGAGTGGTACAACGAGCAAGATAACGCATGACTAACGCTCCTCGTGATGATTGAGTGGCCGAAGTGTTGCTGCGTATGCCCATGCATGAAAAGAGGCTTTCCGGTGCGAATGGGGCTTCTTCGGAAATTCCATGCGCTTGCATAAAATAGTATACGATCGCCATCCCGTTTTGTCAATCGGTCGAAGAGAAATGGTGGGAGATGAAGATCGCTGGTCTTACATGCAAGTGATTAGCGTGTGACGGAGGCCAGAGGAGGAGCGGTTGACTGGCGTACGGCGAAATGCGCTGGCAAGGTGATGTGCACTAGATCGTTGCGCCCGTGTGTCACCATCTCGACGAGATACTCTGCGGCACGGCGTCCAGCCTCGTGGAGAGGAAGTTGAACAGTGGTGAGCATATTCTCCCCGTCGCCGTTGACCAGTTGGTCGACATCATCAAAACCGGTGAGACTGATAGCATCAGGCACGCGGATGCCATGTTGCGCCAGTATATGGTAGGTCACAATGGCCACCCCATCGTTGAGTGCCATGATCGCCGTGATATCAGGATGTTGCCTTAACGTCTCCAGCAGCGGATGATCGACTGGATAGCGTAATTGGCCGGCATCCGACAATCGGTGCCGCGTGCCGGGTACAAAGGCAATGTCGGCGATCATCTGATCAACGACAAACGGAACTAACAGGTCATCGGCATTGACGCCCAGTTGTTCGCAGGCGAGGCGGTACCCCAGAACATGAGGCGTGGGAATGACGGGTTGATGACAATAATAAAGGATGCGGCGATGGCCAAGCGTATACAGGTGACGGAGCGCGGCACAAGCGCCGTTGAGATAATCCAGTAAAACGCTGGAACAGCCGGGCACCTCATGCACCAGCGTCACCAGAGGACGCTCTCCAAAAGCCGGGCTCTGTCGTAGTTGCGGCAAAATCGCCTCGAAGTGGTCGGGGGGCTGCAGCACGATCATCCCGTCGACTTCCCCGCCGGAGAAACTCGGTGGCAATGAAGCATTGGGTTGGAGTGCACCTTCACTGTGCGCCATCAGCACGCCGAATCCCGCCGGAGTGAGCACGTCAATGATGCCTTCATACATCGCTGTCATGTACGCCGAATTATACCAATGCGGTGGGAAGAGCAACGCAATGAGTCGGTTCAACACGGTGCCGCCATGCCGTCGCGATGCCAGGCGACGAGCGCTGCGATGCAATTCGGGATCATACCCCATCTCTTCGGCAATGTGGCGTATCCGTTCAATCGTCCGCTGATTATGGCGGGTACAGCCTTTGAGCGCACGAGAAACCGTGGACTCGTCGACGCCACAGCGGGCGGCAATGTCCTTCATCGTGACAGCATGCGTCTGGGTGTTACAGCTGGTACTCATCATTCTTTCGCCACTTCGCGAGCAAGGCGCAACTCAGGCATATCAGGGGATATGATATCAGTGTAACGCCTGGAGTAACGTCTGTCAACGTTGGCAGAACATGCCGGCGCTTGATCACGTTCACGACAAAATTACTCTGATAGATGCAGACCACGCTAAGCCTGCTTACGTCTAGGTTATGCAAGCGCAAAGAGATCGGTACGGTACTGCGCGGCTTCCCAGGTGAACTCCTGTACCGGTGACGACGCGATCTGTTGTCCTGTGAAGAGTTCACGCACACGAGCGGCGTGAGGGAGGCGTATCGTCTTGACGCCCGGCTCTCGGGCGAACAGCGCTACGTATGAACGATTGGCATACAACACATCGTTCGTGGTGATATAGCGGTGCGCTCCGGCCATTTCCGCCATCCTGGCCGCCAGGGGCGCTGGCCACCCCGGGATGGCGCTGTAGACGCTCGTCCACTCAGGGAAGGTGCGCATAGCCATCCCCACCCTCCCCCGACCGTTGTAATGCGCCAACGGCATCGCGGCAGGATCGGTCACCACCATCGTCTCGGCCAACTCGCGATGCGTGCCGTATGTCGGGGATCCGAGGCCGGCGACCAGTGGGTGATCGTCTCGCAGAGTCAGGCGCAACTGGTACCAGAAATTCGCGCGGGACACCTGCATGCCAACCAGGTCGGAGAGGCTCGCTTCCGACATCGCAGCACCCCCGCCCGGGGTAAGGTAACCGGGCCATAGCGAGAAGGCCAACAAGCGTCCCCCTTGCTTGAACCGCGCAACCTGCGCCCGCTCCTCTCCCGTTAACGCGAAGGGCGAAAGGAAGAAGATAGCACGATAACGTGCGGGATCCACGCGCGGCAGGTCGGTCTGCAGATACAGATCGACCGGCATGCCCAGCGCATCAAAGGAATGAAAGAAGCTTTCCCAATTGATGGCGCGCTGCATCTGAAAATCGAGCGCACAGTACCAGGACGCCCGCTCGTCAAGCACCACCGCCACCTGGGAGACCGGCGTGCGGTCGTACTCCAATGCATCGTGTGCGATCGCCGTACACTGCTTGACCACCGCCAGACGGTGCGGATCATCGTACCAGTGACCCACTAGATCGTACCACCACTGCAATTGCCCTTTGCACAGCGTGAAGGCGAAATTGCGCTTGAGCATTTCCACGTCTTGCTCGGTATCGCCCGCCCAACTCCAGAAGTCGGCGCAACGCGGCGGCGGGGCGTCATCCTCGCCGATGTACGCCTTGCCCACTAGTGGCGCGGAATCCGGTGCGGTCCCTTGCGCCCAACAAAAGCCGCCGCCCGGTCGCTCGTACAGGTTGCGCCCGAAGTAATCGAGCGGGCTGGAGAAGAAATCAGGACCATCGTCGGCATCGAGCAGCGTCGACAGCGCCAGGTGGCCGCTGTCCGGCAGCCAGTGAAAATTCGCCAGGTCCATTTGATAGCCGTAAAACGCGCCAATGAGGATGCGGTCCGGGGCATGGGCCTCGCGCAGCACCTGTGTCAGCTGCAGGATCGCCTGCGCGCACAGTTCGTTGGCCAATCGATAGTAGGCAACGACGGGGCTGTCGGGATGCATGAGGAATCCCTCTTCAGCCTCCCCGCGCGCCAGGCGGTCGGGAATCGGATAGTCGCCAGCCTTGCCGGTGAGGTGCGTCATATACGCCTGGTACGCGCGCTGCATGGCCGGAGAGAAATCGCTCACCAGTCCATCCTGGTAGCTGCGCACAAACCACTCGTTGCTGTTGAATGCGCAGGGCATGTAGCCGATGACATGAGCAGCGTAATGGCTGTCGCACACATGGGCAGCCAGCGCGCGCAATGCATCCGACGCCTCCCGCTCCCAGAATGTCGAAGCAAAGGAAGGCGTGGCCGATGTCTTATGCGTATAGTGACGCACATCGGGTTCTCGGCCGCTGCCGAAGGTCAACACCTCGTCAGGATGGTCAGCCATCCACCAGGTCGGTGCAAAACAGGCGGCCTGAATACGAATGACAATATAGGCCTGCGGGTCGTGCTGGAGAATCGCTTCGATCCGGCGATCAACTCGGGAAAAATCATAGCAGCCGTCGCCGTCCCAGCCAAAGTAGACCGGCGCGAAGTAAAGGTGCACGCCATGTGCGGCGAACGCCGGCACAACGCGCTCCACCGTCTCCACAAACAGGGCATCGCTACCCTGCTCTGTCGCCTTGAAGGAGACGCAGGGAAACACTTGCCCGTTCACCGAAATTGCCATCGCCCCGCGATGACGCACCAGACGGGCATCCATGCGCTCCGGCACATCTGCCAGTGTCTCAAACAACGACTGCTTAAGCGTACTCATACAACCACCTGATGCTCACAATGATGCATGACCGTATAGGAAAAGGTATGCCGGGTAAATCCCTCTGTGCTATCGAACACGTATCACAGTATCGGCGCTGCCGTGTGTATGAATTGCACAATACCGTCAACCACAACGACGGTCGCCAGCACGGAATGATCTGCTATTTCAATACACGAGGCGCAGTGCTGTGAAATTGCTGCTCATGAATATCACTATCAGGGAAGGCATGTTACTCGCCGATACGATAAGTGCGCATATTGTATGCCGGCACGCTCACCTTGACCGTCACGACTTCGCCACTCTTGCGGCCGGGTAAATCCGCGCCCGCCACCAGGTCGCGCACCGCGCCCGTGCCGGTAGCGCCCGGCACCGTCAGCGTGAAAGTCCGCGCGTGTGCCGAGGTATTCACCACCGCCAGGTACTGCAGCGGACCGGCCGGACCGTAGCGAAAGACTTTGACGGCATCCCGGTGCTCGGCGGGCACAACCCCGCTCAATTCGCGCGACGGGGCGTAGGGCAGCGAGCGAAAAGCGCGCACGAACTCGCGGAACTCCAAATCGAAGCCCACGGTTGCGCGCACCCAGGAATGCAGCGCGATCACGCGCGGGTTATATCGCAAAAACTGGGTGATGAACGGCCCGGTGATATAGGACTTGTTGGGTGCCAGCGTTCCGGCCGTCTGCTCGTGCCAGCGGGTGCGCGTCTCGAAATACCCGTGTGCGAATTCCAGCATATCGATCGGTTCGCGCGGCGACAGATCCATCCAGTTATCGGCATACGGCATGAAATAGCCGGGCCATCCTTTCAATTCGTAGAGATGCAAACCATCCGTATGGCGGTAGCGCTCGCGGTCGAACCCATGGTACTTGCCGTCGACATACCCCAGGTAGGCGGGCAGGGCTGTCGGGTAGATGATGACCATCAGGTCGGGGCGCACGGCATGCACCGCATCGCGCAGCCTGAGCACCCACTGGTAGACAAATTCGCACCGCCACTCCACCCAGGCATCCAGGCAGTGCTCGTGAATATATTTCGCTCTCTCCCGCGTCGTGTTGCCCTTGACGGCCATGCTGGTGCTTTCGGTAAAGAGACGAATCGCCTGATCCTCATATCCCATACGCGGGTGGAACAGCGGCGTCTTGATGAAATTCATCATCAGCGTGACCCCCATGAAGTTGGGGTCATCCTTGTGCAGCTTAGCCATCTCCGTCACCAGATCGATGAAGTACTGCTGTACCTCCGGGTAGGCCAGGCTGAGGGTATCCTTCGACGGCTCGCCGCGCTCACTGACCTGCACCTTATCTTTCAGGTCGGGACGGTTGTCCGGGATGCCCTGCAAGCCAAAGAATGTGAAGGTGACCGCCATCTGCTGCTTGGCCGAGGCATCCAGCGTGATGCTGACGGCGTCCTGGTACTCCTTCATATGCGTTTTGAACACCTCGGAGGGGTACATGCGCCGCCCGTTCTCATCATACGCGACATTATCAAAGTAGTTGAATCCCAGGTAGTCGAAGTAGCTGAAGAGATTGGCGTAGGTCGTCTTCGTCCACTCGCGATGGATATATCCGATCCCGCGACGATGCAGGTCCTGTTCCTGCACCACCCCGCCGAAGTCGCAGTAAATCGTATCGGTATGCTGGCGGTGATCGCCCACCAGGCGTTTCTCGCCCATGCGCGGCTCTTCCACCGGGTTGGCGGGGAGATCGCCCTGCACCTCCAGCAGCCACACTTTGCTCGCCGCCGCGCCATACAGCGCGGGGTAGGCTCCCGGGTAGTTGTGCTCCGGATCGCGGCAGGCCGGTAGACCGCCGTGCGCAAAGCTCTTGAAATACAGAGTGAGCCAGGGTCGACGCGGGTAGACCAGCAGGGTGTACTGTTGATCATGTCCGGTGAGCGGGAAGCCCCATCCAGTCGCGTAGCCGCCCTCGACGCCCAGCCAGTCCACACCATTGCCCGCCGTCCACTGCCCATCGTGACGCACGGTGAGCATGGTCCACCGATGAGTATCATCGGGGTATTCCACCAGCAGCAGGTGCGGTCGTCCGGGGTTCGGCACTTCCATCTTCGCGCGGAACCAGGCGCAGTGCTCGGTGCCGGATAAACGGTACGGGCTTACCCCCGGACGGCGTATGATGGACATCGTGCCGTCATCGCGCAGTCCGCGACCGGGACGAGCATCGCTGAGATCGATAAAGTCCGCGACTGTGCAGTCAAGACCGTGTCGCTGCTTGAGATCCGCCAGCGAAAAACCTGCCGGCAATGGGGCGTACGGCGTGCGCGTCAGCGCCAACGGAGTCTGCGCGGTGACAGCTCTCGCACTGCCGGTTACCTTGACCGGCTTGCGTGCGATCTCCACCCGCGTCTGCACCTGTTCCAGGCGGCCATGCTTTGCATCCAACAGCAATAACTGGCCGTCGGAGGTGAAGGTGACGCCCTGAATATCGCCATAACGGTCGACCTCGCGCGTATCCCAGGTACGCGGGTATACCGATGAGTGCCCGGAAAACGAGAGCTGCGGCCCTCGCCCAATATCGTACAGCAACTCGCCGGCAGGAGAATAGACCTGTATTTCACGGTTGGGTTCGCGGACGTAGCCGGCAGTGACGTACAGGTCGTCGCCCGGTCCAACATGGATGCCGCTTACTTGGCGATAACGCGTGTCAACGATCATGCCGATCTGCTCGCGCACGCCGCGGTGATAGGAATATGCCTCCTCTGAGTCTTCCACCAGGAAGCGGTCGCGCAACCCGTCGCCGCGCCATCGACGGAAGCGCGGCAGCAATGCGCCCTGGCGGTCCAGGCTCAACACCCACGCATTCTCCCCCTGCGCGCCCACCAGCATGTTGCCATCCGGCAGTACGGTGACCGCTGTCGCCAACAGGCCGTCCGGCATCGCCGCCGCACCGTCAGTGCCGAAATCGGCAATCGGTTCGCCTTTTAGCGTGAACTTCATCACGCCGCGGGGCCTCTTCGGGTCACCATGCGCAATGAACAGGTAGGGCTGCTCACCCGTCCCATCGAGAGCGAGCCCGATGAAAATACCTATGTCCTTCATCACGCCCTGTGCTGAAAAATCCGTCGCCGGCTTGCCGTTTCGGAAAGCGACGACAGTGCGCGCCTTTCGGTCATGCGCGAATAGCGTGCCGTCCCGCGCTTCCACGATGTCGCCGAGGTCGCCCACGGGAATCGGTTGCGGCGTGCCGACCGGCTGCAGGTGGGCGTCCGTATGCAACAGCGACCAGCGCGGCCCCGAATCCCCGTCCTCTCTGATCACAAAGGAGAACCCCTTGTCGCGCTCCCACATGCGCACCGCACCAGCCGGTACTGGACGCGTGCCCAGTACCGCCCCCCGGGTGATCGGATAACGCAATAACTCCCAAATATACGCCCCGGCGGGCAACGGTTGGCCGGCATCATTGATCAATGGCATCGCAGTGCGCAGTGTCCCGCCCGCCGGCAGTTTTCGTGACTCAACCGGGCTGCTCATGCGCTGTCCCTGCGCATCATATAGGCGCAGTGAATAATAGCCGGCATGAGGCGCTGCGAGTGTGAGGGATGGTGGCGTGGTCAGTGACACCTGGCCGGGGAGCCCCGTGCTCGACAGTGGTTGCATCGGGTCGAGTGCCGTAACGGCCTGACGTGGTGTGCGAAAATCGGCAAGCGCTTCCGGATACCAACCGGAAGCCTGCCCCTTCGCGTCAAGTAAAAAATATCGCGCCAGCGCATGGCCGGTGACCGCATCAGCAGGCGCGAACGGCTTCAGCACAAACGTCAGATCAACTCCGGCCGGTGGAATGGCTAGAAAGCGCACCACCTTCACCGGATACAGCACCACGTAATCACCCGCGCCTCCCTCCTGCAGGCGCTGGCCATCCTGGAACACGGCCAGCACTTCAGCGTTGCGCGGGATCGCATATTCGAAAGATGCACCATCCGCGCGTTGCGCCTGGCACAGGCCATGCGTCCCGCCTCCATCATCCCAGCGCAGCGGAAGATCGTAAGGACCGCAATACAGATCATCAATCCAAAAGCGATCCCCCTGCTTGCCATACCAGTTCACTGACAGGCGTACTGCCGTAACCTCGTTGGGTAGCTCAACAACTTCATGAAAATGCCGCCAGGGCGAGAGGCCGCGCAACAGCGTGATGCGATAGTTTTTCAGCAGTTTCAACTTGCCGTCACTATCCTGTGTGAAGGTGAGAAACCAGAGGCCCACATGCCGGTCGCGGCCATCCGAATTGTCGGGGGTGAGATCGGTCTTCAGCATGCCGCTGATCACATACCGCATGCCGGATGTCACGGAACCCTGGTAGAAGCGGAATTCGCCGGGCGTATCATCTTTATCAATAGTCTTCAGCGCCGAACTGTTCCCCTCGACCTTGTCCTGCACGTCGCGCGTGAATCCACCTTTAATGAATACTGCATTGTCGTCGAGTTCAAAACCACCGTCCGTGATGATCGGAGACGGTGATGGGAGGTCGGACCAGATGTGCGGTCGACCATCCGCCGCCAGCAGGCACGCTGGGAGAAGAAATGCCGACAACAGCCACAGGACGAGACACCTTTGCCCCACATGCCGGCCATCAGCGCTGAACCATTTCCCGTGCATCATCGTAAGCGCCCTCCCAGGCTCCTGGCTTTTACAAGCGCATACGCACTATAGCAAAAGTAAAAGTGACATCAGTACTTGCCTCATCTCCCCCAAGGACTGACCGGAAGGCCGTGTGAAAATTCACGCAGTGTGCGTCGGCCGCAGGATCCCTCCTGCGACCAACGGTGGTGGTCACCGGTCATGCGATCGCTTACGGTGCCTGCTGTTCATTGGTACCGATACTGTGATGTGCTGGCCCGTGAAGACACCGCCCCCTGCTGGAGGCGTCCGGCAGGGGGCGATAGCGCTGTATGGACAAGTTGGACGGCTATTTCAATACTTCGTAAAAGCCGACGTTATCGAAATAACCGAGGGCTTTGCTTCCGGCGACCAGGCCACTGGCCTCGAGGCGAATGTAAAAGTGTGAGGACGACGGAGAGTTCACAGGCACGATTTCCGTGCGGAGTTTCTGCCAGCCGGGGACAGTGCCGTTCGCACCGGGCCAACCGCCCTGTGCGAGGACACCATAAGTGGCGGGGGGAGTATAACTATACTGTAGGACCCCGATGCGGAACAAATCGGCTGGCCCATAATTGATCACTTTGCACCAGGCGACCAGCTCATAGGTTTTGGTCAAGTCCATCCCCGTCGTCAAGATGGCTTGTCGATAACTCGGATTATAGGCCACCGTGCTCGTACAGGGGGTATTGCTCACGGCGTAGGTGCCGCTCATCGTGTCATAGCCGCTGACCACCCGGCAGTGTGCCGCCGAGTTCGGATCCCAATACTGCGGGAACCCGCTGACGAGAACTTCGAACCCGCCGTTTTTCA
>JAGUZN010000084.1 GCA_020060775.1 Armatimonadota bacterium
CAGACGGGTGCTCTTCCGATCTAGAGCCATCACCCGGCGACGATCATGCAATTGGCAGCCTACTATTGCCGCGTGGATGGCATCCTCATCTTGCAGGCGCATGATGGCGATGGGGTCACTTCCCGGCAGTACGAGGAGAGCGTATGGGGCACGGAGTGTCTATATTCCACGACGTCGCTCCACCGATTGCTGGGACGTTACGGATTTCGCATTGCCAGTCTGGAGCGCAGCATGCTGTTTGATCCTGCCTTGGACCCCTCGCCAGCCGAGCAACCGGTCACTGCGGCAACACGGGCGTGGCGTCGGCTCGCACAGCGCTCATGTCGCGAATCCTCGCCCGTCCCAACCTCGCGTCTGTTGACGGTGACCGCACGATATATCCCATAAAGGTTACGCTTACTCTTCATCAGCCAGGTGCACGGTGGCGGTCTTCTCGTGGATCTCGCGTTCGACTTGCTGCCATTCCTCCGGCGTCAGTGGACGCGGCATCGGCAGCGGTTCGGCGAAGTTGCCGTGTGGGGCGAAGTGCGACGATGCCGTGAGACCGACCGGGATGTGACGCGTCGGCGAAGGATGCGGCAGTTCTGATTCTCCAAACGACGGGCGATCGTGCGAGGGGTAAAACGCGAAGAGATGGGGCGCAACGCCGAATTTGATCTCATGCACGTAGCGCAGGGCGTTGAACGCCGCCTCGCTGCCCTCGGCGAGCGATTTAATGCACAGGCTGGGAGGACCGGTGCAATCGCCGGCGGCAAACAGCCCCGGTGCAGATGACATCCCGCGCGGACTGGCCTGGCTATACCCCTGTGCCGTGCGATATGTGGCCGGGAGAAACAGCAATGACGGCGGCGTGCGTTCCAGTGAGTGGTAGTCGATCATGACATGATCCGCTTCGAGCTGGCGCATTGCGCCATGGTCGTCAACGGTCAACTGGATCGTTTCCCCCTCCTGCCGGTACGCGAGCACGCGCTGGGTGGGCTCGCACAGGAAGATCAGGGTATTGCGATGCTGATCGCTCTGGCGAAACCGCTCGGTTTCCGAGGCCATCGACGCTCCGCCGATCAGCGCCATCCGCTGGCCCATGTGGTCGATGGACCAGTGGTGAAAGCGGCGCGCGGCGCTGGTATAGCCTCCTGCCAGGAAGGTGAGGAAGCCATGGGAGGCCAGTAGCGCCTCATTGGAGAGCCGGCGCAGTCCGGTCGCCAGGATGACGGCCAGACAGCGGATGGCGCGCTCCGGCGTCTGTACGATCCAGCATTGCCCATCCTGCGCCAACCCCACCGCCGCTTCGCGCAATACGGGGATCTCCAGATGCTCGACATCAGCGCGCAAACGTGCGATGAGCTCACTCCCGCGAAACCCGAATGAGGGGCCCGTCAGACAGATATTTCCCATGGCGGCAATGCCGCCGATGCCTGCCGGGTCGAGCAGGAGCACGGATGCCGGCACGGCGTAGGAGGTCTTTACCCAGCGCGCGCGGATGCTCGCCGCAAGCCCGGCCGGCCCCGCACCAACGACCACCAGATCAACATCGTAGCGCATGTGACGTCTCCAACCCCAGATAGGCGAGTAAACCGCCGGCATCGAGAATGCCGCGCAAATGCGCTTCCGGCGCTTCGAGCGCGATCACCTGCCCCGTCTCCTGGCGTTGCAGGGTCCATGCCGTGCGGTCGAACTGCACGGCAGCACCTTGCGGCAGTTGTTGGTACAGGGTTGGGTGGCATGCCGCCGGAATGCCCGCATTGATGATGTTGCGGTAAAAGATGCGTGAGAACGAATGCGCGATGACGCAGGCCACCCCGGCGGCGCGGAAGGCGCGGATATACGCTTCCCGGCTTGATCCGCAGCCGAAGTTGCGCCCGCCCACCAGGATATCCCCGGGTGAGAACTGCCGCGCCAACTCGGGCGGCAGTCCTGCCAGGAATCCCTGCGCGGCCGCTTCAGGGTCCGCCGCAAAGAAGCGCGGCGGATGCAGCAAATCGGTATTGATATTATCGCCCAGCACCAAGGCGTGCGTCATGATCGACCTCCCGGGTGATTGCCTCTTCCCACACCATGTCCGGCGGCGTGATATAGCCGGTGAGCGCCGATGCCGCACAGGTGGCGGTGGACGCCAGGTACACGGCGCTATCCGGGGGACCGAGCCGTCCCTGGAAGTTGCGCGTCGTGGTGGTGAGCGCCACATCACCATGGGCGAGCACCCCTTTATCAATGCCGCCGCACGCCCCGCAGCTCGGATTGCTGATGCACACCCCGGCATCGAGCAACGCCTGCACATATCCCCGCGCCATCGCCGCGCGCATCACCGTTACCGAGGAGGGCACGGCGATCGCCTTCAGTCCCCTGGCCACCCGGCGTCCGCGCAAGATCGCTGCCGCCATGGCTAAATCTTCCAATCGCCCGCCCGCACACGAGCCGAGATACACCTGATCGAGCCGCACCCCTGCCGCTTGTCGCACGGGGACGATGTTGGCCGGGCTGTGGGGTTGTGCGATGAGGCTGTCGACCGTGTCGACGTCGATCTGCAGGGATTCGCCGTTCGTATATGGATAGAGCGGAGAGTCGGGGATGAGGGGATCGGCGTGATCGCGCTCCGCGAGGAAGGCTGAGGTCACCGCATCGGGGATAAAAAGCGCCGCCTTCGCACCCATCTCCGGCGCCATGCAGCAGATCGCCGCCCGGCTGTCCATGCTCAGTGTGTCCTCCGTGTGGTCAACCAGCTCCAATGCCTGGTAGCTGGCACCCTCCTCGCCGAAGTGCGCCAGCAGCGTCAAGGCCAGGTCGCGCCCCATCACCCAGGGCTTGCGCGTCCCGGTCAGGATGATGGGGATGCTCTCCGGCACGCGAAACCAGGTGCGCCCACGCGCCAGACAGGCGAGAATATCGGTCGCGCCGAGTCCGGTGGCAAAGCCACCCACGGCCCCGACCAACGTGGTGTGGGAATCCGCTCCCACGACGAGGCTTTGCGGCGTCACGCGTGGATCTTCGAGCAGCAATTGGTGGCAGATGCCCTCGTACATGCGCAGCCCGGGCAGGCTGTGACGGGCAGTGAAGGCGATTACCGATTTTTGGAGATTTGCCCAGTCGATGCGCGCGGGCGGCGTAAAGTGATCGCACGTCACCACCACGCGCTCGCGATCCCACACCGACAGGCCAAGTCGTTCGAAATCGGCGATGAGCAGCGCCAGCGTGGCGTCATGCGCCATCACCAGATCGACCGGCGCTTCCACCACCTCGCCGGCGCGCACTGATCGGCCCAACCGTTGTGTCAAGAGCGCTTCAAGCCGCGTAGACGCCGCCATGGGCTGCCAACTCCTTTGCTTGCGCGAGAATCACCTCGTTCGGGATGCCAAAATGTGCGCGGTAATAGGCATCCAACGTCGATACCATCTCCTCCAGCGGGACATGCGATTGCTGCTCTTTCATCTGTTTCACCATGCTCAACAGCTCATCGATCATCGCCGGTGATGCTTCAACACCGTGCGCCTTCAACAAGGCCGCCAGTTGGTGCCGCCCCGAGTGCTTGCCGAAGATGATCTCACGTTGCCTCCCCACCTCTTCCGGTAAAATCGTTTCATAGGTGCGCGGATCTTCCAGCACCCCGGCCGCGTGAATGCCTGACTCATGCCGGAAGGCGTTCAACCCCACCACGGGATGGTGCATGGCGAGGGGAATGCCGCTGCAACGCTGCACCAGCCGCGAGAGTTCGTACAGCGCTTCCTGGCGAATGCCGGTCCGCACGCCCATCTTCTCCAGCGTCAACACTGTTTGCTCCAGCGGGGCATTGCCTGCACGCTCGCCGATGCCGTTCATGGTCACCGTGGGCACGGTGACTCCGGCCATCACTGCCAGCACGGTGTTGGCATTGGCATCACCCAGGTCGTTATGACAGTGCACGCCGAAGATCAGTTCCTCGGGGGCATGCGCGATGATGTGACGGCAGAACGCATGGAAGGCGAGGGGCGAGGGGATGCGTACGGCCGTGTCGCAGAGGATTGCCCGCCATACGCCTTCACCGTAGAGCGTATGCAGCAAGTGGCAAAGATCCTCCGGGCAGGCGCCGGTGCTGTCCTCGGCAATGAAGGTGACGTCCAGATGCATGGCATGCGCCAATCGCACCATGCGGCAGGCGGTTTGCTCGAGTTCCCCGAAGTCCTGCATGCCGAATTTGCAGCGCATGTGCAGCGGGCTGACCGAGAGAAACATGTACACCTGCTCGACCCCGCAGCGCTGGGCGGCGCGCAGATCAGCCTCGTGACAGCGCACCGTCACCCCGACCTCGCAGGGCAGGCCCAGTTCCACGATGCGACGGATCGCCTCTTCCTCATCCGCCGACACGATGGGCATGCCCGCATCGATGACTGTGACGCCGGCATCCGCCAAAGCGCGCGCGATGGCCACTTTTTCATCCGCGTGAAAGGCCACGCCCGGCGATTGTTCACCATCGCGCAGCGTCTCGTCCCAGATGTACACCCGTTCGGGCAGATGCGATGTCGGCATGAACCGCCGATTGTTGTCATACAAGAGCTCCATGCGTTATCCTCGAATCCGTTGGGCCTTGCCGGGGGCGCGCTCCATTTGACCGGCATCATGCAGGTGCACAGTGATGCGCACCGGATAATACCGGCGGATAGCGTCCATGATCTGCTGTTCGGCATCCGCCGGCATGGGCAGCGTGTGGTGGCGCTCTACGTGCACGGCCAGCATATCGCAGTGCTCTCCCGCTGCCGCCAGATAGAACTCATTCCCCAGCCAGGAGAATCCGTAGAGGATTCCCTCCATGTCGCCGGGATCGATATTGACCCCGCTGAAGATCAATACATTGTCCAGCCGCCGCGCGATGCGCGACATGCGGCGATGCGTGCGCCCGCAGGCGCAGGGCTCCGGGATGAGGAAGGCCTCGTCGCCGGTACGATAGCGCAGCAACGGAAATGCCTGCCGGAAGAGCGGAGTGAGCACCAACTCGCCGGGCGTGCCGTCCGGCACAGGCTCATCCGTGTATGGGTCGACGATCTCGGCGAAAAAGGCGTCCTCCCAGACGTGCATGCCATCGCGGTACTCGCACTCGGCGGCAATGCCCGGGCCGCAGATCTCGCCGATGCCGTACGAGTCCATCGCCCGCAGGCGATAGCCCGCTTCGAGACGGCTGCGCGCCGCTTCGCTCCAGGCCTCGGCGCCGAACGAGCCGATGCGCAGGGCGCATGATGCGGGATCGCAGCCGTGGGCGGGCAGCGCCTCCAGCAGGCGCAGCATGTAGGAGGGCAGGCTCACGACGGCTGTCGGCGCTGCTCCCAGCCCTCCGTTCAGGATGTCAGCCATGACCGGGGGGGGCGTCGGTCCGGTCGGCAGCACTGTGCATCCCAGGCGCAGCAGCCCGCCCAGCATGGCGTGCCCGCCGGTGAACAGGCTGATCGGTACCGGGAGGATGGCGATGTCGTCAGGGCGCAGTCCGTTTGTCCACAGGGTGCGCGCGACGAGGGCGAACCACTTCCGCAGGTCGGCAGCGGAGTAGGGCAGCGCCACCCGGGCGCCGGTAGTGCCGGAGGTCGCCAGCAGCAGGTTGGTCTGCCGGGACGCCGAGCGATGCCAGATGGCCTCCCGCTGCTCACGCAGGTCCTGCTTGCTGGTGAGCGGCACCAGTTCTTGGAAATGTGCGGCCGACAGGCGTTCACCGGGATCACGCCAGGGGGAGAGGCGTGCACGGTAGAATGGCGCTTGCCGGGCGCGTCGCACCGCCTGTGCAAGCTTGCGCTCCACCAGGGTGGACAGGTCGGCGTGCGGCAACTGCTCGACCGCTGCCTCGAAGCACGCGGGACGCGGCATGGTGTGGGCAAGCGCACTCATCCGTGGTCATCCTCCCTGATGCGGCGTCCTGCACGGGTGCAGGATGCCGGAGACATGTCGACATCATAGCGAGTGCACTGCCGTCAACGGTGCACCGGCTATGTCGATCAGGGACACAGAGGTGAACATGTGCATCGAGAAGTGACCATTTTTGCGCAAATTAGCGACGCGACGCGGCAGTATAGGGATCAGCCACGGCATCAGGCAGGAGCGGCTCGTAGCGCGCCAAGCGCCAGCGGCCGAAGCGCAAGCGGGCATGGATGGTGCCGATGCGCTGAATCCCGCCTTTTTCCGCTGCGCGGTTCGATGCGGTGTTTGTGACATCAATGGCCATATAGATGCGCTCGATGCCCAGTGCCGCCAACTCGCGCGCTGTGGGACCGAGCGTGCCGGGCGCAATGCCGCGTCCCCGCCAGTCCATCCGCGTCTCAGCCGCTTCCAACAGCGCATCTGTGGCGTTGAGGGCGAGGGGATAGCCGTGGAAGGTATAGACCTGTGGACCCAGGACAACGGCCTCACAGAACACCCACGCACGCTCGTGCAGGGCAAAGAGGGCGAGTTCCCCCCGCTGTACGCGTTTATCCAGCCATTTGGGCAAGTCAGCGTACTGCGCGCGGAATTGGGGCAGCATGTCCTGATCACAGGTGGCGATCTGCAGGTCGTCCGGCAGCGGTGGGGCGTGCGACAGCAAGTGCTCCGGCGTACAGGTGTAGAGGTAGAGCGATTTTTCCTGTCGGAGCCAATCTTTGCAGAGTTGCCAGTAGTTCTTCCTGACCATGCCGCATTCACTCCTCCCCGGTGAGAACTGTTGCTACACCGGTATTGTGCCGGGCGTGTGCGGTTATGGCTGCATCATTCACCGCACATCCGCGTCAGGGAGGCGGTTTTTGCATGATTTTCGTGCGGGAATCTTCTGCCTGGCGTCATCAGACGACACACGCCCCCGCCGGGAGGGCGAGGGCGTATATGATCAGGGTGGGGGAGAAGGCTACGCGGTGACGCCGGCGGCCTCCCGCAGGAGGGCGTCCATCTTAGGACTGAAGGGCACAGGGCCTTTTTCGGTAATCTCGTATCCTGTTTCGATGCGTGTACCGTTAAATTCAGGGTGCCCAAAAAAGCTGACATCGATGCACACGGCCATGCCGGGCTGCAGGACGTCGTCGCTGTGCGGGCCGAAGAAGGGCGACTCCGCTTCGTGCAAGCCGATGGTATGCGCAAAGGGACAGACGATGTAGCGCAACAGGTCGTGCTTTTCGTAATAGGCACGCGCGGGCGCATCGATTTCTTTGCCGGTTTTACCGGGCATGAGTTGCGCACGGGTCAACGCCAGGGCGTCAGCCAGATATGTTATACACTCGCGTTGCCGGGAGGTGTATTCGCCAGAGACCGGCAGCGTATCGCCCATCACGCCAGCGTACCCCGACACCTTGGGCGCCAGGCCGATCATCACCAATTCGCCGGCGGCCAGCGTCTTCAGGCTGGCGGTGGGCACCACGGCGTTGCTGCGCGCTCCGCTGCCGACAATGGCGCTGAAGCCGAAGCCGC
>JAGUZN010000118.1 GCA_020060775.1 Armatimonadota bacterium
CAGCGCCTCCAGTTGATGCTGGCGCAGGAATGGCAGCAATTGCTCCAGCACGGTGAGGGCGCGCGCCGGCTCTCCCGCCTGCAGCAGGATGGCGGCCAGGCGTAATCGGGCGCCGACCTCGATCTGCACCTCGCCGGCCTGGCGCGCCAGCACGCTTAACTGTTCACAGGTGGACTGCGCCCCCTGAATGTCGGGTGGGCCAAGCTGGGCATCCAGCAGGGTCTGTAATTGGCAGACGCGATCGTGGAGGTTTTGCGGTTCGCCCTCGCCGCCGTAGAAGAAGAGCAGAGTCTTCCCCGTGCGGTCGGCTATGTGTTGAATGCGGTCCGGCTGGGCGAGGGTGGCGCCCGAGACGTACTGATAGATGAGCGCACGGGAACACCCGATTTCGCGCGCGAGCGCTTCCAGCGACAGCCCCGCTTCTTCCGCGGCTTGCTGAATGAGTTTTCCCTGTGCTCGCCGCCCCTCCCGCGTGGAGAAATCGATCTGCATGGCTACCTCGCAATCGATGGTCGACTGAATACTCCGTCTACCGAAAGTGGACGATTCACCTCCCTGGTAGTATAGCATAACTAGACACGGAGGGCAAGTCGGTGACGGATATGTCGTAGGGCGTTGAAGGCGCGATTGTTCGTGAATTGACCCACCTTGCAGGATTACCGTGCCGGGTCTTGCGGCAGAAGGTGAATGATCTGCGTATCATGTCCAGTCGCGGAAAGGAGCAGGTACATGCGCATCGTATCACTGGTTTCGTTTTTTCTGATGGTCATCGGCGCCGTCAACTGGTTGCTGGTCGGCGTCTCGCGTTTTGACCTTGTTCGCTGGGCGCTGGGTCGTCGCAGCCTGCTGGGCCGCATTGTCTACAGCCTGGTTGGCGTCGCCGGAGTCACCCAGTTGTCGACATATATCTGGAACACGGTGCGCGGCAAGAAAAAGCCGTCCGCCGTCGCAGTGTGACCCGGCACGGTCACCGCGTACTGCACCGGCAAGTGCGTGACATCCCGTCTGTAAGGAGGCAGCAATGCAAACACTCAATATTGTCGCGCTCATTCTCGTCATCATCGGCGCGTTGAACTGGCTGCTGGTGGGGCTGTTCGGGTTTGACCTGGTCGCCGCCCTGTTCGCGGGCGGTTACGGCACGCTCAGTGTGTTGAGCCGCATCGTCTATGTGCTCGTCGGTCTGTCGGGCATCTGGCTCATCTTCACCGTGCTGCCGGCGCTCAGCACCTATCCGCGCGTGAGCGAGGAGCCGTATCGCGCCTGAGCGCTCAGTGCATTATCAATGCATCCCGGAGTGGGGGAATCCGCCTTGCTCCGGGACTTTTTGTGCCATCACGGCCACACGCCGTCGATTTCCCGGCCATCGCTTCCCCGCAAATTCCACTACCCTGAAGAGGAAGACTTCCCGGCACAGTATGAAGGATGGGGCGATGGACCGAGAATTCAGCTTACGCCTGTACCGCCAGATGGTGTTGATTCGCGCGTTTGAGGACCAGGCGGCCGAGCAATACGGCCGCGGCCGCATCGGCGGATTCCTCCATCTCTATATTGGCGAAGAAGCCTGTGCGGTAGGCGCGATCAACACGCTGCGCAAAGAGGATTACGTGGTGGCGCACTACCGCGATCACGGACATGCCCTGGTCAAGGGCTGTTCCACCCGCGCGGTGATGGCCGAGTTGTTCGGCAAGGCCACCGGCGTGAGTCGCGGCATGGGCGGCTCCATGCATCTCTTCTGCGCGAACAATCGCATGATGGGCGGCTACGCCATTGTGGGCGGGGGCATCCCGATCGGGGTGGGACTGGCGCTGGGCATCCAGCATCAAGGGCTGGACCAGGTGGCCATGACCTTTTTCGGCGACGGCGCGGTGAACGAAGGGGAATTTCACGAATCGCTCAACCTTGCCGCGCTGTGGAAGCTCCCCGTGGTCTTCGTGTGCGAGAATAACCTGTACGCCATGGGGACCCCGCTCGCGCGTTCTTCCGCCGTACCGGAAATCTATAAGCGTGCCGAAGCCTACGCCATGCCGTCGCAACAGGTGGACGGCATGGATGTCGAGGCGATGTATCGCGCCTGCAGCGAAGCGGTCGAGCGAGCACGTCGGGGGGATGGCCCGACGCTGGTCGAAGCGCTCACCTACCGGTATAAAGGGCACTCCATGGCCGATGCGGTGAGTTACCGCACGCGGGAGGAGGAGCGCGCCTGGCACCCGCGCGATCCGATCGCGCGCTATGCGCAGATCCTCCGGGAGCGCGGCGTCGCTGAAGAAGAACTGCATCGCATCGACCAGGGCGTTGCCGCAGAGGTGGAGGATGCCGTGCGCTTTGCCGAAGACAGCCCGGACCCCACCTTCGAGGATATGGTGCGACTCACCTATGCCGCGTAATGTGCAGAGAAAAGGATAGTGACCATGCCAGTGATGACCTATCGTGAAGCCATCCGGCAGGGGTTGCGCGAGTTGCTGCGCGATCCCGCCGTATTCCTGATGGGCGAGGATATCGGCGCTTATGGCGGGGCGTTCGCCGTGACGAAGGGCCTGCTCGACGAGTACGGCGAGGACCGCATTCGCGATACGCCCATTTCAGAAGCCGTGATTATCGGGGCGGGCATCGGCGCGGTGATGACCGGCGTGCGACCGATCGTGGAGATCATGACCATCAACTTCACGCTGCTGGCGTTCGATGTCATCGTCAATCACGCGGCAAAGATTTATGCCATGTCCGGCGGCCAGATTCCCATCCCGCTGATCATGCGCACGGTGACCGGCTCGGGCAACCAATTGGGGGCGCAACACTCGCAGAACATCGAGGGGCATTACGCCATGGTGCCGGGGTTGAAAGTGGTGGCCCCGGCCACGCCGGCCGATGCGCAAGGCTTGTTGCTGGCGGCGTACGACGATCGCAACCCGGTGCTCTTTGCCGAGCATTTCGCCCTGTACAACACCAAAGGCGAGGTGTCCGAAGCACCCGAGCGTGTGCCGCTGGGCAAGGGCGCGGTCGTGCGCCGCGGCGCCGATCTCACGTTGATCAGCTATTCGCGCATGGTCAATGTCTGCCTGGAAGCGGCCGAGATGCTTACCCAGCGCCGTATCGATGCCGAGGTCATCGATCTGCGAACTTTGCGCCCGGTCGACTACGATCTCATCCTCGATTCGCTCAATCGTACACATCGCGGCATCGTCGTGGAAGAGGCCGCCAAAGGCACCAGCATCGGCGGGAGCATCATCGGCGAGCTGCAGGAAATCGCCTTTCATACGCTGGATATGCCCATCCGCTGGATTGCCGGCGAGCCGACCCCCATGCCCTATAACCGTCAACTGGAACGGATGGCCATCCCTAATGCGACGGTGATCGCCGATGCCGCCGCACAAATGTTCATCAGCCCGAAACGACGGGCGGCGTCATAACAGGAGGAACTCCATGCCCACCACGACGGAAGTCATCATGCCCCAACTGGGATTCGACATGCAGGAGGGGAAAATTCAACGCTGGCTGAAACGCGAGGGCGAACACGTCGACCGTGGCGAGCCGATCGCCGAAGTGGAGACGGAGAAAGTCACCCTGCAGGTGGAATCGTATGATACTGGGACGTTGACCACGATCCTGCGTCACGAGGGCGAGGTCGTGCCCGTTGGCGAGAAAATCGCCGAAATCGTCGCGGAATGACGGGAGTGTGCGATGCCGACACCGATGCGCCAGGCCATTGCGCGCCACATGACCTACAGTAAGCAGAATATCCCGCACTACTACCTGACCATGCGTGCGGAGATCAGCGCCCTCCTCGACCGGCGGGAGGCCTGGAATGACGGGCGGGACAAAGCGCATACCGTGTCCATCAACGATTTGTTGGTGAAGGCGGTCGCCCTGGCGCTGGTGGAGCACCCGCAGTTCAACGGGTATTACCAGGACAGCGATCTTCGACCGCAGCAGCAGGTGAATATCGGCATCGCCATCGACCTGCCGGACGGCCTGATCGCCCCGGCGATTCTGGCGGCGGATGCGCTGCCGCTGGACGCGTTGATGCAGCGGCGGCGCGATCTCGCGGCGCGGGCGCAAGAAGGCAAGCTGCGCGCGGAGGAGTACACCGCCGCCACCTTCACCATCAGCAACCTGGGCATGTTCGATGTCGATAGTTTTATTGCCATTATCGTGCCGCCGCAGGTGGGCATCCTCGCCGTGGGTGCGGCACACCCGGTTACGGCGTTGCAGGGGGGCGAATTGGTGGTCGAGCGGCGCATGGCGCTCACGCTCTCCGGCGATCATCGTGCCACCGACGGCGCCGAGGGCGCGCGCTTCCTGAAGACAATCACTGACCTCTTGCAACAGCCCGACCGTATTTTTGTCTAATGACATCATTTGCCCAGCGGGTTACCCTGCGGTATACTGTGCATCGAGCGATAACGCATCGAGAATAGGAACGCCGCACACCCATGTCTGATCACGCCTGTGCGCCACGTCATCCGTCGTGGCTCAAAGTCCCCATGCCCTCCGGCGAGAATTACCGCGAACTCAAACAACTGGTGCGCGGCCAGCGGCTGCACACCGTGTGCGAGAGCGCGCGCTGCCCGAATATCGGCGAGTGCTGGCAATCACGCACCGCCACCTTCATGATCCTCGGCAACACCTGCACGCGCAACTGCACCTTTTGCGCGGTGCATTCCGGGCAACCGGACGAGTATGACCTCGACGAGCCGCGCCGCGTGGGCGAGGCAGTAGCCACGCTGGGCCTGCGCTATGCGGTCATCACCTCGGTCACGCGCGATGATGTACCTGACGGCGGGGCTCTCATCTTTGCCGAAACGATCCGCCAGATCCGTGCGCAGGTGCCCGGCTGCCGGGTCGAGGTGCTCATCCCCGACTTCCAGGGCGATGGCGAGGCGCTGGCCACCGTGTTGGCGGCACAGCCGGATGTGCTCAACCATAACATCGAAACGGTGGAGCATCTGTATCCCCGCGTGCGGCCGCAAGCCGACTACCGCCGCACGCTGGAACTGCTCGCCCGCGCAAAGACCCTCGACCCGGTGCAGGTGACGAAGTCCGGGTTGATGGTCGGCCTGGGGGAAACGGCGGAGGAGGTTGAACAGACCCTGCGCGATTTACGCGCGGCGCAGTGCGACCTCGTCACCATTGGCCAGTATTTGCGCCCGAGCACCGCGCACCTGCCGGTGGAGAAGTATTACACGCCCGAGGAGTTCGCCCAGTTTGCCGCTTATGGCGACAGCCTGGGCTTCCGCCACGTTGAATCCGCCCCACTGGTGCGCTCGTCATACCACGCCGGCGAGCAGGCGGAGGCGCAGTAGCCGTCAGCGATGACGGCCCGGTTGGCATACCAGATTGTCGCTTCGGGGAAGGGGTTTCTGTCGACTTTCCCCTTGTGATCGCGTGTATGATCTGCTATACTACCCTGCGGTGAAAAACCCCGGCCCTCGCTTTGAGGGCCGAACTTATGTCAAGCGTGCCGGGAATGCAACCCGGTTTCAACTTTGACCCGCATAAAGGAGACCAACCGTGATCATCGAACAGGTTGTGGCCCGCGAGATTCTCGACTCGCGCGGCAACCCCACTGTTGAAGTCGATGTCGTCCTGGAAGACGGCACTCTGGGCCGTGCCGCGGTGCCCTCCGGCGCCTCCACCGGCGCGCATGAAGCGGTGGAGCTCCGCGACGGCGACAAATCCCGCTACGGCGGCAAAGGCGTGCAGCTTGCCGTCACTAACGTGAACGAAGTGATCGCGCTGGAAGTTGAGGGGATGGATGCGTCCGAGCAGATCGAGGTCGACGAACTGATGATCGAACTC
>JAGUZN010000123.1 GCA_020060775.1 Armatimonadota bacterium
GCCAGGGCCGCGGCGAACTCGCGCCAGCGCCGCCCCTCCAGGCAGTGCATCCGTGCGCCACTCGACATCAGCCCCAGGCTGGTCTGCGGTGAGACGCGATGTACCGTGCACCGGATGTGCGCCACAGTGTCGATCATGATCTCCGCCTGCAGGTCGAGCCACACGGCCCGCCAGGGATGCGGCTCGCCGGGGTGCAGGATGGCCGCGACCAGTTCCTCGCGCGTCACCTCTTTCCGCCCGACGCGGGCCGTAAACGCGTGCAGGTGCTCTGGACAGAAACAGCCGAACTCGACCGGCTGGTGATTGAAGGTGCGGATGTCGTCCTCGACCCAGATGACGCGCGGCTCGGTCTCGGCGTACAATGTCCAGATCCGGGCCAGATGCTCGCGCCAGGCGGAATCGAGAGGACAGGCGCAGCAGGTACACGCGGCGCCGTCATGCCCGACCATCGTGCGCAGCCCTGGCACATGGGCCCGGCCATCGCGGCCGCGGTCGCAGTGCCCCAGCGTGAACCACGGGTTGAGCGAATAGACGATACCGAGCCGGCGCAACTCGTCGCGGGCGCGGAGGAGATTGGGTTGATACTCCATGACCAAGTCATGCGGCGGTTGGCCGTGTGAGAACTCCTCGGTGTCCACCTTGACGATCACCTCGTCCACGCGGTAACGCGGCAGCACCTCGATGAGCTCTTGCAGGTTCTCCTCGAACGACCACGGCGGCAACGTGCGCCGCAGGGCGTACCAAGCGGTATGCGGGGAATCAAGGGTCATGGCGCTACTCCGCCTCCAGCCGCAGGAAATCCACGGCGATGAAGTCGCCCGCCCGCGCGGTCTCGCACTTGTCGCTGGCGACAAAGTTGAGGCCGAGATAGTAGAAGCGGATGTCGAAGGTGTGCACGCCGCCCGTGAGGCCGAACTTCTCCTTGAGGTTGAAGGCGCAGTAGTCGAAGAACGGCGGCCAGTGCTGCTCGCGCAGCAGGATGCCGACGCCGCTTTCCTTGTGGATGACGCGCACCGCATAGCCGGCGGGGTTCAGCGCGAACCCCTCGGGTGTGCCGACGTCCTTCTGCTTCCAGGTCAGCCAGGGGGTTTTGTCGAGGTCCGCCTGCACGTCCCGGATCAGCACGTGCGGGTATTCCCCGGCAACGCGCTTCATGATCACAACATCGTCGCCGGCCGGCGCCAGCGCAAGATAATGACTGTTCCGGGTCTTGACCCCGTCCATGAAGTCCTCGAGATCCCACCGGTACTTCGCCGGCGACAGCTCGATGAAGTCCGCCGGGTCTGTCTTCTGGACGTGGCCTCCGAACGTCTGTGGGCCCTGCGCCTCGACCTTCAATGCGGCAACCCGGGCGACCGCCGCCTTGAGCCGTTTGGCCGTCTCTTTCTTCGACAGCGCGCCCGGCTTGACTTCCGGCGGGCAGACCGGCCGTTTCAGCAGCGCCGGGATCTCGTCGCGGAAGGCGCCGAGGTTGTCGCGTGAGACAAAGCTCAGCAGATTCGGGTCCACGCCGGTGAAGTACGTTTTCAGGTCGAGATCCCGCCTGACCAGAATGGGGCGGATGCCGGCCAGGTTGCTCGAGCGGATCTCGATCTTGTTCGGCACCTCGAGGCAGTATACCGCGCAGGGCGCCGCCAGGTTGCCCTGGTTCCACAACTCGCAGTTATCGAGCAGGATCCGCGTGCCGGCCAGCTCCTTGTTGGGCTTGCTGAAGTTGTAGACCGCCGTGAACCCGCCGCCGCCTTCCCCGCCGAAACGCACGCGGCGCGCGGTCAGCGCGCCGCCGTGGTTGTCGATCCAGCGCAGGTTGCGCCCCCCCAGCGGCACGCCGCAGATGTTCTCGAGCAACAGGTGCGTGTAGTTCTCCACCACCGCCTTGTCCTCCACGCCCGGCCGGGTCGTGATCCAGCAGTCCCGCAGGGCGACCATGTCGGTGCGCGCGTGCAGCACCTGCTCGTTGATGAGGAAATGGCAGTTGCGGATATGGACGATCGTCGAGACCATGTGGTCGTCGATCGCCGGCCCGTTGGCCTCGTGGAAACGGCAGTCTTCGATGACGATCATGCCGGTGTCGAGGTTGGGGTTGCGCAGGTCGATCTGCGTCCGGCCGCCCTTGAACTGGAGGCCCCGGATGTCCATGCGCCAGGCGTCGGTGGTGGTGAGGATATTCTTCGTCGGATCATCCATGACGATGAACGGCTTGCCGCGGCCCAGGATCAGGCTCGAACCGCCGACCTGGATGCTGTCCGTCACCCGGTAAATGCCCGGGGGGAAGAGCACGGTGTCGCCGGTGGCGTTGTTGACATACCCCGCAGGCACGCTCTGGAAGCGCACGGCGCCGAAAGCCGCCCGGATAGCCGCCGTGTCATCCGTTTTGCCGTCGCCCTTGGCGCCGAAGTCGCGGACGTTGACATACCCCGTGCCCTCCTGCGCCAGCGCGCACGCCGCCAGCAACACAAAGCCAAGACAGCAGACCAACATGTGCCGCCAGGAGAGGCCCGGTCGTCGTGCGGTGGTGCTCGTATCGTTGCGTCTCATGTTCCAGATCCTTTCGTTACTCGTCGGTCCCGATCTCTACTGAGCGGGTGTGGTAATCGTCTCCCATACGTTGGCGTCGCTAAGGCTGCCGACGCCGTTGAGGCTGACCGCCTCGCCGCCCGGGACGCCGATGGTCCCGCGATTGCCCAGGAAGGTATTGCCGGCGGCGCCGGTGTGTTCCCGGACGACGGCAGCCCGCGAGGCGATGTTGTTCGCCGACACGACGCATCCGGTGCTCGCGCCGTCAAGCTCCAGCCCGACCCCCGTCTGGGAACGGAAGTCCAACTGGTTACCTGACACCGTCGTCGCTGAGCAGCCATCAAGCCGCAGGGCGTACTCGCCGCCCGCCTCGATGCTGTTGCCCAGCACGGCACCGGTGCTCCCGGAAATCAGCACGCCGCGGCCAATATTCCCGTCGCCGATGCTGTTGCCGGAAAACGTGAAGCCCTTGCAATCCGTGATGGCCACGGCGCCCTGGTAGGGGTAAACGCTGGGGCCGCCGCCGCGGATCACGTTGCCGGAAATGGCGATGTTCCTGGCGCCGGAGATCGAGATCGCGTGGTTGCTGTATTGCTTCGCCCTGGCAGGCGGCTGGGACGCTGGATCGAACGGATCCCAGGCTTCGAGCGGGGTCGGCGCCGCGTCGGCGACGACGATACCCGTGGCCGGATCCTCGGCATGCTCCTCCACCCGACGGACGATGATGTTGTTGGCGACGCAGATTCCGCGACCCGACAACGGCCAGTTGCCCTCGCGGAATTCCGCGTAGCGCGTGACCGACAACGGAAAGCCGTCGATGTTGCTCAGCAGATTGCCGGTGACACTGGCCTCGACGGCGGCGCTGACGCGGATGCCGATGGCGCCGCCCGCGCCGTCCGTCGGGAAATCTTCGAGCGAGTTGTCGGCGATCGTCGTCCGCCAGTTGTACCCGGCCGCCCCGGCGTGGTCGCCGGCGCGCACGACGATCCCCTGCAGGCAGTTGCGCAGCGTATTGCCCGTGATGACCGAGCCGCGGGCGCGCTTGACGTCAATGGCGGGAAAGCCGCCCTCGAGATGGTTGCCGGTCACCTTGACGCAGCTCGATGCCTCGACGCACAGGAGCTGGGTGCGTCCCTGCGCGCCGGCTTCCACCCGATTGTCGCTGAAGAGGACTTCGCCGTTGTTGGCATACGTGATCAGCGTCCCGTCGCCGCAGTTCGCGATCCCGCAGCGCGAAACGACCGTGCGTCCCGCTCCCCCGTATACGGCGACCGCGCAGCCGCCGCAGTTGTCGATGCGCAGGGACTCGATCAGGATGTTGCCGGTGCCGCCGAAAAGCGTGACCCCCTGGTACGTGAAGCGGATGTCGCAGTCCCGGATGACCACATTCGTCGCGAAGCGCAGATCGATCGCAGCGGCATGCCCGCCCGCTTTCCGGGGTTCCGCCGGAGCGGGCCGGTCCTCGCCGACAATGCCGATCTTCTCGATGAGGACGTTGTCCGCGCGGATGACGGCTATGCCGGAATAGACGGTGTCCGCGCCAGGATAGGCATAGTTCATCCTGCGCACCACGAATACGGATGCGCCCCGGCCCGCGCCTCGAAGCGTGACATTGCTGGGCAGGCGGATCGCGTAGTGCGCGTCCTTATGCCCGAAGGTGTTGATTTCGACTTGGCCGCCGGGTTCGAGAAAGTAACGGCCCGCCGGCACATAGACTTCCCCGCCCGGCTCGCCGAGTGCGTCAATGGCCTTCTGAATGGCCGGGGTGTCATCCGTTTTGCCGTCGCCCTTGGCGCCGAAGTCGCGGACGTTGACATACCCCGCGCCGTCCTGCGCCAGCGCGCCCGCCGCCAGCAACACAAGGCCAAGACAGCAGACCAACATGTGCCGCCAAGAGAGGCCCGGTCGTCGTGCGGTGGTGCTCGTATCGTTGCGTCTCATGTTCCAGATCCTTTCGTTACTCGTCGGTCCCGATCTCTACTGTGCGAGTGCGGTAATCGTCTCCCATCGGTTGGCGTTGCTAAGGCTGCCGACGCCGTTGAGGCTGGCGCTATATGCCTGCGTATGGTCCACAGCTCCTGTTTCGTCGACAATACCATCTCTCTGCTAGTGGCTCAAGTCCCCGTGAGCTAACCGCTCCTTAACAATCTGATATCTCACTCATTGTCCGGCTAAATGTCGTCGTGAATGCTCTCCGGCAACTCACTAAAAATACCCTGGCAATAAACGAAGTACTTGTTATTCTTGAAACGGACAATATCTGTGAAGGCGTTGGTGGCTTATCACGGTTGGCCCTCGTTGGCATACATATTTCTCAGCCTCACAAGCGTTCTTCCATCAGCCGAGGACTACTCGCGCTTAGGAAACGTCATGTTTTCTGGCCTGGTGTTGCTGCTGTTGAAAATCACGGAATCAATTACATCACGCGCGGTCTCGTCGAAGATGATATAGGTCGGCTGCAAATTAATATCCTCGACTCCCATGTTATTCCGCAGGGCCAACAGATCAGGCATTTGTTTCACCAGTATGGGCGCTGAAGCCGCATGCGAATACAGCCATCCGTTCTGTATCACGGCGCGGCTGATGTTATCGCCTTCCTTGCGTGTAATTAAGACAGGGATGCCCCCAAATTCTCCGCCGAAGCGCGCAAAATCGACACACAGATTGCTGTAGTTATCGATCCAGCGAGCGTTGGGACCCTGCATTGGGACACCGCAGAAATTTTGAATTCGCAAGAGACCTTTGTTCTCAAACACAGCGGGGAATTCTTCCGCGTCGCCTTCTGTCCAGATTTTGGCGGTAACCCAGGTGCTATCCTGCAGGACATTCAAATTGCTTACCAGCACTTGATGGTTATCGAGAAACATACAATCGCTGATGCGCAGTTTGGCAGCGGGATTGTTTTGCACATGGTAATCGCCGCTGACAGCAGTAACGGCGGAACCGGCATTGCCTTCAAACTGGCAATAATTGACGAGTATCTTGCCTGCATATTCCGGTTCAACCTGTAGCCGAAGAGAGCCCCTACCATGGAGAAAATTTATGCCGATCACTGCAATATTGCGGGCCGATTTCGCCACGAAAATATCCTTGTCGTTGCCATCCATCGCTATGACCGCCTTGGCTACACCCCTCACCATCACCTCATCCGGTAGGGTGATTGTGTCGGTTACTCTGTAGTATCCTGAAGGAAAGATCACCTCTGTCCCGGGTGTATCCGCCGCCGTCTTAAAAGCCGCACGGAAGGCGGAGGTATTGTCAAAATGAGTCCCTCTTTGCGCGCCAAAATCGAGCACGTTGAGACGCCGGGGGGGGGTAAAAGAAGCAGGGGAAAGCAATCCCTCCTTATCGCGGATGAGCATAGATTCGATAAATTCATCCACATGGGCGGGGAGGGCATTGCGTACATACGGACGCATGGATGCAGGTACATTTGCTGTCAAACAGCGGTTCTCGCAGAAGGTAAAAGCGAGCCCATAGCGTGAGAATTGAAAATAACCTGCATTCGGCACGGTTGCAAAGTCAAGAAGGTTTGCAGATGTATCTGTGGATTCGCGGGTGTTGCGGATGCTGATCATATTGGGGAATTCCTCGAGGTACATCACGGCCTTTTTCGGATTGCGCGATGCATCGAAACAGGAATCTTCTACGATGATGCAGATATGAATTCCCGTGTAGGCGCTACTGTATTTCCGCCGGCTGTAAATAGGCACCATGCCGGGGCCGCTCACACTGGCAAGAGTCACGTTCCGCAACGCAAGGTTACAACCACCATAGTCAATCCAGACCTGTTCAGCGCCCTCGGTTGCGCGGCCACGGCCTACAACGTTTTCCATCATCAGCATCTTCGCCGCCTTGACGACCGCCCCACGCATATGGGGGTTGGTGGTGATTCTGGCGTTCTCCAGCACGGCGACATCGTTATTGGTATTTAATACTCCCATACAGTTGTCGAAATCGGCGTTCTGTATGTGCAGCACTGAAGAAATGCCCTCTACGTCGATGGCATAGCCCGTCTGGTTCGTAAACTTGCAGTTATGAATATAGGTGTAGCTGGTATCCAAATTTTCGGGGTCGTACACAAGAGCCCTGCGCCCGCCTTCAAATGTCAACCCGTCAAAACGCGCGCGATACCCCTTGAAATTAAACAGGTCCTCCCGAGGGTCGGTCTGCAAAATAACCGCCCCTGCCTCGCCGCGAACGGAAATATAATGTCCCAGATTCACCTTCGCTGATATCCGATAGGTGCCGGCCGGAAAATAGATTTCTGCATGGGAAGAACCATACACCTGAGTTAGATATCCATCCTTGTATTTCCCTGCCTCCACGAATATTCTTTGTATCGCTTCAGTGTCATCAGTCACGCCATCACCTGTCACACCGTAATCCCGGACGTTGACAGAACCGGAAAAATTCTGTGCATACGCCGGGGCGGCTCCCGACATGTGACCCAATATGAGGATCCCTGCGCAAAAGATCCATTTCAGCAGAGTTGTCGTCATGGTCGTGGTTTCCTTATGTGTTGGATTTGGTGATTTCACTTCTTGTGTCCCTCATAGTGCGTCAGCGTCACTGCGCCAGCGGGGCGCGTCGCTCACCATGATCTTCACCGGTACCCGCTTGCCCGGCACACCCGAGGCCGGTGAAGAAGAGCCCCAGCAGGATGCCGCACAGGCTGCCAAGCCGCGCCACGCGCAGCCAGGGATGTACTCGTGTGTGTACCATGATGGGTCCTCTCCTTCATTTCGCTGTCGGAATGCGCACGCCGCGCTTTCCCGTTCGCGGCACCGCCCCCCACGATCATGATGGTAGGGGGCGGTCACCGGCACGGTCAAGAGGAGCCAGGCACCTCCTGTGCCGGCGCTCCAGGGCAGCGAAGGGTTAGGGAATCGCGTATTTCGTTGTGAGATAGCGCTCGACCAGTGAACGTTCAAGGTAGGGGAGCGGCGTGGAGAACAACAACACCTCAGCGACCTCCATTGCCGGCTGCCAGGCGCCACCACAGCAATTGCGTAACCCCAGCACGAAGTACTGGAGAGTTGGTCCTGAAGTCCTCCACGGGGCGTCGGCCCCATCGGTGCGTGGGACGGGGACGGCATCTTGCAGTACCACCCTGCCGTTGGCAGAAGACGTCGTCGCGGTCGGAGTCACTGTAGTGGCGAAGACCTGCCAAGCATTAGCAGTCACCGTGCCGGCGCCCGTGACGACGCCCCAAGGTGTCGTCACGGTAAGAGGTGATTGTTGGATATATAAGCCGCATTTGTAGTCTTGCGCCCCATCTCCGGACCACACCCCTGTGCTGCTAGAAGCCAGGGTTGGCCAACCGCCGGGTGATTTGTAGACGATGATATAGGTAAGCCCGATGCTGGTGCTCTTCGGGGTCAGTGTATCGGTGCCCAGGAGGCTGTCGCTGAAGGCTACAGCCGGGTGACTATTGGGGCCGCTGGCCTTGGCGACAAACGTACAAGATGAAACCGGCGTCCAACCGCAATAGGTCTTAGAGAAATGGTTCCCTTTCCCACTACTGTCTTCCCAACTCGTTACAGCATCGCCCTGGACTTTCCCAGCAATCGTCTCCGCGTTCAACCAGAGCACGAGACCGTTGCGGGCCGGAAGCCTTGTACCGTCCGGCATGCGCATGATCTGTACATGCCCATCAGCAAAGCTAGTCACGAACGCATTCGAGTGACGGGCATCAAGATCATCGACAGTGTAAGCACAATTGTCATAGGTGAGCGGGCTGGTGGTGGCGGCATGCTGTCCATCCGCAGTAAGGATCGTACTTTCAGGATTGGGCAGCTCCCCCATGGCCATGCCACCGAGCCCCGCATTGTAGACATAGCCATTCGCGACTTTTTTGCCCTTGGTGGGGCACATCAGGATGTTGCGGTCGACGTTGATCTCCGGCCAGACGTTGGAGGCGTCAGGCAACTCCTCGTCGTGGTCCTGGGCATACATCAGGATGCTCACGGCGATCTGTCGCTGGTTGTTCAGGCACGACGACTGCCGGGCCTTCTCGCGCGCTTTGGCAAAGACGGGAAAGAGAATGGCGGCGAGGATCGCTATGATGGCGATTACGACGAGCAACTCGATGAGGGTGAACCCTGATCGTTTCACCTGTGGAACGTAAATACATGATAACATGGGTGTCTTACCTCCAGGTTAAAGTAATCCTTGCGGATTCACTATAATGCTACCAGGAGAAGCGAGGGGGCGTTATCACGATCCGACCATGTTTTTATAAGAATCTGACCAATCACATCTCAGGCCTCGCACTCAGCGTTGACGACTCACGACATGCACTGTATGGTATGGTGTGAGCCGCGTCATCACCCCCGGCCGCCTGGGGTTTGGAGCTGGAACCGATCATCAGGCCGCTGTGACGGGCAATCCTTCTGGAAAGGAGGCATCGACGGTTATGCTTGAGGAAGCGCGCTCGATTCCCCCCGTGCTGTCCTATACGCTCCCGACGCTGTACCGCCTGAGCCGTCGTCTCGTATCCCTCGACCGCTCGTTCACCGTGCGACATCACCGCATACAGCCGCTGGCATTGTCTGTCGACGAGATGCTCTCCGTCGATGCTAATCACTTATTGTGCGTGCATGCTCACGGTTTCTTTGAATGCCATCTCGTGCTCGCGGGGGAGATGGAAATGGTCGAATCGGCAGGGAGACGTCCCCCCGTCGGGGAAGGCGGCACGATACTCCTTGCGCCGCATACCCCCCATGCCTGGCGCATCACGCGGATGCCCTGCGTCCGGTGTGTCGTGTCGTGTCAGATCGAACCGCGACTGGCCATCACCAGCCCGACAACCTGGCCGGTGATCCCGGCAGTGTTGGATGAATTGGCCCGGCTGTTCCACACCGCCGACATCGCCCGGCCCGGCTGGCAGGAGCGCGCCACCGCGCATGGTCTGCTGCTCCTCTCGCAGGTGCTGGCGCACTACGGCTGGCCCCCGGACGACGATCTCGGCCAGCAAACCACCGATGACCGCGCGTTCCTGACGACCATCGACCAACTCCTCGCGTCACACTTGGATCGCCAGCTGTCGCTGACTGAAGTGGCCGAGTGCGTCACTATGAGCGTCACGCACCTGACGCGCACATTCCGCCGGTTGACCGGGATGACGCTGATGCAGCACCTCACCAACTACCGCCTCGATCTGGCCGCTCACTGGCTCACGACGACCGACCTGCCGATCGGCGCCATCGCGCACCGCCTCGGCTTTCTCAGCCAGGCCTATTTCAGTGCGTGTTTTAAACGCCGGGCTGGCCTCACCCCATCCGTATATCGCCACCGACAGCGATCGTTCTCGGTGGCAAAGGAGAGAACATCATGAGTATACAGCAGACACTTCTGGGATATCGTCTCTCGTGTGCTCTCGTCCTGGCGCTACTCCTGGCACTGTGCCAACCGCTCCATGCCCTGGACGGACGGTATGACTGGGCGCAGGCGCGAGACCTCGTCCCGGGCATCACGTATGCTGAGCAGACGATCACCATCACGAACAGTCAGGGGTTGACCTGTCCCTACTATACCCTATTCTCGCCGGACAACCCGCGCAACGTGCGCCTGCACGTGGTACGTGTGGACAGCCGCCATCCCTCCCTGAGTGTCACCACGACCGGACGGGCGGCGGGGTGGGGCGAGCCGATGCCGGCCTTCCGCGGCGAATCGCTCGAGCCGTATCTCATCCGCACCCAGCGCCAGACGACTGTGGAGTTCCTCACCCAGGCGCGGGCCAGGGGTGAGACGGTCGTACTCGCGATCAATGCCGCGCCCTGGAGCCCCTACAAACCGGGCGTGGAGTACCCGTTCGCGGACCGTCTCGGGCTCACCATCGCGCAGGGTCAACTGGTCTGCCCGAACACCGGCGGCCCATCACTGCTCGTGTACGCCGATGGACGCCTCGACATGATGGCCGTCGCGGCAACGACGGATCTCGCCACCGTCCGGGTCGCCGTCAGCGGCTTTTCCTTCTGTCTGGTGGACGGGGTCCCCACGCCGCCGGATACGGAACTCCACCCGCGCACCGGCTACGGGCTCAGTGCTGACAAGCGCTACCTCTACCTCATGGTGATCGACGGGCGGCAGGCGGCCAGCCAGGGGGCCACCGTGCGGGAAGTTGGCGAATGGCTGCGGTATTACGGCGCCCACACCGGGATCAACATGGACGGCGGCGGTTCCTCCACCCTGGCATGGTGGGACGCGAGCACCCAGGCGGTGCAACTCGTCAATCGACCTGCGCAGGGACAGCGCAAGAACGGCAATCACCTCGGCATCGTGCTCCGCCAGGAGACGCAGGCTCACTGACCGCCGGCAAGCAGATGCGCATCAACCTGCAGATCGAGTGGTACCGTCCCGACCCACCCGGTTCGCGCAGGCTGGCCTACGCCGAGCGGCAGGCACACTTGGTCAACGGCTGTACGCAGCCAAGAGCGCTCATTCTGTGTGCCCCGTCTCTCACCTCCACGCAAAAGTCGCTCCCATTCCTGCCGATAACTCCAGTTCACAGGCGAAGGCCACTTCCTCAGCCCGCCCGTGCCCCGACGCCGGCACACAGGGAACCACCTTATCGCCCACGGTCACGGTCAGCGTGCCTGGATGGGGCCATAGGACTAATGTACGCACGCGGAGCCCTTGTTCGAAGACCTTGATGACGCGCAACCGCACACGCGCGCCGCCCTCCTCCACCGTGAGCCAGGCCCACAGGTCGGGGAGGAAGAGGGGACCCTCGAACGGCAGCCATGACGGCGGCAGGTTTGGCATCAGCGCTAAGAGTCCCGCCGGCTTGTCCCAGCGATACCCGACCAACGCCTGGTACACATACCAGGTCGACGGCGCGCTCATGTAAAACCGGCCCCAGTGCTCTTTGCCGGTGTCGGGCTCGTAGAATAGCCGCAGGTCCCAGCGGTTATCCCGGTTCTCCTCGCGGATAACGCGATCCATCCGTTCCAGGACGGCCAATCCTTCCTCGACCATGCCAAAGAGTATCGGCAAACCGCCCGCGAACACGCGCGCATGCGGCAGCCAGCCCCACATCAAACGCGAGGGCATGCGCCCCTCCGGCGTCGCCTCGTTGGTGGGGAAACGCAGACGCGGATGGCAGTTGAGGGCCAGTACCGAGCGCAAGGCTTGCGCCGTGTAGGCTTCGCCGTAGCAGTGCCCCAGTCCGCACAGCTGCGAGAAGAACTCGCCGGCCACTTGCGAGATGTGACTGTTCGGACAGCGTCGCTGTCCTGTCATGTCGTAGTAGTTCACGAAGAACCGCCCGTTCCACAGTTCCTCAATCGCGGCGGCGCGCGCCTTGTCGAACACCGTGCGGCAGCGCTCCGCGACGGAACGATCGCCCCGCCGCCGTGCCAGATCTTCCAGCGCCCGGAGCGCCGCCAGCCACAGGGAGGCGATATACGAGCTCGTGCCCTCGAACTTCTCGGAGTCGAAGGTGTTGCCCACGCCACTGATGTTAGCGATGCCGTCGCCATCGCTGTCCATGCCGAGCTGATATTCCAGCAGCGCACGCACGAGACACGGGTAGACTTCGTCGATGTACGCCTGGTCACCGGTCATCTGGTAGTGTTTCAGCGAAAGGATCGCCAGCGCCGAGGAAAGATCCGGCCAACCGACCGTCCGGCCCTTCTGTTCCAAATGCCCATACCCCAGATCGTGCTGGATGCCACCGTCGGCAGCCTGCGATCGGGCGAACCCCAGCAGTTCGGTGCGATCCAACTCCGGGAAGAAGAGCGTGTGGTAGTGGCTGCCGTAGAGCTTTTGATCCAGTGTGCCCATGCAGCCGAACATGTGCGTGGGGCCCTCGTTCACCGCGAAGCGGCCGTCGCGGGTCAGCCAGGTTGTCGTCGTGAAGGTGTAGGCGTCATTGCACAGCGAACGCGCCAACCAGTCCGGCAGGGTGGAGTGCAGGAGCAGTTCCGGTATCTCCGCGGATTGCGCCTCGAGGCGTGTGAAATGCGTCAGCCCGTAACACGCGACCTCGCAGGCGGTGGCGAACCGGTTGGTATAAAAATGGCCGTAATCGGTTTCGCCGGTCTGCCGAAAGCATGGCACGTGCCAGGCAAACACCACTTCGAAATCCGTGCTTTCGCCCGGGCGCAATTCCGTTTCCACAGCGATCGCACCAGCCGTCGCCTCGCCAGCCGAAGGCTCCGCCACGGCATCGGGCAGATGGCCGGTATCGGCGAAATCATGCCACACGCGAGACGGTGCGTACGGACGCCAGCCCATCAGGCGCGAGGCGACCCGGCCGTTGACCGCCAGCACGTACTGGCCCTGCGCTTCTGTCTTCTGTTTTTCGCCGCCATCAAAGAGCAGCCCTTCAACAGCGCCTGCCTTCCACGGCTGCTCGACATTGCCATTGCGCTCATCCCAGAGGCGGTAGTACCCTTCATCGAAGGTTTGGCGATCCTGCAGTGAGCCGATCATGCCGCCGCGCCCCAACAGGTTCTCCATGGCCATCGCGAGGCTGACCCGCACGGGACGGTCCGATGTCGAGACCAGCCGCACGCGGAAGAGCGCCAGTGGCAGGGCGGAATCCTCGACCTGGCGCGGAATGATCGCGCCGGTGGCGCAGATCTCGACGCGCAGCGGAAAGTAACGATCGGAGGCGCGCAGGACGGCGCGCGGGTACAGGCCGTCGAATTCGATCCGCTCCATGGGAGTCAGGCCGTGCAGCGGTTCCGTGGCGACGATCCGGGCCAGGGCGCGCCCCTCTTCCTCGGCGCGCACGGCGAAGAACGCACCTGCCGTCCGCCAGACCGGCGCGTCGATATTGCCGTTAATCGTCAGATTGCGAAATAGGCCGTCGCGGCAGAACTCGAGCTTGCCCGCGCCCACGCCGCCCAGCGGCACGCCGCTCAACGGTTCGGGGTTCCCCCGCGCGATTTGCCGCCAGCGTCGTTCGATCTCGCCCGAATCCACGCGCCGGGGCACCTGGACGATGCAAAGGCAATCCAGGGTGCTGAGTCCATCCGGCGCCGTGAAGGTCACACGCTTGTAGTCCCGGCCGGTCATGATGAACCCGAGGTGGATCCAGTGCCGGTCTGCGGGCGTGCCGGGGACAGTGGCGTTCTGAAACAGCACCTCGAAAGTGCCGCCATCGCATTCGACGGCCGTGATTGGCGCGGCGCCGGCGGCCGTGCGGGCATAGAAATGATACGCCACCACGGCGCCGGGCCCGCCGAAATTCACCATCGCTTCATACCGGCCGGCGGCCGTGCGGGCCAACTCGCGCCCGGTGTAGTACTCCAGCCAGTCCTCGAATTCGGTCCACTCTCGCATCGCGCTCATTGGTCAGTCTCTCCTGATGTGTGGCATTGCGTATGTGTCGGCGGCGGGTCTTATTCGACGTAACTCACGACGTCGGAACGCTGCCCGCCGGTGCCGGCGGGCCAGGTCATAGTGTCGCTTGAGGCTCGGCATGAAGAAGCGCCGGATCATGTCGAGGCTGAGGAACAGGCCGTTCTGCATGCCGTACGCGCGCAGCTGCGCCGCCGTCTCCGGCAAGGCGTCGTAGGTGTACAGAATATGCACCGGCCGTGTGCGCCGCATCGCGTCCACCCATTCGTCGCGATGGCTCATGAATGCCCTCCGAACTCGTAAGCGAAGAGATCGCCGGTTTCGATGTGAAACCGCAGCGTCAAATCGGTATCCGGCGGAATGTCGGCCACCCGCTTGCCGCGCCAGACCAGCTCGCCGCTCACGCTGTCGCCGGTGAAGCCGGCGCAGTTGGCCGCCTCGAAGCCGGGCACGGGCTGGTAGATGGTTTGATCCACGATTTCGGCGGTGATGCGGCCGCGCGGACACCGGGCGTTGACGAAGAGCCGGTCCCCGTCGCGCGGCCCGTGGCGCAGCTCGGTCATGCCGCGGCCATTGGCCCACACCGACGCAAACCGGTCCCGTTTCATCACGGCCCGGCCGATCCAGGCCCCTCCCCGTTCCCGTTCGCAATTCCCGCCGCCGTCCACGTACTCGTAGGCGCCCTTGACCTGCGTCTCGCCGTGCCACTCGGTCGTTGCCGAGTAGTACATCCACATCTCGTCGCCCACCTCGACCAGACTGCCGGGATAGACGTCCGATTCGATGCCGCGCTCTTCGCCCCATTGGATGAAGGGAGGCCGGCCGGGCAGAAACCGCCAGGCCGCGCCGTAGGGCGAGGCCGCGTCGGTGCGCGGCCGGTACTCGTGCCGGTCAGGATACAGCGGATGATGGCCGCCCTGGCGGAGGCGCTTCTCCTGCCAGGCGAGCTGGACGTTGTTGCGCCCATGCGTGCAGGCGCCGCTTGGAGCATATGATGGATCGAGGTAGAAGCAGCTCACGAAGCCCAGGGTGAGATCCTTGTAGGGCAGGATCGTCATGCACTGGAAATCCATGCCCACGGCGTCTTGCCGTCGCGCCTCCAGGAAATCGCCCTCGTCCGGGGTCAGGATCGGCCGGATCGGCCCCCACTGGCCGAACACCTTCGCGTCCGTCCAGCACATCGAACGTAGCAGTAAGCCGCCGAAACGGGTCAGCAGTTTGGGAATGAAAACGTAGCGCTGCTCGATATCGTCGTAGGCGCCCGAACAGACGTCTTGGCGCGTGAGCGCGATCGGCTCGGGGTGCAGGGTCCAGCGCAGTCCGTCGTCCGAGTGCGCCGCGTAATAGCCGCTGTGCAGGTCGGGCCAGGGCCAGCGCGCCTCCGGCACGGACTCGCGGATCACCATGCCCACCGCCAGGTAGCGGTGCGCGCCGGTGACGTCGGGCAGCACCGAGCCTGAGCTGAACGGGAGATCGGTGTAGTTATTTTTGCGGTCGCCGCCCGCTTCGAGGAGGCCCAGCTCTGGACGCTCCCAATGGATGCCGTCGGTGCTTTCGGCATAGCCGATCACACAGGGTTCCTGCGGAAACTCGCCGGCGACGGATGCGGGAGACATGCGATGCCACATTTTGAAGACCCCACCCTCCTGGAGCACAGTCCCCCATCCTCCGACGCCGGACTCACGCGGGGCGCGGCGGACCAGCACAGGCTCAGGGTCTTTGGTCGGCGCGTGATACGCGAACCGCAGATTCTGCAGCTCCACCACGGCCGAGGTTTCCAGCAGGAGATGTCGGTGTGCGCGGGATGTCATCGGATTCTTTCCTTCCACTGCGATCATATTCCGGTACGGCGTTCCCGGTACGGCGGGCGGTACCTTGCCCGCCGTACCGTCGAAATGCCGGGCCAGAGGCGGCCCGGGCTACTTCGCCTTCTCGATCACGATCATCCGGTAGGTGAACCTGGTGATCGGGAAGACCAGTTGGCCCTTGTCGATTTTCGCGTATTCGGCCGGGTTGTCGTACAAGACGCCCTGCTCGACCTCCTCGCCCTTGTCGTTCTTGCCCTTCTCGACGCGGATGCCGCGCTTGTGCACGGCGTTGTCCACCTTCAGCGTCTCCGGCGCGCCGAAGCCGAGCTTGGCCCAGTCCACGTCGAGCCGCACCTCGCCGGCCCAGTCGCTGTGGTTGTAGACGATCAGGAACGCGCGGTCCGGCATCTCCTCCAGGCGCTTGCGCCAGGGCACCGGCTGCTCCTTGACCTGCTGGCGGATGCGCGCCCGGCTGTACTCCGGCACCATCCGGGGCTGCCATTGCTCGAAGTAGGCGTCGATCGCCGCGTCCGTCGCGCCCACCAGTCTCGACGGCTCGCCGATGTAGAACGAGGCGTACATGTCCGGGCGCGGCATCGTCACGATGTCCTGGCGCCAGTAGGGCACGAACTGGTGCACCCAGTGGTTGAAATCGAGGCTGTCGATCGCTTCCCAGTCACGCTTTGCCGCCGCCAATCCATCAGGCCCTGGATAGTGACAGCAGACTTGGCCGCCCATGTCGTGCAGGAGCGCCAATCCGACCAGGTGATCGCGCGCCAGTTCCCCTCCACCGTGCGCATCGGCCCATTCCCGTTTCATGCGGCCCTGCCCGAGGAACATCACCGGAAACCCATAGTTGTGCCCCATGTAATGACCGCGGAATACCTCAGGAGTAATATGGCCAATGTAGGTCTGCCATTGGTTAATGACCCCGTTGAGGTGCTCGCCTTCCCAGAAATACTGCCAGAAGCTCATGAACCGCAGATCGACCGATCCGTTGGACGCGCCGCCGATCATGTGCCCCACGTAGGGGTCGTTTTTCGGCGGGATGAACCAGCCCTTGCTGATGGGATGGACGTTGTAGAGCCGCTTGGCGATGTCGCGGGTATAGAGGCCTACCCGCGCTGGGTTGTCATAGTAGAGGCTCGTGAATCCGTATTGCTCCCGATAGCGCCAGTAGCGCCAGACAAAGTAGTCCCGATAACTCTTGGACGTGACCGTGGGATGGATTGCCAGATTATGCCAGCGCGGTTGGGGGCGCTGGAAGGGATCGTCACTCCATTCCGCCCCATAGTACTTGTAGTCCTCCGTGCCCGACGCGTCGGTCGTGGTGCTGAGGTCATAGGTCCAGACGTACAGGCCCTGACCAGATCCCTTCCCGGCTGGATCGGGCGCCGGCAAGGCCTCATAGCCCTTGGGATAGAACATGCCCCCGCCGGTCGCCGCGTTTCCGTACTGCGAGGGCCGCCGGTCCCAGCCCTGGTAGTCCGGGGTGCGCCACAGCTTGGGCCGGGCGGGCGTGGCCATGAACCCCAGGGTGATGCCGTAGGGCTTGTCGAACGTCGTGGTCGTGTCTACCAGCGTCATCCGCCAGGTGTACACGCCGTCCTCGCGTTTGAGGGAGACGGGGGACTGCTTGGAGTCCGCCAGGAAGAACGTGTTGCCGTCCTGATAGATCTGGATGCCGCCGTCGCCGTTGCCGGCGCCAAAGTGCAATGGAATGTCGGAGAACGCCTTATTGATCGGGATTTCGACCTCCATGTGGTCCACCTGCACCGCGCCGCGCGGCTCCAGGGTGAGGGTGCAGTACACCAGCCCGTCGTATTCGGCCCACAGGCTGTTCTTGAGCGCAAACCCCTGGCCTGTCGCGACCCGGGTGCCTTCCACGCGCGTCTTCTTCCGGCTGGTCCAGTGCGACTCGGCGTTGACCTGCGCCGAATCGAACTCCGTCCCATCCGCCGTCCGCAGGGTGAGACGCATCGGCGCGCGCAGAACCGGCTCGCCCAGCGTCGTCACCTGCTCGGGCAGCACCCCCGTGCCGAAACGATACTCCCGGCCCCAAACCTGCACCGTGCCATCCTGCACCGAGATATCCGTCCACGGATACGGCACCTTGTCGTGGTCCATATCCTCATAGCCGTAGCGGTTGTCCCACCAGGCAGCCTTCGCGATTTTCGTGAAGCGCCGGGTTTCCTTAGCCAAGACCTCTTTGTCCCGGCGCACGGTCACGGTCAAGTCGTAGTCGCCGCACGGGAAGCCGGAGGTGTCGCCGCGAATCTCGGGCGCGTAAGTCGCCGCCGAGTTGTCCGCACTCTCGAAGACGACGCGCCCCGCAGCGTCCCGCATGCGCAGGTCGATCTTGATCTCTCCAAGCGGCACGCCACCGAAGACGCCCAGGTTGAGCGCGGCCAGGAACTGCTCGTAATTCGGGAACTGCGCCACCCGCACCTCGAACGTCTGCTCAATGCGAAACCCCGCCTTCGTGCGGTGGACGAGCGCGCCGTCCGGCCCGGCAACCTCGAAAGTCAGCCGCGAAGCGGCGTAGTCCGCGATTCCATGCCGCACACTGATCTCGCGGTTGGCCCCAGCGGCCAATATCAGTTCCTCCGACCAGGCGAGTTCATCGGTATCGGTGAAGACCCGTGCCACCAACCGCTGTTCACCGGCCATGGGATTATCGAACTCTGCGGCCAGATCAATGACCCTGTCCGCCGGCTTACCCAGGCTGTTGACCCGGATTGCGACCGCGTTCGGCCCGCCGAACCGCAGCAGGCCGAAGTTGCTGAGCGGGGTATCCATGTGGGCGTGCATGTGTAGTGTTTGCGGCCGCGCGTCCGCCCCGAACACGCGTCTTCCCCAGGCGAGCACGTCATGTGCCTCCTTCAACTGTTTCCACATACGGCCGAGTCGGAACCCCCACTCGTCGCCGGGCGCCGGCGCGCCGCCGAGGGCGGCGAAGGGAATCGCTGCCTCGAATTGCCAGCCGTCCTTGCTCACCTTGCTCGCACTGTGCCAGGCGACTTCCCAAGCCCTGTTTTCACCGTCTTTGCCGTACGCATCCGCGGCATAGCCGCCGACGGCATTGCCGAGCACGCGGAATTCCGTCCAATCGCCCGGGCGGCTGCGGTCGGTTGTCCGCCCGTAACCCGGCGAGAGGACGATCTCCACGGCATCGTCCGCGACGGCCTCCCTGGACCGTCCTTTGGCCTCCGCGCGCAGAAACCGTTCATGGACCGCCGCGGGGTTCTCGCGCGCCGTCGCCGTCATCTCGCCCTGCATGGCGAGGTAGAGATGCGTGTCGTCATACCCGAGATAGAACGCGCTCTGGTCCACGGCGAGTTCGCCGGTCTTCGCGTCCAGCAGGCCCGTGACGCGCGCGGCGTTCTGCCACTCGGCCGACTCGATCGCGCCGTCAAGCGAAGGCGCGGCGGCCAGACGCGGCACGGTGATTACCGGCTGGATGAGCCCCTGGAAGTCCTGATGGTACAGGACCTTCACTTCCGAGTCCGTCAGCACCCGATCCCACAGGCGCACTTCGTCGAGCAGACGGCTCTTGCCTTCGGGAATGGGCCATTGCGAACCGAGAATCATCCGGTTGGCCGAAAAAAAACCCAGGGCCTCCTGCACGCGCGCACCGTTGCGGTAGAGCCGCACGCGACCGCTCATTCGGCTCTGCTCGTCCGGCTTGTTATCCCAGGAGATTGCGAACTGGCTCCACTCGCTGTTCAACGCCGGGAAGTATAGTGGAGAGAGCAATTGGGAGTTCTCGCTATTTTGCAGGGTGTTTCTAGTCACGCCCGACCAGCCCGGCCCCCAGCCACCGATGACTCTGCCACCTGCGTCGCCCTGCGGCTCCTTCACCCAGAAGAGCAGCGTACCGGTCTGGCGCTCTTTCTCCGGAAACAGCAGGCCGAGCATCTGGCCGGCCCCGGTGATGCGTACCGACTGGCCGGCGATCCCGTCCTCGACGAACTCGGGCGGCTGCGGCGAACTCCATTTAAACTCCTCCGGTTGGCCAGCCCGCGGCGTCAGGTCGCCCTCGAAGGACAGGTGCAAAAGCGGCCCGTCCCCGGCCCGCACAGGCATGGCCAGAAGCGTTGTTGCCGCCAGCGCCAGGATCGTCAGGGTCAGGATTGGAATCATCGTGTTCTTCATGGTGTTGCTGTCCTTTCCCGGCACAGCGGGCGGTCGCTACCCGCCGTACCGCTAAAAATGCCGGGCCAGAGGCGGCCCGGGCTACTTCGCCTGCTCGATCACAATCATCCGATAATTATATTTCGTCATCGGGAATATGAGTTCGCCGTTCTCGATCTTGGCGATCTCCTCGGGCCGCGGGAAGAAGACGCCCTTCTCGATCTCCTTGCCGTCCTTGTCCTTCTCGCCGGTCTTCTCCACCCGGAAGCCGGTCGAGTGCACGGCGTTCTCCACCTTCAGCGTCTCCGGCGCGCCGAGCCCGAGCTTCGCCCAGTCCGGCTTGAGGCGCATCTCGCCTTCCCAGGCGGTGTCGTTATACACGATCAGGATGGCCTTGTCCGGCATCTGCTTCAGCTCACAGAGACTCTCGCCGACGCGCTGGACGTTGTAGGCCTGAATTCCAGCCGGCAGCTCCGCGCCAAAATAGCGGGCCACTTTTCCGGGATCCCTGGCCTCGATCGTCGCCATCAGCGTACCAGAGTTGTTCCACTTCGCTTTCCCGTGATCCTTGCCCTCGAACGCCGCTACCAGCTCCGACGGTTTGGCGAGGTAATACGACGCATACATCCCCTCCCTGGGCAATGTCACAAGCTGCTGTTTCCAGTACGGCGTGAACTGGTACACCCAGTGCGCGAAGTTATGCCGTTCCATGGCGTTCATGGTCCGGTCTACGACCAACGCGTTCGCGCCACTGAAGTGCCAGGTGTGCGGATGACCGTCGTGGAGCAATTCCAGTCCGTGCAGGTGATCGATCACCGCCTCGGCGCCGCCGCCGCGTGCGGCAAATTCCGGCGTAATCCTCGCCTGTCCGAGAAACATGATGGGCCAGCCCAGATTGTGGCCCATGTGCTGGGCCCGGAACCGCGCCGGGTCCACCATGCCGAGGTAGGTCGGCTGGTTGGCGTTGATGGCCGAGTTGTAGTTTTCCGCATCCCAGTTGGCGTTGGCGAACCCCATGAAGATCATGTTCGGCTGGCCGGATTTGTGATAGCCGATCCACGAGTCACGCGGATGGGATGCCGGGTTGCTCAGCGCGATGTTGTACATCCGCCGCGTCAACTCGCGCTCCGCCAGGTAGGGGTAGGTCGTCGCCAGCGTCCCGTCCCGCTTGCGGTAGCCGGTGCCGGCAATCGGATTGGCGCTGGGCCGGGTGCCGGCGACGTCGTAATAGAGATGCCGGAACCCGCGGCCGCGCAGCTCGTGCTGGCGGCGCCAGTGCCGCCAGGCGAAATAGTCCCGCAGGCTGTCCGAGGCCATGGTGACCGCGCCGGAGGCGCGATCCGCTGCGCTGATGCGCCATTCGTCGGCAAAGAGTTTGAATACGTCGGATACCGCCGTGTATTGAGTCGTGATATAGAGCCCATCCCAGGCGTTGTCCGGGGCCGGCACGAAGACATGGTTGTTGTCCCAGAACATGCCGCCCTGGATGCCGCGATAGCGCGAATGCTCGGGGGTGCGCCAGGTCTTGGGCCGCACCGGCGTGGCGTTGAAGCCGAACTGGATTTCGTGCGGGGCGGTGAACGTGGTGGGCACGTCGATCATGGTCACCCGCAGCGTCGCCTCGCCGTTCTCGACCGTCACCTTCAGCGCGGCGGAGGTATCCTTCAGGAAGAACCAGCCGTCCGTTTCGCAGTACCATTGGAGGCCGCCGTCGCCGTTGCCCAGCCAGGTCGTGCGCATGGCGATGGATTGGAAGCCCTTCTTCGTCAGCTTGCCGGTGTCGCGCAGCGAGTAGTCGTCGGTGTTGATCACGTCGGTGAACGCCGCCGTCAGCGGGATGGAGAACTCCATGAAGGCGATCTCCGCCGTGCCCTGCGGCTCGATGGTCACGGTGTTCCACACCAGCCCGTCGTA
>JAGUZN010000018.1 GCA_020060775.1 Armatimonadota bacterium
CGGCAGGGCCGGCCCTGGGCGTCAACTGCGACCCGGCGGGCCTGGCGGGGACGGAGGCGCTCCAGTGGCGTCACCAGCAATGTCGAGCGCACGCCCTGATGGTCGATCTCTACCAGGATGGACATGGGTTCTCCTCCTTCTGCCTGCGCCTGTGCGGCGTCCAGGCGTACCAGCGCAGGTCTGCGGGATCGTAGGTGTCGACCAAGCAGGCCTGTCCTGGCGGGAACGGCACCGGCGCCCAGCCTGTCTCCCCGCCCAACGCGTGCTGGAGCGTCACGTCCTCCGACGCATAGGCCAGCAAGCGCCGGCGCCGATGCCAGGCCAGCGATAGGGGCATGGTTCCGCGAATCAAGAGCACCCGGTGCGGCTGGCGGGTGTCGCACACGGCCAGTGCCATCCGCCCTGGCACCTGCGCCAGCCACGCCAGATAGGCGGGGACATCCACGCCTGCCGGACCACTCGCCCGCACCGCCAACTGCACGAGCACGTCACTATCCACCGCGGCGTGCCGGGGCAATCCCCATCGGGCCGCCAGCTGGTCGGGCTGGTCGACCACGCCGTTGTGCGTCAGGAGTAGGGCGGGTGCAGGTGTAGAACGGTTGGGGAGCTCACAGGGCAGGCTGGCGACCAGCGGATGATTATTCGCCGGAGCGTGCACCGTGCCCCGCGTCGGCCAGCGTGTGTGCCCCAGCAGCGCCGTCACGTCCATTGGCACGACTGCGAGCCAGTCCAGATAGCCTGGCGTCAGCACAAACTGGCGCGCCGGCCGTGGTGCTTTCTCCACCTGGTACGCGCCATCGCCGGCGATCCAGGCTACACCGGTCGCGTGCGGGCCGCGTGGTTCGGAGAGCAGCAGCAACCGGCTCAACGTCTCCAGTGCCGCCGCACGGGCACACGGCCCACGGGGGATAGGGCCGAGGAGGCCGCACAAGCCGCACATCACGCCCCTCCTTCGTCGGTCGGCGCCACGGCTTTGCGTTCCGTCTTCTCCGCCGTTAACGTCCGGCCCGGACGATAGCCACACTTCCAGGCGGCATCACCCGGCAGATTGGCGATCAAGTGGCGCCGCGCGGTGCGATACTCCGGGCCGAGGAGCCCGAGCGCCAGCAGGAGCACGCGAAAATCGAAGCGGGCCGATATGGGATCGACCGGCCGTTTCGTCGACGCCACCGACCGCATCGTGATGGCCCGCGCGGTGAGCGCCAGACTCAAGATGATGGCGGCTTTGATCTTGCCGGCGTGCATCACCGTCGAGGGATAGGCGCGAAACTCCACCGTGCGCCGCGGCAGGCAGACGCTGGCGAAATTCACCACGTGGTAGCGCTCCGGGCAATAGCGCTGGGGGGCCGGCTGATAGGTGCCAAACACGCAGGCGTTCAAGGCCTCCCACGTCGTCGGCCGTCGGCGCCGCAGCCGGGCCAGGAAGGCGGGATCAAGCGGTTTGCAGTAGTGCGCCATGCGCGCCGGCGTGACCCCGAACGCGGCGTAGATCAAGTCTTCATACCGCCACACCAGTTTGGCCAGCCGGCTGAGCGCCGCTGGCGTCAACGCGGGACTGGAACAGTGCACGTGCAAGCCACAGCTGGGCGACTGGGTGCCACCCGCCGCGCGCACCGCCCGCACCACCGCTTGCAGCACCGTCAAATCCTCCCACCCCAACACGGGGGAGACCACCTCCGCCCGCAACGCCGGCTCGACCTCATGGAGGGAACTGTCCGCCACCACCGACCAGGTGCGGCCGTCCGCCGCCTGAATGGTATACGGGTCGTAGCAGGCTGGCTGCCCGACATGCGTCACTGTGCCCCCCACCACCGTCTGCACCGCCTGGGCGATCTGCGCCCGCGTGGCGCCCACCACTTCCACTTCGCACCCATAGGCAATCTCGCGTAAATGTACCATCGACGCCTCCTTCCCCGCACACGCCTGTGTGCGTTATTGCGTCAGGCGTCATTCAGCCATAGCGTGCCCCGGAAGTCAAGCGGTGTCCTGAGAAAGGTGCGAGGGCCGGTGCCAGGGTGAGATCGATGGGCGCCGGTCTTGACTTTCCGGCCACCGAGAGCATGAATGACCACGAACCTGCGCCGGGAAGTCAACGGCGCAGCGCAGCGAAAGGAGAGACACATGACCACACCCGTGATGAGCCTGGCCAGCCGCATCGCCGCCCTGCGGTCGATGACGGTGGCGCAGCTGCAGCGCGAGTATCGCACGGTCTTCGGGGAGGACACCACCTCGAAACACAAGGAGTTCCTCTGGCGCAAAATCGCCTGGGGCATGCAAGCGAATGCCGAAGGCGGCCTGCCGGACGCGACACGCCAACGCGCGGTGACGTTAGCCAACCCCCTGCATCTCCGCGTACGCCCGCCCCGGGAGACCGCACCGCCCCGCAGCGCATCGCCTGATCCGGCCGGTACGGCCGCCAACACGCCCGCGCCCGGCACCGTGCTGACACGCCGGCATCGCGGGGTCGAGCATGTCGTGCGCGTGCTGGCGGAAGGCTACGAGTATCAGGGCACGGTGTTTCGGTCACTCACCGCCGTCGCGGCAGCCATCACCGGCAGTCACTGCAGTGGCAAGGCGTTCTTCGGAGTAACCGGGAAGGGGCGTGCGCGATGAGCCGACGCACGACCAAACCAGCAGCCGCAACCACACCCACCACCCGACGCGTCATTCGCTGTGCCAGCTATTCACGGAAGAGTACCGATGAAGGGCTGGACCGAGACTTTACCAGCCTGGATGCCCAGCGCGAGGCCTGTGAAGCCTATATTGCCAGCCAGCAGCACGAGGGGTGGATCGCGCTCCCGACGCGGTATGACGATGGCGGCTTCAGCGGCGCCACGCTGGACCGTCCGGCGATGCAGCGATTGCTGGCTGATATCGAAGCGGGACGGATCGACGTGCTGGTCTGTTATCGTCTGGACCGGGTGTCCCGCTCCCTGCTGGACTTCCTGCACTTAATGGAGTTTTTAGACCACCACCAGGTCGCCCTCGTGAGCGTAACCCAGGCGATCAGGACGGATACCAGCATGGGGCGTCTGATGTTGTCGGTCCTCGCCGCCTTCGGCGCCTATGAACGGGAACTGATCGCCGAGCGCACGCGGGATAAGATGTCGGCGGCGCGGCGGAAGGGGAAATGGACCGGCGGTACCCCGGTGCTGGGGTATGATGTCCATCCCGACGGCGGCAAGCTGGTGGTGAATGCGGCGGAGGCGGAGCAGGTGCGCACGCTCTTTCAGCTCTATCTCACCCACCTCTCCCTGCGGCGGGTAGTCGAGGACGCCCAGGCCCGCGGATGGACGACGAAATCCTGGACGACGCGGGACGGGCGCTGGCATGCCGGGGCGCCCTTGAACAAGTCACACCTGCATCATCTGCTCACCAATGTCCTCTACATCGGTCAGGTGAAACATCACGGCACCGTCTATCCCGGCGAGCAGCCCGCCATCATCGACGCGGAGACCTTCACGGAGGTGCAACGCCTGTTGACCAGTCGCGGGCGCGCCTATACGCACACGCGCCCAGCAGGGTTGCTGAAGGGGCTACTCACCTGCTCCGCCTGCGGCACAGCGATGATTCACACGCAGGCGAAGAAAGGCGAGACACGTTATCGCTATTACACCTGCACCACGGCGCAGAAGCGCGGCGTCACCTACTGCCCCACCCGCAGCGTCTCGGCGGAGGCCCTGGAAGGCGCCGTGCTGACACATCTGCGACAGTTGGCGGACGACCCCAGCCTGTTCCCCACGGCGATCATGGCCGCGGCGTCGCCGACGATCACGGTCCAGGAGATCAGCGCGGTGCTGACCGTCCTCCTGCCGATCTGGGACACCCTCGTGCCCGGGGAACGTCGCCGGGTGTTCCAGCAGCTGCTGGAGGCCGTCGATTACCACGGGGGCACCGGCACACTCGGCCTCACCCTGTCGCCGCAGGGGCTGCGCCGCGTCTATGACGAAATCACCGCAGCCGAGGAGACCCCACAGTCATGACCGACACACCGATCCGCCTGCAATGCACCGTGCACATTGAACGCAGCCGAGCCGGCAAGCAACACCTGCGACCCGGTCCGCCCCCTGAAACGCGCCCCATCGGTCGCCTCCCGCGTGCCACGCGCTTACTCGCGCTGGCGCATCACTATACCGCGCTCATCGCGCAGGGAAAGGCGACCGACTACGCCGACCTCGCCCGCCAACTCGGCCTCACCCGGGCTCGCGTGACCCAAATTATGCACCTGCTCCACCTGGCGCCGGACCTGCAGGAAGCCGTGCTCACCCTGCCGCCGGTCTTCACCGGGCGCGATCCGATCGGGGAGAAAGCGGTGCGACGCATCGCGCGCGAGCCACTCTGGGCACGACAACGCGCGCGGTGGCAGCAGTTGCTGCCGCCCTCGGAGACCACCACCTTATAAGCCATCGTCCACCGCGGGGGGCGGCGGGGTGCGCAGGCGCAAGAACTCCGCCAACCAGTCGAGC
>JAGUZN010000216.1 GCA_020060775.1 Armatimonadota bacterium
AGCCGGCGCCGATGGAGGAGCGGATAATGGTGGAATGCCCGAAGATCTCACAATCGTCATCGATATTGCATTCCGAGAGGGTGACGCCCGGATAGATCTGCACGTACTTGCCGATGCGCACCGGCGGGCGAATATCGACCATGCCCTGTTCAATCTTTTCGGCGAGGGTGAGTCCGCTAATCGGATCAGCGATCTCGAGGGATTCCGGTTCGATGAGGATATGATCGCTGCCCGGATAGACATGCGGCATGAGCGCGGTGAGGGAGGGGAAGCGCCCGTGCAGCACGTCGACCATGGTTTCCAGGTAGCTGTTGATGTTGCCCAGGTCGCCCATGCGCCCGATCTGGAAGGTATGCACGGGGTACCCATGCCGCACCATCCAGGGCAACAGATCGCCGCCGATGTCGAGGTGGCGCGCGCGCAGTGTTTTGATTTCCGGGTGCATGCTGATCTCGCGCAATACCTGTGAGTCCATCAGATAGAACCCCGCATTGGTGACGAGGGGTGGCAACGGCGCCCGCGTCGAGGCTGACACGCCATAATGGGTGTAGATCTCTTCCAGTGATGGTTTCTCAATAAAACCGCGCACCCGGCCGTGTTCGCCGCGATCGATCAGCCCGTAGCGGTTGGCAATCATTTCGGCAGGCTGTTGCGCCGCGGCAATCGTAATGGCCGCGCCCTGGCGCCGGTGCGTCTCCAACATCGCGGCGAGGTCGATATCCAGCACGGAGTCGGTGGGAAAGACAAAGACGGTATCGCGAATGTCGTAGTACTCAAAATTCGTCAGCAGGGCATCGGCACTGCCGGTGTTCTGGTGATCGTAGCGTACCGGGGAGTAACGGACGCGCACGCCGAGCGCTTCGCCATAGCCGACGATGCTTTTAATCTGGTAGCGGTTTTCCTTCCCCTTGGTAATCATGATGTAATCCTCCAGACCCTGTTGTTGGAGGATGCCAATCAGCCAGTCCAGCACGCGCCGGCCGAGCAAACGCACTGCAGCTTTCGCGCGTAAGTAGCCTTTCGCTTTGAGCGACAGCGGTCGAAAGCGCACGCCACTGCCGGCCGCCAAACCAATTCCTAATACGTGTTCCATGTAGCACCTTTATATGCGTTATCCGCATTCCGTTGTTCTGGATAGCGTTCCCCTGCTGTTGACGTGCCGACGCGCCGGCAAAGTGATGTCGGCGAGCGGGTATCGGTCAGTGATGGACACATGGGGTGATGCTGTTTACCGTTGCCGGGGCATCACCAATCCATGGGTAGGCGAGACAGGCTCGGGGTGATTACCGGCCCGAGTATACCGCGGGAGTGGTGGATGCGGTGTGCAAGGAAGTGGACAAGGATTGTGTGTGCTGTGTTGGTGAGGAGGCGTGCCAAATCGCACCACGCGAGGCGGGAGGAACTGGCGATCATTCAGAACTGGTACTGCACGTTCGCATTAGTCGGCTGCGGCTCATGTTCTGTCCGGTCGTCCCTGGTCTCCGGTTGCTGGAGGGGCAACAGGGCAATGAAACGTTCGAGTTGCACCTCGTACGGATCGACGCTCTCTTCCCAACTGCCAGTCATCGGTGTCCAGAAGTTTTCGTGCTGGAGTGCCACCTTCATGCCCTCCTCAACGACTGGAACCACGCGAAAATCGGGTAGACTACACCATCTAATGATACCACCAAGTTGGTGCCTGTCAAGGCCATTGACAGGAGAGCAAACATGGCGTTGACCGGCATCGCACTGCGGTACTACAGCCACTCGAGCAGCTGTTCAGCACTTTCGATGTCGGTGCTGGGGTCGATGATCACTCCTGTCGGCACCTTCAGCCGGGGATGGATTGTCACCGAGTCCGACAGGGTGACGCCGGCACGAATGACGACTTCGTCACCGATGGCAACGTAGCGCGAGAGATCAATCGGCTGGTCCTTGGTAGATTGCAATTCTACCATGATGCCGGTCAGTGTATCCTCGATGCGGCAGTAAGGGCCGATGATGGAGCCGGCGCCGATGGAGGAACGGGTGATGGTAGTGTGCTGGTGGATCTCACAATCGTCATCGACATTGCATTCTGAGAGGGTGACGCCCGGATAGACCTGCACGTACTTGCCGATGCGTACCGGCGGGCGAATATCGACCAGTCCGCGCTCGATCTTTTCGGCGAGGGTGAGGCCGCTGATCGGATCCGTGATGGCGAGAGACTCGGGATCGATCACCAGTTGCGGGACCCCATCGTAGGCGCGCGGTAACAACCCGCGCAGCGAGGTGAAGGAGCCGTGCAGCACGTCGACCATCGTCTGCAGGTAGCTGGGGATATTGCCCAGGTCACCCATGCGCCCGATCTGGAAGGCAGTGACGAGATAGCCGTGGTTGACGAGCCAGGGCAGCAGATGACCGCCGATATCGAACTGGTGACTGCGCATGGCTTTGATCTCGGGATGCTTGCTGATTTCACGCAAGGCTACCGAATCCATCATGTAGAACCCGGCATTGGTGACCAGCGGCGGCAGTTGGTCAGTTGCCCCATGCACGCCATACATCGCATATATTTCTTCCAGTGATGGTTTCTCGACGAAACCGCGCACGCTACCGTCAGGCTGCCGGTCGATCAGACCGTAGCGGTTGGCGATGATGTCAGCGGGTTGCTGTGCCGCGGCAATGGTGACGACGGCGCCCGAGCGTTGATGTTCCGCCATCATTGCCGGCAAGTCGATATCCAGCACGGAATCGGTGGGAAAGACGAAGGAGGTTTCCTTGATATCGAAGTGATCGAGATTGGTGAGCACGGCATCGGCACTGCCGGTATTGCTGCGGTCGAACCAGACCGGGGAATACCGCACGCGCACGCCCAGATGCTCGCCATAGCCGACAATGCTTTTGATCTGGTAGCGATTTTCCTTCCCCTTGGTGACCATGATGTAATCTTCCAACCCTTGCTGTTGGAGGATTTGTACGATCCAATCGAGCACGCGACGCCCGAGCAGGCGCACGGCGGCTTTTGCACGCAAGTAGCCTTTGGCCTTCAGGGTGAGCGGACGGAAGCGGACCCCCTGGCCGGCGGCGAGTCCGAGCCCCACCACGCGTTCCAAAGAAGTATCCTCGAGTGACGATAACAGATCGGAAGATATTTCAGCTGGAGAGAAGGTCTTCTGTTCCATAGCGGTAATGTTCCTCAGTATAGCAAGGATTTGCCACGTGTAGCAAGGAAAGTCTCCGGCAGTGCGCACCGTACGTTGTTGCGTGATTCTACACATTTGTGGACTGGTCGTCTACGGCAGCCGGCAGTCCCGCGGGGAAACCTTTGTCATCATAGCAACGCAATATTTCGAAAATGTGACGTCAGCGAACTGTCTTCTGCGCCACACCGCTGTTCCTGTAGACGGATTTGATCAATTCCTAAGCTTGACAAGGCTGGTACAGCCCTGCTATACTCCGCCATTGTGGCAGGACGCGCGCCGGGAGACCGGTGTGGTGTCCCGCGCTTGGATGCCTATCGAACGCTGTTTTACGAACGTTCTCAGTCTACTTCACAGCATATTCGGCAGCCCGCTCAGCACCACGCGCATCACCAAGCTTCTCATAGAGAGGGGAGGATCGCGATGAGCCAGAGAGGTCAACTCATTGAGGCGACTCAGGCCTGCGTCAAACACTGGTGGAGTTTGTGTAACAAGACCATCGTTTTTACCCTAGCGTTTGCGTTAACCTCGACATTTGCCCTGACCGCGCAAGATACCTCACTATCCGCTCCGCAGAAGAACACCGTTACCATCCGCGTCGATGGCACGGAGCGTACGGTGACCACGCAGAAGGACACCGTGCAAACCTTGTTGCACCAGGAATTCATTGCCCTGAACGAACATGACCGCTGCGTGCCGGCATTGCACGAGCCGGTGGTGGATGGGATGACCGTGACGATCACCCGCGTGACGAAAGAGGTTGTGGTCGATCGCGTCACGATTGCCCCGCACGAGATCGTGCGTTGGGACCGGCGCATGACCACGAATCCGGTGGTCATTGAAGAGGGCGCCTCTGGCGTGTCGGAAGTGACCCGCGTCATCTGGAAGAAAGATGGCGTCGTGACCCAGAATTCCGTGCAGAAGCAGGTCGTGGTGCAAAAGCCCCGGCCACGTATCGTAGTGCGCGGCAACTTGCCGTCTCGCGGTCTGCATGGGCGTCGCGTGATGTCCGTGGTCGCCACGGCGTACGACCCCGGCCCCGGTAGTTGCGGCAAGTATGCTGATGGGCGTACGGCGATCGGCATGCGCGCCGGCCGCGGGGTGATTGCCGTGGACCCGCGCGTGATCCCGCTGGGCACGCGCGTGTACGTGGATGGTTATGGCCCGGCGATTGCCGCCGATACTGGTGGCGCGATCAAAGGGAACAAGATCGACGTGTGCTTCCCCACCCGCAGCGAAGCGCTGAAGTGGGGTCGCCGCACCGTGAAACTGGTCATTCTCGAGTAAGTCGAGATTGCCGGTGCTGTCCGAAAACACACGGCCGGGGGAATCCCCCGGCCGTGTGTTTTGCGTTTGGGGGCGCTCGGTCAGTCTCGCGACATATTGCGCAGGATGAGCAGCCGCAGCAGCATGAGCACCGCACTGACGGTGGCGGCCACGTAGGTCAAGGCCGCGGCGTTCAAAACCGCGCGGGCGCCGGGCAGTTCATCGGCCGTCAGGTAGCCGCCGCGTTCGAGGACCAGCAGGGCGCGCCGACTGGCATTGAACTCGACCGGCAGGGTGATGACGGTGAAGGCCACCACGCCGATGTAGAGCAGGATCGCCAGGTTAATCGCCTGCGGCATCATGCCCACGAACATGCCCAGGATGATAATCGGGAAGGCCAATTGGCTGCCGATATTCGCCACCGGCACCACCATGGATCGCAGGCCAAGGTAAGGGTAGCGCACGGCATGCTGCAGGGCGTGACCGGCCTCATGCGCGGCCACACTCACCGCAGCGACGCTGTTGCCGGCAAAGACCGGTTCCGACAGGCGCAGGGCGCGGGCACGCGGATCATAGTGGTCGGTGAGTTCGCCGCCGACCGCCTCCAGGATGACCCCGGTAATGGCTGTCCGAGCTTCAGCCAGGGCATGCGCTTCTACGCCGGCTTCGGTGCCTACGCCTCGCAGGATCGACTGCGCGACCTGCGCGCCGGTGAAGCCCCGTTGCGTTGGTACTTCCGCATATTTTCGAAAGGTTGCCATGACTTTCCACTGCGCATACAGCGACAGCAGGATCGCTGGAATCAACAGTAGGAAGGTCAGATCTCCAAGCCAGAACATCGTCTTTTCTCCATCGGTATCGTCATGCTCGATCAGCCGAGCGGGAATCGATATCAGGTGTAATCTATTTATACCCGATTTCCGCCCCGGATGAACAGCCTCTTTCAGACGAGTCAACGCTCGGACCGTCTTGCAATGCAGGAGCGGCGGAGTGGGGCAAACGAAATGGCCCCCGTCGTCTATACGGGGGCCATTTGTCTGTGCGTTTTGGTTACGGCTTAGGCCGCGACGCCGATCAGGCTCTTTGCCAGGTCAACCGCACTGGCGGCATCCGGGGCATAGCCATCCGCACCGATCTCGTCGGAGAACTTCTGGGTGACCGGGGCGCCGCCCACCATCACCTTCAGCGAGGAGCGCACGCCGGCCGCCTCGAAGGCGTCCAGTGTCTGCTTCATGCCGGGCATGGTGGTGGTCAGCAGCGCGGAGAGGGCCACGAGCTCAGCCTTGTTCTCTTTGGCGGCATCGATGAATTTTTCCGGGGCGACATCCACGCCGAGGTCGATCACTTCGAAGCCATTCCCCTGCAGCATCATGGCCACCAGGTTCTTGCCAATGTCATGCAGGTCACCTTTGACCGTGCCAATGACGACGATGCCGACCGGCTTCACGCCGGATTCGGCCAGCAGCGGCTTCAGGATGCCCATGCATTCCTTCATCGCACGCGCGGCGATCAGCACTTCGGGGACATAGAATTCGTTATTCTTGAATTTCTCGCCCACGACGGCCATGCCGCCAATCAGACCCTGATTGATGATGGTCTGGGGGTCAACGCCCTCGTCGATGGCCTGCTGGGTCATTTCGACGGCAGGTCCTTTCTTGCCTTTGATGATACTCTCGGCAAGCGCTTGCAGGTCAACAGCCATGGTTTTCGTCTCCTCTAGGAAGTCACAGCGATACGGTGTATGTGCCCGATGCGCTAACGTCGGACAAATCGTTGGTAGGATAGCAATTTCATATTCACTTGGCAACCCTTCTTCCCGTGAAACAGGAAGAGTTTTCAGAGATTTCTCTACGAAGCGTGTTGCAGGTCGCTCAGTGAAGGAAGCGCTATCATCCGAACTGTTGGAAATAGGAGAGTTGCCGCGCTGCTTCGGCGTGCAAAGGGTCGCCGAGCGGCGCGAGTTGCAGGACAGCCTGGAAGCCATGCAGGCCTTCTTCGTACCGGCCGAGCATGGTCATGGTTTTTGCCAGGTGCAACTGAATTTCCGGGTTGTCGGCATCAAGGCGCGCGGCGATTTCCAACTCGTGAATGGATTCCTCGAACAGGCCGGTGAAGCAGTAGGCCAAGCCGAGTTCGAGGTGAGCTTCGGCGAGGTCCGGCTGTTGCTCAACAACGTTGTGCAACAACGCAATGGCCTCATCGTATTCGCCGTTGATGCGTTGCTCTTTGCCTTGAGCCAGTATGGTTTCGACCGGTGATGCCATGTCAGACACGATTCCCCCTGGATCCGGGCCACAGCCGCACGACAGCAGATGGTTGCAGCCCCATGAAAGTTCTTTCCATGAAACGCCCCGACGTTCCCAATATCTACGGCGCGATCCTCGAAC
>JAGUZN010000310.1 GCA_020060775.1 Armatimonadota bacterium
CACCTGCGGCGTCACCGCCGAGTGGTTCATGGAATCGGTCCCGGTCAGTCCGGGGAAGAGCTTTGCGTTCCAGTACCTCATCAAGCCGGTGTCGGGCTTCAAGGATGTTGTCTACGGCTCGCGACGGCTGGTAGCGGACATCCGGCCCGACGAGCAGGACGGCAAGGTCCATGTCACCCATGAGATCGCATCTACCCGTGAACCGCTGAAGGATGTCAACATCGCCGTCACCGTGACCGGCTGGAAGTCGAAACAGGTGCTGGCCGAAAAGACGTTCACCCTGAAAACGCTGGGCTTCGCCAAAGTCGCGCAAACGTTCGACTTCGTGCCCGCGGCGCTGGCCGACGGAGTGGTCATCACGGCGGTGGTGCAGGCTGGCGGGAAAGAGGAGCGGTACGAATACTTCTACGCCGGGGACACCGCGGAGCACGAACGCCGGTACAATCCCTTCGCGACAAAAGGCCAGGCACTGGCGGGCTCGAAGGGCGACGCCTACTTCGTCAAGCCGCCGCGCAAGCAGAAGGTGTTCGCCAAGCCCGACTTCGCCACGGTCGCGCGCCCGGCGCCAAACCAGTACAAATGCCTGGTGGTGTTCGGGCTCTACACGCACCTGCTGAAGATTGACGACGCGCTGGCGGGTTGGACAGGAAAAACCGGGGCGGCGCCGTCATTCACCTGGGCGAACTGCCCGCCGAATGCGATCGAGACCTTCCCGGGCAGCTACGACGAGCTGTTCTCGTACAACGCCGTGGTGCTGAGCGACGTCAATTATAAAGCGATTGGCGACGTCGGATTCGAGATGCTCTGCGATTACGTCGCGCAGGGCGGCGCGTTGCTGATCGTGGGGGGGCCGTACGCATTGGGCAACGGCGAGTTCGAGGACACCCGCTTCCTCGAGGTGCTGCCGGCGACGCTGTCGGGCCCGTTCGACCTGAAATGGGCGGGCAAGGGCAAGTCGTGGGATTTGCTCCCGGTAAAGGCCGATGACCCGCTGCTGGCCGGGGTGTCGTTCGCACAGCAACCGAAAGTGTACTGGCATCATTTCGTGACGCCGAAGGCGGACACGCAGGTGGTGCTGACCGCGGGCGGCAAGCCGGCGCTGATGCTGGGCCAATACGGAAAGGGCAAGGTAGCGCTGCTCACCTTGAGTCCGACCGGCAAGGAAGGTGACGGCGAGGTCGCCTGGTGGAGTTGGGACGGCTGGCGCCAGCTCGTGAAAAATATCTTCACGCGAATGGACCACTAACATGGAGATGACGATGAATATACGAAAGTATCTGTCGGGAAACGGACAACGGATGCATTGCGCGCTCATGAGCATATTCACGGCATCCGCCTTGCTGCTGGCGTGTTTCGCGTTCGCGGCCACCGCCCACGCCCAGGTGCGCAACCGCGGCTTCGGCAGCCGGGGTCCCGTCCCGCCCTACTTCACGCAGGAGAACGTGGAGAAGTACCGCAACGACGGGTGGAAATGCCCCGACGTGGCGGACTGGCCGCAGTGGTGGTGGGGGGTGTACGGCAATCCTGGCACCCTCGAGTTCCCGCGCACCGGCGGGGTGCAGTCAGACGGCTACGCGAAACTCTCCGGCGGCATCTGCCTGGCCGGCTACCACGGCCTGAAACTGGAAGGCAACCAGGTCTATACCGTCTGGGTGCGGAGCAAGGGAAGGCTTCACATGAATGTCCTGTCATGGGGCCAGGACGATGCCGGTAAAACGGTGCAACTGGTCAAGCCGGGCGAAGCGGCCGAAAGCAGGAGGGTGGAGGTAGACAGCGGAAAGTGGGTGCGCTATCGTCACCTGCTGGTCAAAACGCCTGCCTTGTTGAACGTCCATCCATTCGTGTGCGCGGAGACCGGCTCGCTTGACATCGACGAGGTTGACATCGTCCCGTCAACCCCGGCGCTTGATCTCATCGTCGCCGAGGAGGCAACGCTGTACGGCACCGGCGCGCTGATCGAGAATCTCGATATTGTCGCGGCTGACGACGCGTTCCTGAAAAAGCGGCGTGAATATGAAGCCGCCGTGAAGAGCTTCGTGGCCAAGGCGGCCTCACTGGACGGCAAGCTTGCGGAATCCATGGGCAAGGAGATTGCTGCGATCGAACCGTATATCATGACCAGCGGCATGAAGACCGTCCAGGTTCCCCAGTACAACCAGATGCTGGTGATGACGCGCGTGCTGAAACGGCTCTCGGGCGAAGCCGTGGCGGGAGCGGAACCTGCTGTCGCAACAGCCGTGGTGGCGCAGAGCGCGGACAACTACAAGTCGGGGGTGCGGAATCCGCGGCGCGATGCCATCACCATCACCGGAATCAAACACGACAAGATCCTGTACGATGAGAACGACGCAGCAAAATGTGAGGTCGAGATCGCGAACACCTCTGGCACGGTGCAGAAAGGAACGCTGGTTGCCCTGCTGCATATTGACTTGGACACGGTGCGGGAGGTGGCGCGAGATTCCGTCACGATGGCCGCCGGCGGCACGCGAAAATGGAGTTTCGGCTACAACGTCGGCCCTGAGACCTTCGGCCGCGCCCTCGAAGTGCGGTGTGAAGATGCCGGCGGCAAGACGCTGGATGCGTGGAAAGAGTATTACCAGGTGGCGAAGGAGTGGCTGCGCGTGCAGATGCATACCTGTGGCCGTTACTGGAATATGAACCACTACTTCGCCAGTGAGCCGACATCTTTTGGGGTCCGTTCACACGATGCCGAGGAATACATTGCCGGCCAGGGGGGGTACCGGATCAATGTCGCTCATCGCCAGGGAACGATCAAATTCTGGCGGCAGAGGGGAATGCGGACGACCTTCTACCAGAACCAGAGTTTCGACGGCATCATGGGGTACGAGGCGATGCGGCAACACCCCGAATACGTGCTCTACGATGATAACGGACAGTTCGGCGTGGACCCTGTCTACGGGGGCTATCCTAACCCCATGGAACTCGCCTCGCCTCTCGAAATCGGACCCAAGCGCCAGGCGACGAAGCCGTACCTGGACCGCACATACACCCCCTGGCAGCACTCGCCCTCGAATTTCGCCAACCCGGATGCGGTCGAGTATTTCGCCCGGCGCGTAGTGCAGTATGCCAGGGAAAATAACTTCGCCGGCATGTACCTGGATGACGTGCCGACGATCCGGCGCGGCTTTGCCTACGACGGCCAAACGAACCTGTCGCGGGACCGCAGGGAGATCGCCGCCCACAATGCGCGCATCGCCCGCATCTACATGTCCATACTGAAAGAAGACGATCCGAATTTCGGAACCTGGTTCAACCTGGGCTACGACTACCCGAGATACCTGAAGACGGTATACGGTCCCGACGCGCTGCTCGGCAGCGGCGGCACGCCGGACGATGTCAGCGACGAATGGATACGCGCCCTCACCGAAGGATGGAAGAACTCCGCCATGCTGATGGAATGGTCGCATACTATGAGGGGGTCAGAGGGCCAGGGGGGCATGGTCGAGGGCTGTTTCCAGGGCTTTTGCGCCAACCGCGATTACATCGTGCAGAAATACGGGGCTAACGCGATCGTGGGCTATGTCGGCCTTCCCATGGACCACAAGAATCCGGGGCCGTCCAAGTGGGGCTGGCCGACCATCAATTACTTCATGGCCATGGGCACGGCGACACAGATGCACCTGCGGCTTGAAGTCGCATCGCTGGAAGGCACGCCGAGCCTGGAGCCGCAGTTCCAGTTCCAGACCCGCTTTTCGCGGTTCCTGTGGGCTCCCGACATCAAGGTTGTCCCGGAAAAGGAGATCGATAAGCTCATTTCCCTGTCGAATGCCAGGGACATCTGGTGGAAAGAACTGGCGTACGAACGCAAGACTACAAATGGCCGCGACCTGATCGTGCATCTTCTGCGCAAGCCGCCCTACGAGAAATGGGACCTGAATTGGGTGGACGAGCCGGAGCCGCTGTCGGGGGTCAAGGTCACCGTGCATGCCGGAGAGGAGTTACTGAGCGCATTTGCCTTCAGGGCCTATCACTTCGAGGAGGAACAGCAGACGGTAGAACAGAAGCTGACCCCTGCTATGTCCGACGGCAAGGCGACGGTGGAGATACCGCCGTTCAGGTATCACACGATGGTGGTCTTTCGCGTGAAAACCAAATAGACGTTTCACCAGGCAGCGCAAGCCAATTTACGCCGGCGTGAGCGCGTAGTCCTCCACAGCCTTGAGGTAGGCGAGCACGTTGTCCCAGGGGACTTCCGGCTCCAGCACATGCGTCGGACAGGGGAAGTAGCCGGCGGGGCCGAGGGTGTCGATAGTGCGCTGTACGGTATCGTACACCACCTCCGGGGATGCAAAGGGCATGGTGGTCTGCGTGCCGATGCCGCCCCAGAACACGAGGTCGCGGCCGAACTCGCGCTTCACTGCGGCAATATCCAGGCATTCCGGCTGCACGGGGTTGAGGACAGTGACGCCGATCTCGATGAGGTCGGGGATCATATCCCAACAGTTGCCGTCGCTGTGATAGCTGACGTGGATATCCGGGCGCACGGCACGCGCGGCGGCGATGACGCGGGCGTGATACGGCTTCAACCACTGGCGGTAGAGCCCAGGGGACACGAGCATGGCGCGCTGGGTGCCCAGGTCGTCGCCGATGCGGATCATATCCACCCCGGCTTCGGCGTAACGCCGCGCCATGAAGCAGCGCCGCTCGCAGATCTGCTCCAACAGGTACTCGGCAAAGGCCTCGTTAAACGCCATATCGGCAAACAGATTATCCATGCCGCGCATGTGCCAGGCGATTTCGAAGATTGTCCACTCCATGAAGCCGACGACGAACAGGTCGCGCGCATGGTGTGCGGCCACCTCGGCCTCCAGGTGTTGATGACGCTCCGGTTTCGCGAGGTCAGGGAAGGGATAGCACTTGAGTTCATCGACATCGGTCAGGTTGACCATCGGGCTTTCAATGTGCGTAAAGTGCAACAGCGAACCTGGCGTCTGCCCCACCCCCCACTCGCCGATCTCCCAGCCTGGCTGATTGATGAGCAGCGGCAACCCATGCGGATAGTACGGGTGAAAATCGCCCATCTCCTGCGGCGGGCGGAAGAAGACCTCGCGCACCTCGAGATCGAAATGCTCGGCCACATCCTCCGCGCCAGTCACGCGATGGAAAGTCTCCCACAGCGGGTCCGTTAGCTTGATTTCCCGTGGCAACCGGTCAGGCACCTTGCGGTTCAATACGGCAAATATGCGCTCACGATGCATCATAACTATACCTCACGCGGAAGGTACACCAGCCTCCGAGCCACCTGTCAACGCTCCAAACATAAGCGTAAACGATGGCGCAGAGTGTATGACAGAGTATCACATTCAGTGTATACTACCCCTGCCACACCAGGCAAGCCTTAACATCAGATATCCAAAGGCATGTTGTCGATGACATGCACATGGAGTTGAGGAATCGTGATGGATTATCCGGTCGGATCGTCGCAATGGGTTCCGTTCTCTTCCGTGGCGTACGGCGCCAATGCCGTGTATGTGCCGCGCTGGGGTGAGCCGGGAGCGATCGAGTGCATCCTGGTGATGTACCAGAACTTCCCCACCTACAAGACGCACCCCGCGCTCGACATCTTCCACCGCTATATCGTTGGCGCGGAGCGCTTTCAACAGAACCACGAATTTCGTGTACTGGGTTGGCAGATCGATCTCGAGCGTCGTTGCTGGTCGTTCCTGTATCTGCCTACCGAGCGTGATGATATCCGCGTTCTCGCCACCTTCACCGCCAACGAGCAAGGCCGCCTGCGCATGGATCTGCAAATGGACAACCCGAGCGATGAAGACCGCGAATGGGAATTACACCTGTACTGCGCGCCCTGTGCGGGGATCGATTTGCCCGAGTATCAGTTGCGGCAACTGGACGCGCGCACCTGCGCCTTCCGGTTGGCCGGTGTTGAGATGGAGTTGGCTTCGGATGACCTGAGTTTTATCGAAATGCACGAAACGGATTCCGCTTTCTGGATCAACTTCCCGGCGAACGCCGAAGTCTCCAACGATCCCGATAACCCGACGGTGCGCCATAAGCATCGCCTGCGCTTGTCCACCTTCCCCGTGACCGTGCTGGCGGGAACTCAGCGCTCAGCGAGCATCGACCTCTTCACCGGAATGGAGAGCAAAGCTGCTGACCGCCCCCACCCCGTTGCCTTCGCTGAGCCATCAACCGAAGTGTTGCCCTATCAGCACGAGTGGTGGGAGACACTGCACAACCAGCAGTACACGCATGCGTTTCGACACGGCGGCATGACCAACCGCATGATCCCCGCCCGGCAGTGGAGTCGATTCTTCTTCTGGGATGTGGGGATGACGGCGGTGGGCGCGGTGGAGATGGACCCGGCCGTTGCGGAAGCGATCATCGCCGAGATGCCCGATCCCGCGCGTTGCGGCGACGAGGTGTTCAGCTACGGCTCGTATATCGTCACTGCGCTGTACGCCCTCTGGGAACTCTACCAACTGACCGGCGACCCGCGGCTCCTGGCAAAGCACTACCCGCTGATGCAACGGCTGGTGATGGCGATGTATGGCTATCCGGCGTTGACGCCGGGACCTGAACATGACGGCATCCTTCGCTCGCGGCGCAACTGCAACGGCGCGGACGATTATCCGGCCATCGTCTATGCCGATGGCTGGCCGTTCGCCTGGGATTACCAGCAAACCCTGCCGCTCAATCCCGACCGCACCTTTAAGCATCTCCAACAGGTGGGGTTAACCGCGCATGCCGTGCGCCACCTGAAGCTGCTCCGGCTCATCGCCCATGTGCTTAACCAGCTTGAAGATATTCCGGAATACGACCGGCTGATCACCGCCTCGGAAACGGCCATCAATGCACATTACTGGCACGAGGGGGACGGCTGTTTCTACAACCGCGTGGACGGGGAAGAAGGCTTCTTCCGCAGCCGCGGCCTGTACGAGTGCTTGCCGCTGCTGTCGGGTTCCGTCGATGCCGCGCGGCAGGAGCGACTGCTGGCCTCCGTGCTCTCCCCGCAGCAGTTCTGGACGCCCTACGGCGTCACCGTGGTCGCGCAGGATAATCCGTGTTACCGGCGTGACGGATACTGGAACGGGGCAATCTGGATTCCCCCGCAATGGTTCTTCTGGAAAGCCTTCTACAACCTGGGGGTGATGGATGCCGCGACGCGACTGGCGGACAACGTGCTGGCCCTGTGGGAGATGAACCACACGCAGACCCTCTGCTGCTGGGAGAAGTTTCAGGTGCACGACGGGCATGGCGCGGGTAACAGCCGCTTCTCCGGTTTGAGCACGCCCGTCCTCGCCCTCTGGCGGGCTCGCCGCACTCCCGGCCGCGTGCAGGTCGGGCAGGAGGCACTGATCACTACTGAGGTCGATCTCCCAACGGGCATCCTGCAGGCGCGCATCACCACGCCATTTTACGCCGGGCGCATGGGCATGAGTGCGGTATTAACGCCGGCATGTCCCTACCGTATCACCGCCAACGGCACGGAAATTGCGCAGGTGCTATCGGACATGCATGGCTACCTGGCGTGGTCGTTCGACATCGCGCGTGGGGAATCCGCTCTCATTGATGTGAAGCCGCTCGGCCGTTGATGATGATTCGTTAGTATTCCCATATTGATTGAGCGGTCGTGTGAATATTTCGCCCACGTATATTGACCTCATATGATAATCGCTCTATTATGCAATACGACCGGTCGTATTGCAGGCAGTACAAAGTCCGCATAGCGATTTCCCGGCCTGCTGTCTGCCGGATTCGCCGCGACCAAATGCTCGAACACGTCAGGAATTCCCATGTCAACAAACGCTGGCAAACAAGTTGCTGGATTCATTCTTTCGCCGGATTGGGTGTATGACCCCCAACTGGCACTGCCCTACCTGAAGGAGATGGCGGATCATGGCTATGTCGTGGCAGTCTGTTTCGTCCGCTCGATGCGCTGGACGGTGTGCGACGCCCCGGTGCATGACTGCATCAAGCAACTGGCGGTGATCGCCCACCAGCTAAGCATGCAGTTTGTACTGGATACGGATCACGCCTTCTGGGATGCCCCGTTTGTCGAGTCCCATCCCGATGCGGTAATGCTGGTGTACGGTAGTGCCGAGACCACCGCGCACGATGGGATCTTCACCGTGAGCGTGGCAAATCCCCCGACCTGGGAAGGCACCTGCGTGCTCGACGATCTGGTCGCGATCTATTGCCCTGACGGCGCGGGCTACCAGCACATCCCGGCCACAGAGATCGAATGGACGTGGCAGAATTGCGCCAAACCAGTGCAGGGTGTGCAGGTGCGCGGTCGTCTTTCCGATACGTATAACGGCCCGCTGGTGGCGTATATCGCCTTCCGGATGTGGGGACAGGCGGATCTTGCACATCCGGCCTCCCTGGAAGCGCAGCGACAGCTCATCGCGCAGTATCGCGATGTGGCGCTGGATGGCTTCGGGTGGGACGAGCCGGCCAAGGGCATGGGCCATCCCGGCTATTTCAAAGCGGGCCGCGGTTTCCTGGAGCTGTTCCGGCGTGAAAACGGCTATGAACTGCTGCCGAACCTCATCTACCTGGATCACCTCTCCGATACCGCGCAGGCTGTCCGCATTCGCAGTGATTACTACCGGACACTGAATACGATGAACCTGCAGGCGCAGGAGGAGCATAATCGTTATGCCGTCGAGGGCTTCGGCAAAGAACTCTTCTTCGGCACGCATCAGACCTGGTCGGGCTTGCCGATGGATCTTGCAGCAGGAGTCATCGATTACTTCCGTCTCGGGAGAGTACTCACCGCAGCCTGGACAGACGGCTCCTGGGATGTCGAGTTGCGCTACCAGGCCTTTCATTATCTGTTAGCGGACGGCGTACGCTTGGAACTGGGGCTGCGCGATGCCTACTATAACGACTGGACGGCGGAAGTGCCGGCAGTCGAAAACATGCGTTTTGCCAATCGCTTCAAGAAACTCTTTCACGTCAACTGGTTCAACATCTTCTTCTCGCACTTTACTGAACATATCGTCAACTTTCGTTTCGAACCGCTGCGCACGCGGGCCATCGAGGAGATCAGGGATCTGGATGCCTTCGATGCGTTGCTCGACGAGGGCATGGCCGCGCAATCCGACATTGCCTGGCTCTTTCTCTGGGAAGGGATTGCGGCGCTGCCAAAATGGTTCTCACGCGTATACTACACCTATTGCGGCAATACGGCGCTGCATCTGGCCGACCGTGGACTGTTTGCCACACTGGTGGGCCTGCAGTCCATCGCCGATGCTGTGATCGATGCGCAGGGTTTTACCATTCACGGCCGGCGCTACCGGGTGCTCCTCGTGCCCTACGCCTATGCGCTGCCGGAAGCGACCTATTGCAAAATCCTGTCCATGGCCGAGGCGGGCATCCCGGTCGTCTTCGTCGGCCCCCCACCCTCCTTTACCGACGCCGGCGTTGACCTGCGTGAAACCTTCGTCAACCTGCTCGGTACTGCGCCCTTCACCCTCGCGCAATACGAAGCTGCTTACCACGCGCACCACGCTCCCGTGCCCCTGAATCAGTGGGAGCCGGAATGGTTCGACTTCGCCTACCCCATGACAGTGACGGATGGCCAGGCGACCTATGATGCCGAGGGCGACTTGCTGTACGTGCGCTCGCCGCGCCTCCCGCTCTACTACCTCTCGCAACTCGATCCGCGCGAGGATCTGGTCAACCTGCTGGCCGCGCTGACCAAGCCAGTTGCAGAGACATTCGCTGAAGGAACCTACCTGCGCATTTTCGCCGGTCCGCAGCATCCGATGCGCCAGGTGGTGCTGGCGGTGGCGCACGGGCACATCGCCGAGGAAGCGCTGGTGCCTGACCGCTATGCACGCGCCCGACCGCCGCGCAAGCCACATGCAGTGAAAGCCCACATACAGGTGCAGGGCGGTACGCTCATCATACACGGCGGTTCCTGGTGTGCCGTGCGGCTGGAGGATGGCCAAATCACCGGCGTGGTCGGTGATGCCGCGCAGATCACCTGGAACGGCCAGCCCGTGCGTGTGGAAGGAGCGCAATGATGACGGTGGTCAGAGACCGGATGTGGATCTGGACGCACGCCGCCGGCAGCTATAACGGCATGTATGGCCTGACCGGCGTATCGCGCATGACACCCGTAGAGAGCGCCTGCTACCTGGACGTGCCCAATGCCTGCATGATCGTGTTCGGCGACAATCCGCAAGCGCCGTTCGACCCCTATGCGATCGCCTTCCGCCCGCTGCAACAGGTGGCGTGGTCGATCCTCGGCGATAGTTCATCCGCGCGCAATGATTACCAGTCGGATCTGGATGAGGTGATCGCCCTGGCATCCAAATATCCCAATATTACCGGTGCCGTCATGGATGATTTTTTCTGTGTGCCTGAAGAACAGGGAGCACTGGGTCGCGCCGACGTGGCTGTCCTGGAAGAGTATCGCCGAAAACTCCATGCCGCCACGCCCCCACTCGATCTCTGGACCGTCATCTACAGTCGCGACCTCGCGCAGCCCATCGCCGAGTATCTCGATCCCTGCGACATATTGACTCTCTGGCATTGGGAAACCGATGATCTCGCCAACCTCGACACGAATATGGCGCGTTTGGAAGCCATCGCCCCGAACAAACGGACACTGCTGGGATGCTACATGTGGGATTTCCACCACCAGCGGCCCATGCCCATTGCCACGATGGAGCATCAGTGCACGACCGGACTGCGCTGGTTGCGCGAGGGAAGAATCGAAGGGATGATCTTCGTCTCCAGTAGCATTGCTGACCTGGAGCTTGAGGCCGTGGAATGGACGCGGCACTGGCTGCATCAAGTCGGCGGTTTGCCGTTGACGGCATAATCAGATCAGATACGCATTCACGCCAGGCGCATCGGAACAGTGTGATGGCAAACTCGATTCGTCTCCCCCGATCGGCATGCGACTTTGGTACGATTTTGCTCTCGCTAAGTGAAGGACCCACGTAAACTGCAGCGAAACAAATGAAGGGCTCGAACATTAGAAACGATGCGCCACCGGAGTATACCACCGGGGCTACCTGTACCAACAGCACCCACCAAAAGGAGTGACCATGAAAACCCTCAATGTCGGCATTATCGGATTTGGTGGCCGTGGCGGCCACGTCGGGCAGACCGCCGAGCGGGCCACCGGCGGCCTGATGCATACGGTGGCCGTGGTGGACCCGAGCGACGAACGTTTTGCGCAGGCCTGTGAAGAGTACCAGTGCCGCCCAAACCGCTACCCTACCGTCCCCGAGATGCTGGCGAACGAAGTGCTGGATGTCGTGATCATCGGCTCGCCAAATGAGTTCCACCTGGCGAATCTGCAGGGCATGCAGGGAAGCCGCATCCCCGTCTTCGTCGAGAAACCGCTCGATTCCACCTGGGAACGCATTTGCGAGGTTGTACGCTTCACGCGCGCCTATCCGGCGGCGGTCATGGTCGGACACTGCATGCGCTATGCGCCGATCCTGCAAAAGGCCAAAGAACTCATTGCGCAGGGGGCGATCGGGCGCGTGCGTTCGGCACATTTCATCCAGTACTGTCACTACGGCAACGGTATGTTCCACAACTGGCGGCGCGAGAAGCACCGCAGTGGCACCATGATGCTCGAGAAAGCCACGCACGATCTCGATGTCATGCAATGGCTGCTGGATGCCCGTCCGGTGAGCGTCTTTTCCAGCGCGAAGCAAATGGTGTTCGGCGGCGACAAAAGCCCTGACCTGCGCTGCCGCGACTGCGCGGACCGCATGACCTGCCCGGAGAGCACCACCAATATCATGCAGCGCTGGGTCGGCGAGTATGCCTTTGATGAGATTCGTCACATGGACGACCTCTGCCCCTTCTCCAGCATCGTCGACGTGCCGGATGACGAGATCTGTCTCATCCAGTATGACACCGGCATTCACGGCACCTACAGCCAGGTCTTCTATTCCCCGCGCAGCTTCCACCATCGCGACTATCAGATCGTCGGCGATTTAGGAGCAATGGATATCGATCTCGGGGCGGAATTCGGCGGAAAGATCACGCTCTGCCCCCGTTACGGCACCACCAGCGACCGCTACGAATACCACTTCGACTATCTCATGCGCAACCACTACAACGGCGATGGCGCCATGACGCAGCACCTCTATCAAGTGGCCACGGGGGTGGCGCAACCGCATACCACCATCGACCAGGCCTTCCTCGCCGAAGCGCTCGGCTATGCCTCGGTGATCAGCGCGGAGGAAGGGCGCGTGGTGTCGTTGCGCGAACTCGTGCCGGACGACCTCGCCGATGCGCTGACGCAGACGACCTTCCCGGCGATGAGCAAGGAGATGGCCGGCGCGGTGCTCGCCTGACGGCAGTTCTGTTGAACGGCGCCATCTATGTTATAATGCCTGGCATGATGCGCACCGGTGTCGTCATCCTGGCCGTACTGTCTATCGCCCTGCTGTGCATGCCGCTGCGTGCACAGCAGGGTGCGGTGCTGGATGCCATGGGCCTGGTGACGCAGGGCGAGCATGAAGCCGCCTACGCTGCGCTCTATCCGTTGATCCAGGCTTCCCCCAACGATGCAAGCATCCGCCACTGGCTCGGCCGGGCCTGCTATGGTATGCGCTTTTACCGTATGGCGGCGGAGCATCTGGCCGTCGCCGCCCAGCGCGATCCGGCCAACAGCGAGTTTCTCCTCTGGCATGCGCGCGCCTTGCGGGCCGGCGGGGCATTCGCCGAGGCTGCCGACGCCTATGCCCTGTACTTCGCCCGCGCCCCCCAGGATGCCGCCAATCTCGCCGATTATGCGACCGTGCAAACCCTGGCCGGCGATTTCCCCGGCGCACGACAAACCTTCCGCCGGCTCGAACAGCGCGACCGGTCAGCCGACATGCGCGAGTGGCTGCAGGATTGGGCCGCCATCCTGCACAAGCTGGCCAGCCAGGCGTCGCTGGAACCAACGCAATATCAGCGTACCGCCCACTTCGAATTGCGTTACGACTCCCCCCTGCTCGCCGATGCGCTGTATCTGGCGGTCGCCGATGCCCACCACCGTATCGTGACGGTCACCGGCCTGCCCGTGCAGGACTTCCGCGTGCTGGCCTTCTCCGACTGGCGGGCGTACACGCTGTACGCGCATACCGTGTTGCTCACCGAACAGGAGATGCCCTCGGCGGCCTTCTCGCTGCCCGATGCGCTGGTGTTGTACGTGCCGCCGCGCTGGCCGAACACGCGAGCCGCCCGCGATGAATTTGCTAACCTGCTGCGGCATGAAATGGTGCACCTGGCGATTGCCCGGCGGACGCAGGGAGAAGGGGTTCCCATCTGGTTCAATGAGGGGCTGGCCTGTTTCTTCGGCCAGTGGGCCGGCATGCAGGGCGGTCAACTGCCGGCCAAACCATGGAGCGGGCGCATGCTGGATCATGCCTTTCGCGCGGTCGATGCACACACACGGGAGCAGGCCTATGCCCAGGCGCACGCCATGACGACCGTGCTCCTGCAGAAGATCGGCCAGGATCGCCTGCCGCACATGCTCGATCGATTGGCGCAGGGCATGCCGCTGGCGCTCGTCTACCAGGAACTGGGGGGCGAGCCGTACAGCGTGTTTCTCGCCCAATGGCCCGACCGCTACCACGAACTGGCCGCCCGCCCCCGGGAGTGAACTTCGTCAGTCGGCATCCCTGATCGCCGCCAGCACCTCATCCCCATGCTCTTCCACCTGCACTTTGGTGAAGACGGTGCGGATGATCCCCTGCGGGTCGATAAGGAAGGTGGTACGGGTGATGCCGACGCTGGTGCGCCCGCAGCGCACCTTCTCGCCGTAGACGCCGTACAGCGTGGAAACGGCGGCATCCGTATCGGCGATGAGCGTGAAAGGCAGCCCAAATTTCGCGATGAACTTCTGGTGGGTAGCCGGGGAATCCAGGCTCACCCCCAGCACCACCGCATTGACATCGCTGATCGCCTGAAAGTGGTCGCGCAGGCTGCACGCTTCCTTGGTACAGCCGGGCGTATTATCCTTCGGATAAAAGTATAACACCACCCATTTCCCCCGGTAATCCGCCAGGCGAATGGTCTCGCCGGCCTGATTCACGGCCAAAAAGTCGGGGGCGGCCTGGCCGGCCTGCGGCATGGTGGTGGTGCTCATAGTACGGTCCTCCGTGTGAAAAAAATTCTGATACGGTATGGTACATATTCTCGATAACAAGCAGCTCTCCTCTCCAACCCGTCGCATGGCCAGGCAAGCGTGCATCACTGCCGCCTTGCAGGAATCCCCTCCCCCTTCGGCCAAATAGTGATGTAGTCTATCGAAAGGTCGTATCACATGCCAGTCATTGAAAGTGAAATACATATCCCGGCGCCGCTGGAGACCGTGTACGCGGTGTCTAAAGATATCGAGCGATTCCCGGAATTCTTTTCTGACGTGGAATCGGTGACCATCATCGAGCACACCGAAACCGGCTTCGTCTCCGAATGGGTCGGCGTGGTGGAAAAGCTCAACCGAAAGATTCGCTGGCGCGAGATGGACGAATGGGATGATGCAGCGCACACCTGCCGCTTCCGTGCCGTGGGTGGCGACTGGGATAAGTATGACGGCGTGTGGACGTTCGTCGCGCAGGACGGCGGCACGCGGATGCACATGCAGTTGGAGTGCGACATCAATGTCCCGCTCATCGGCCCCATTATCAAGAACGTGATCGGCAAGTTGGCCAAAGCGAATGTCGACAACATGTTCGACGGCATTCGCAAGCGTTCGTTAGGCGAGGCCTGAATTCTCGCCCTCCCACGGTGTACCCATGACTCCGTTGGCCCTGACGCTATTGGTTGTGAGCCTGGTGGTGGGCGCGGCGTTGTGCGCGGCGGGCATCTACCTGCGCGTGCCGCGCATGGCGATGCTGCGGGGGGCGTTGCTCCTCATCTTTATCATTTTCCTGCTGCGTCTGGCCTACTGGCAATTACTGCAGGGCGACTACTGGCAGCAGATGTCCGTATACAATCACCTGCGCTGGGTGCGATCGCCCGCGCCGCGCGGGTTAATTGTGGATCGCCAGGGCTACCCCCTCGCAACGAACAAACCGGCGCTGTCAGTCTGGCTGGTCTCCGGCGAGGTGCCGCGCGACGACTGGGATACGCTGCTGGAACGTCTGGTGGCCATTGGCCTCTTCCCCGACCTCAAGGCGGCACGGGCGCAACTCGAGTACTGCCATCGCTTTCCGGGCTACCAGCCGGTGCGCATCGGCAGTAGGCTCACTCTCGAGATAGTCAGTCGCCTGGAGGAAGAACTCGCCTTTCTGCCGGGCGTGTATCTGAAAATCGAACCGATCCGTCATTACCCGGGCGCATCGACGGCCGCGCACATCGTCGGCTATCTGCGCGAAATTAATGCCGAGGAACTGGCGGCGCACGCCAATGCCGGTTACCGGTTGGGCGACCTGTTCGGCAAGGCCGGTCTGGAACGCGAATTCGAATCCGAACTGCGCGGCATGGAGGGCGGCGAACAGGTGGAGGTGGATGCGCGCGGGCGAGTGCTGCGCACGCTGTCCACCAAGCCATCCGTGCCCGGTGAGACGATCACCCTCACGCTGGATGTCGCCATTCAACGCGCAGCCGAGCAGGGATTGCACGGGCATCGCGGCGCCGCGGTGGTGCTCGATCCGGCGAACGGCGATATCCTCGCACTGGCCAGTGCCCCCGCCTACGATCTCAACGTCCTCTCCGGCAAGGTCTCCCGCCAGATGCTCGCCTGGCTGCATGGATCGCAGATGCCGGAAATCAACCGTGCCACGCGCGGGCGCTACCCGCCGGGATCGGTGTTCAAAATCGTCACCGCCGCCGCCGCGCTGGAAGCGGGCGAAGTCCAGCCCAACACCTACTATTACTGCGACGGCGTATACCACGGCATCCACTGTTGGAAACGGTCGGGGCACGGGGCGTTGAGTCTGACCGAAGCCATTGCCCACTCCTGCAACGTGGCCTTCATGAAACAGGCGGAGGCGGTGGGCATTGCCCGACTGTCCGCGATGGGACGCCGCTTCGGCTTCGGTGCAACGACGGGGATTGACGTACTGCGCGAGTCACAGGGTACAGTCCCTGACCCGGAGTGGGCAAAAGCGCACGGACAGCACTGGAGAGTGGGCGATACGCTGCAGACAGGCATCGGGCAGTCGGCATTGGAAGTGACGCCGCTGCAGAGCGCGCGCCTGATCGCCGCCATCGCCAACGGTGGGAAGCTGGTGCACCCGCGTCTGGTGCGCAGCGTCGGCGACCGGCAATATCCCGCAACCGAACCTGAGCTGATCGGGTTGAAACCGGAAACGGTGCGGCGCATTACGCGCGGACTGCGCGCCGTGGTCGGCGAGGGCACGGCGCGGCAACTGGATCCCGCCCTGCGCATCGCCGGCAAGACGGGCACGGCGCAGAATCCCGGCGGCGAGGATCACGCCTGGTTCGTGGGATATGCCCCGGCCCATGCCCCGCGGGTCGCGGTGGCCGTGCTGGTGGAGCACGGCGGCCACGGCGGCGCCATGGCTGCCCCCATTGTGGAATCCATCATCCGCGCCGCGCTCCAGCCCACGAACCGCTGATACGAAGCTGTGTCCACAGGATCTGTTCGCGGATCGCGTTGTAGATGTTCGTGACTGCTGGTCTGGGGGCTCCGAGGCGCTATCCAGGACCGATAGGGTCAGGAGACCCCAGACGAGCCGCCGCGAACAGATCACGCGAGACCGGACAGAGACGGTCAAAACAGCTTCTCACGGACTACTCCTCCCAGAACTGCCGCGCTTCGCCGAGGGGGGTCACGCGGTGGGCAAGGTCAGGGTCGGTGAACAATTGCTCGGGAATCGTCTCGCACCACGACCAGCGCAACCAATCCCGCCGGCAGCCAAGCATGGTCAGCAATTCTGTCATCCCCTCGTCGGGGGACATCACGCCTTCCAGCACGGCGCCGAAAATCGCATCGACCTCATCGACGTCCACATCATCGGGAAACAGCATGCCCAGCGCACTCTCGACATCCATCAGCTTCTGCGGCAGGGCATCGAGCACGTCGGTGTCGTCCGGATCGTAGACGGCCACCGGGCCGGGTCGAGCATCTTGCGCCACGGCCAACGCCCAGCTTGGCCCGTTGAGGAAGACGGAGAGCGCGATGACCCCATCATCGGAGAGATCGATCGCAATATCCGTCTCCCGCCGCCAGTCCGCCGTCTCCGATGCCGTGGCATCCACTAACAACCACCCCGCCTCGACGTCGGTGAGATACCCGTTGGCAGGATCCACCATCGCTTCGTAACGTGTAACCAACTCTTCGCGAGTGGCGCGAAAAAACACCGTGCAACAGGCGCATACTGACGACATGCAATACTCCTCCGCTGAACTGTACCGGGGTCGCCCCCAACTCGTCAAGGGTGAATCACGCGCGTTTCAGGCAGGAGACCTGCCGACAACGGAGAAACTTATTGGTACCCGGGGTTGATCCCCGGAGGTGTTGCCCAGCGCAACAGTGGAGTTCTCATGGCTATAATCGGTATTATTCCCGCACGTTACGAGTCAAGCCGCTTCCCCGGCAAGCCGCTGGCGGACATCGCCGGACGCCCCATGGTCCAACACGTGTATGAGCGCGCATGCCGCGCCAAACAGCTGGATGAAGTCCTGGTGGCCACCGATGACCGGCGCATCTACGACGCCGTGCGCGCGTTCGGCGGCGAAGCGGTCATGACCGATTCGGCGCATGCCACCGGCACAGACCGCCTGGCCGAGGTGGCTAGGAAGCTCGACGCAACGACCATCGTGGTGAATATCCAGGGTGACGAGCCGTTGCTCGATCCCGCCACCGTTGACGCGGTGATCGCCCCACTCCTGGAGGATGACACTATCCCCATGAGCAGCGTGATGGTGCCCATGCCCGATCTGACGCGCGCCCAGGACCCCAATGTCGTGAAAGTAGTCACCGACCAGCAGGGATTTGCCCTCTACTTCTCGCGCGCGCCCATCCCGATCGTGCGCGACCCGCGACACGATCACGGACCCTGGCGCCGGCATATCGGCCTGTATGCCTACCGCCGCGATTTTCTGCTCACCTTTGCCTCGCTCCCGCCCACGCCGCTGGAGGAAGTCGAGAAACTGGAGCAGTTGCGCGCTCTGGAGCACGGCTACCGCATTAAAATGGTCGAGATGGATGACGCCTACTCGATCGGTGTGGATACGCCGGATGATCTGGAACGCGTGCGCTCAGTCGTCGAGAGCTTCATCTGCCGGTAAGTCTGCTGCACTCAGCCCATACAAGAGTTCACGACCGTAAGGAACGACCATGCATAATGTAACCATCGCCTCCGTGACCATCGGTCAGGGACACCCGCTGGCGCTCATCGCCGGCCCCTGCGTGCTGGAAAGCCGCGACATGGCCCTGCGCATCGCCGAGGAAGTCTGCCGCATCACCACCGCGTTGCACATGCCCTGCATCTTCAAGGGCTCGTTCGATAAGGCCAATCGCACCTCCATCGCCGGCTTCCGCGGCCCGGGCCTCGATGAGGGATTGAGTATCCTCGCCGAAGTGCGCCGCCAGTTCGACGTGCCGGTGTGCACCGATTTCCATGCCCCCGAGCAGGCGGCTGCGCTCGCGGAAGTGGTCGATCTGCTGCAGGTGCCCGCGTTCCTCTGCCGCCAGACGGATATGCTGATCGCCGCCGCAGAGACCGGCAAGCCGACCTCGGTAAAGAAAGGGCAGTTCCTGGCGCCATGGGATATGCGCAATGTGGTGGGCAAGTTCACCGCCGCAGGGAATCATCAACTGCTGCTCACCGAGCGCGGCGCCACCTTTGGCTACAACAACCTGATCGTCGATATGCGCGCGCTGGCGGTGATGCGCGACCTGGGCTATCCGGTGATATTCGACGCTACGCATAGCGCGCAACTCCCCGGCGGCACCGGCACGGCGACCGGCGGGCAACGCGAATTTATCCCCGCCCTCATCCGCGGCGCGGTCGGCGTCGGGGTCGATGCCCTGTTCATGGAGGTGCACCCCGACCCCGAGCAGGGACTCTCTGATGCCACCACCATGTGGCCGCTGGCGCAACTGCGGGAGGTGCTGGCGATGGCCCAGCGCATCGACGCGGTGGGCGGACGCGCATGAACGCCGCGGGAGGCGGGAAGATAGCAGTGAGAAGGGGCCGCTAACGCGGCCCCTCTTGCATGGGTGGGTGGGGAGCATTACCTGGAATACTCCCACGACCTACGAACGCCCAATCACTATTCAAGCTCTTTCCCGGTCAAGCGGCTATAGGCTTCCAGGTAGCGCTTGCGCGTACCCTGCACCACTTCGTCGGGGAGCATCGGGCCGGGCGGTTCCTTGTTCCAGTCGAGGGTGAGCAGATAGTCCCGCACATACTGCTTGTCGAAGCTGTCCTGCGGGCGGCCGGGCTCGTACTGTTCGACATCCCAGAAGCGGGAAGAATCCGGGGTGAGCACCTCGTCGGCGAGCACCAGGTTGCCGCCTTCATCCAGTCCGAACTCGAACTTGGTGTCAGCGATGATGACGCCGCGCGTGAGCGCATAATCTGCTGCCGTCTGGTAGAGCATAACGCTCAACTCGGCTAGTTGCTCGGCGATATGCCCGCCCACAATCTTCGCCGCTTCCGCCGGGGAGATGTTGATGTCATGCCCGGACTCCGCTTTAGTGGAGGGCGTGAAGATGGGGTGCGGCAGCTTATCCGACTCGCGCAGACCTGCCGGCAGCTTGATGCCGCAAATGCTGCCCTTCTCCTGGTATTCTTTCCAGCCTGAACCGGAGAGGTAGCCGCGCACAATGCACTCAACAGGCTGAATTTTCACCTTGCGCACCAGCATGCTGCGCCCTTCGAGCTGGTTGCGATATTGATGCAGCCGCGGCGGATACACACTGACATCGGCGGTGATCAGATGATTGCGTAAATGCGTCGTCGTCACCAACTCGTTGAGTTTGCTGAACCAGAACAGCGAAATCTGCGTCAGCACCCGCCCTTTATCGGGAATGCCGTTGGGCATGACAACGTCAAAGGCGGAGATGCGATCGGATGCCACAAAGAGCAGCCGCGCGTCATCGACAAGGTACACATCGCGCACCTTGCCGCGGTTAAGCAACTGCACATCACCGAGTTCGGTGCGCAGCAGGACTTGACTATTGGTCGTAGTGGACATGAAGGTTCCTCCGCATCAACGCGACTTGGATTGTGCCGGGGGGGTCGCTAAACTGTTCACGGTGCGCCCGGCGCGGGTGAGGCCCACGCGGACGCCGCCAATGATACGATCGCCGGCCTTCACCGGACCGGATACTTCGAGGTCGGCGCCATGGCCGGGTTTCCCGCGCAAGGTAATGCCATCTTTGAGTGGCGATGTCCCTTCCTCTTCCAGCGCAAGGTCCGTCGCGGCATAGACATTGCCGGCAGCATCAACGAGTGCCACATACGCGATCTGCTTGTCGCCCAACAACGCGCGGAACATTTCGTCGCGCTGGTTGCCGGTCAGCATCAGATTCGGCTCGACGGCCGCAAAGGTGTTGACGATCGCCTTGCCCTTCTCTTCCATCGCATGCATCAGGTCGAGTTCGTGCTGTGATTTCATCTTCTCGATCTCGGCCTGCAGGGTGGCGCGTTCGTGCTTCAGTTGCTGATCAAAGCGCTTGGCAGCGATACCGCCCTTGATCAACAGCACGATAATGATGAGCGCCAGCGCACCCGTCAGTGCATACCACCCGATGGGCAATGGCTTGCGCGGTTGTTCCACACTATCAACGGTCTGTTCAATCTGCTCGGACATCGTCTTCTCCTGTAACCGCAATGTGATCAGGGGGAAAGCTAATACCCGATCGCTTTCATGATGGCCCCCATCTCGGCGGGCACAACGCAAACCGGATCGGCCTGCTTGATGGCATTGTCGGGATCTTTGAGCCCGTGGCCGGTCACGGTGCATACCACGCGCGCATCCTCCTGCGGGAAAAAGCCGTTGGAGGCCAGCTTGATCACGCCGGCAATGGATGCCGCGGAGGCCGGTTCTACGAAGACGCCTTCCAGGCGCGCCAGCAACGCATAGGCGGCGAGGATCTCCTCGTCGGTCACCATATCAATCAACCCGCCGGACGCATCGCGGGCGGCGACGGCGCTCTGCCAGCTGGCCGGGTTGCCGATTTTGATGGCGGTGGCCACCGTCTGCGGGTGCTCGACGACATGGCCGAGCACAATGGGCGCGGAACCCGCGGCCTGGAAGCCGAGCATTTTCGGCAACCGGCTGGATTTGCCCAGTTGACGATACTCCGTATAGCCTTTCCAGTAGGCGGTAATATTTCCGGCATTACCCACCGGCAGCACGTGGTATTCGGGAGCGTCGCCCAGCACATCGACGATCTCGAACGATGCCGTCTTCTGTCCTTCGATGCGGAACGGGTTAATAGAATTCACCAGCGTGATGGGATACTGCTCGGTGATCTCGCGCACGAAGCGCAGGGCATCGTCGAAGTTGCCCTCCACCGCGAGGACTTTCGCGCCCTGAATCATCGCCTGCGCCAACTTGCCCAGAGCGATATTGCCATTGGGGATGAGCACGATGCACTGCATGCCCGCGCGCGCGGCATAGGCGGCGGCGGAGGCGGAGGTATTGCCCGTGGAGGCGCACATCACCGCCTTCGACCCGGCTTCGCGCGCCTTGCTGATGGCCATGGTCATGCCGCGGTCTTTGAATGACCCGGTCGGGTTCAATCCCTCGTATTTCACATAGAGGCGCTGGGAGAGCCCCAGGTGCGCACGCACGTTGTCGATGGGAATCAAGGGCGTGTTGCCCTCGTGCAGCGTCACCACCGGCGTCGCATCAGAGACGGGCAAATAGGCGGCGTATTGGCGAATCAGGCCGGGCCAGCCGGCGTGCGTCAGGGTCATCGTCATCGGTGTACTCCATTGGGATGCCACATTATACCAGATTCCGCCAGCTTTACCAGCAGCGGGGCGCGGGGGAAGCGGCGAACGGCACTTTACGCCCGGGCGGACGGGGGTCGTGCGCGCATGGTGGCTTCCCCGCCCTCGACGAGCAGATACGGATCCTCCCGCAGGCGGGGCACTAACCACTCGGCGGCGCGCCTGGCATCCAGCAGCAACAGCGGGCAATCGCCCACCGCGCCCTTCAACAATATGCCTGCTTTGTACAGCGGGTCTTCCAGGCTCGGATAACAGCGCGGGACGGCATGCGTATGGCGGCGTGAGAGCACCTCGATGACCGTGCCGTGTGCCGTGATACTGTAATAGCGCTCGGGTTCGGGCGTGAACAACCAGGGGCAGCCGGCCCATTCCTCGCAGCCGTGAAAAAACGTGCAGTACTGCAACCCCACCCCGATGAACAGGATCTTTCCGCCCCAGGTGACGAGTCTGCCATAGGGACTGCGCGGCGAGCAGGGGGTGTCGTCGCACTCATGCCCTTCCACCATCGCGCGCGCTCCTGCGCCAACCGCCGCGACGCTGTGGGTGGGATGCAGGCTGCGCAGGGCATCAGGCCGCAGGCGCAGGACATTGGTGAGCGTGCCGACAATGGAGGGGCTGAGGGTTTGGTGAAAGACCGGTTGTTGCAGATTGACGGTGCCCCAGGTATGCGTCGGCACGGCGACCGTGCCCATCGGCCCGACGGCGACGCACAGGCTCTCGATCACGCCGTCAGCCCGCATGTCGACAGGGCCCAGGCGGCGTAAAGAACTGTGCACGAACAGCGTATCGCCGGCATGTATACCGAGCGAACGCCAGGCAGCGAGCAAGTCCTCGACATGTAACATGGTCTTACCCACGCACGGCATCGGAGATCCTGATGCCGTAAGAGACGAAGATCGCCTGCATTTGCTCCACCGGGGAGCAACCGGCGACAATCTGCTGGGCATGCCAGCCGCACGCACGCGCGGCGGCAATATTATCCGCCAGATCGTCGAAAAAGAGTATCCCTTCCCCCGCCATCCCCATCGCCTCCTCAAAACGAGCGTAAATCTCCGGCTCTGGCTTCATGGCGCCAAGCAGGTGGCTGGCATGCCGGGCATCCAGCAGGCCAATGCCCGGGTAGCGGGCCGGGTTAGTGAGATCGATCCAATGCGGGGCGCAGGTGTTGGACAGGCAGGCGGTGCGCAGGCCGGCCGCTTTCAGTGCAGCAACCGTGTCGTAGATGCCGGGAATCTCGTCGGCGATAATGGCCTGGTACACGGCGCGAATCTCCGGCACGGTGTAACACCCTCCCAGCGCCTGGTGCATGCCGGCGTAAAACGCTTCCGGGGTAATGGCGCCGCGTTCAAACGCCTGCCCCAGCTCGCGGCGTTGCTGCTGTTGCTCGGGCGTGAGGGCAAAGGGGCGGTATGGCACCTCCGCCAGCGCACACGCCCCCTCCCAGCCGTGCGCCAGGTGAATCATGACATTGCCCAGGTCAAAGACGACCAGCCGGATCGGTGGCGATGGATTGGTGTGGTGGTCTGTCATGGGTGAACATCCCCGGTTATGCCTGCGAGTGCAAACGTCCCGCCGCATGCGGGGCGGGACGTCGACTGGCGAAATCGCAGTACAATGCTTACAGCATCTGGTGGCTGGATGCCAACTGGCGCAGCACGCCGGTCTCCATATACTGCACGCGTTCAGCCACGTTCACGGCATGGTCGGCAATGCGTTCGAGGTAGCGTGCCACAAGAATGAGATGGGCGGCGCGAGACACCGTGGACGGGTTCTCCTGCATTTCCTGGATCATCATGTTCCAGACCTGCCGGTTCAGTTCATCGACCTCGTCATCGAGCCGGACCACTTCTTCGATTTTATCGGGATCGCGGCTGACAAAGGCTTCCAGCGCGCCGCGCACCATGCGCGCGGTCGCCTGCGCCATCTGCGGAATGCGCACCAGCGGCTTAATCACCGGCTCGGAAACCAACTCCAACGCGGTCTTGGCAATGTCAACCGAGTAATCGCCGATGCGCTCCAGGTCAGTGGTGATCTTCAGTGCCGTACCGATCACGCGCAGGTCCTTGGACAGCGGTTGTTGCAGTGCCAGCATGTGCATGCAACTCGTCTCGATATCCAGGTCGAGTTCATCCGCGACATCATCGCGGCGGATGACTTCCTCCGCCAGCGACACATCCTTATCCACCAGCGCTTTCACGCTGTCTTCGAGCATCTCTTCGACGAAACTGCCCATGCGCAGGAGGCGTTGTTCGAGCGCGTGCAACTGCGTATCGAAGGTATGACGTGGTGACTGCATATCGTGACTCCTAGCCGAATCGCCCGCGGACGTAGTCGTCCGTTCGCGAATCGATGGGACGCTCGAATATTTCCACGGTCGGTCCGAATTCAACCAACTCACCCAACAGGAAGAAGCCCGTGTAATCCGCCACGCGCGACGCCTGATACATGTTATGGGTGACGATGATAATAGTATAGTATTCTTTTAGCTCGAGCATCAACTCTTCGATCTTGAACGTGGAGATCGGGTCGAGGGCCGAACTGGGTTCATCCATTAATAGCACATCAGGCTGCACGGCAAGGGCGCGAGCAATGCACAATCGTTGCTGCTGTCCGCCGGAGAGGTCAAGCGCCGGCTGCCGCATCTTATCTTTCACCTCATCCCACAGAGCGGATTTCTTCAACGTCTCTTCGACTATTTGCTCGAGCATGCTGTGCGAGCGCACGCCGTGCCGCCGGGGTCCGTAGGCAATGTTGTCGAAGATGGTCATCGGGAACGGGTTCGGGCGCTGAAACACCATGCCGACGCGCTTGCGCAGTTCCACCGGGTCCACGTTACTGGACAGGATGGAATTACCGTCCATGAAAATATCCCCGAGCATGCGGGCGCTGGGAATAAGATCGTTCATGCGGTTCAAGCAGCGCAGGAAAGTGGACTTTCCGCACCCCGATGGCCCGATGAGCGCGGTGATTTGCTGCTTGGGTAGATTGATGGTGACGTCGCGCAAGGCGCTTTCACCATCATATTCCACCCCCAGACCGCGAATTTCAAACTTGGAATTCTCCAGCGGCAACATCAAAGTCGCCGAGCGGGAAGCCAGAGACGCTTGTTCAGGCATGCCACACTACCACCTTCTTGATCTGCGCAAATGTGAACGGAGAATGATCGCTACCAGATTCATACCCAACACCAGCACCAACAGCACCAGCGCCGTGCCCCATTGGATCGGCTTCAACACCGCGGGGTCACCGGTCACCTGGGTGGCAATGATGTAGAGATGATACGGCAGCGCCATCAACGGGCTGTCGAGATGCGGTTTCAAATCGAACAAGGGATAATAGAAGACGGCGCAGGTGAACATGATCGGCGCCGTTTCGCCGGCGGCACGGCCCAATGCCAGAATGATGCCGGTGAGAATCCCGGGCAGCGAAGAGGGCAGCACCACGCGCCAGATCGTTTCCCACTTGCTGGCGCCCAGCGCAAGGCTCGCCTCACGAAACGAAGCGGGCACAGTGAGCAACGCCTCTTCCGAAGCAGTAATAATCAACGGCAACACCAGCACGGCCAGCGTACAGGCGCCGGCCAGCAGCGAAATATCAAAGTTCAAGGCGTACACGAAGAGCCCCAACCCGAATAATCCGTACACTACGGACGGCACGCCGGCCAGGTTAACGATGGCGAGGCGAATGGCCCGGGTGACGAAATTCGGCTTCGCATACTCAGTGAGGTACACCGCAGCCAGCACCCCGATAGGTACGGCAAGCAGAATGGTCAGGATCACTAAATAGATCGTTCCGAGGATCGCCGGGCGAATACCCCCCGCGGTCATGAAATTCCGGGGGTCCTGGGTGAGGAACGACCAGGTGATGGCAGGAGCCCCTTCCTTCAGCAGGAAGTACACCACGAACAGCACCGGAACGACGACGGCCAGAAGCGACAGCATCAACAGTGCGGAAATAATGCGATCCTTCACGCGTGCGGCCATGGGGTTCGCGGCCTTCCCCCATGGACTCTTCTCACGCAACGCTGGCTGCATGGGTGACCTCCACGTCGGTGTGCAATCGGCCAGGTCTCCGGGCACAGGCGTAATGGTGTAACACGCGTCGGGCGTACCGGCAATGGTCCGATCTCATGAACGCGAAAAGATTACCATAGCGGGTTGAAGTATGGCGTAATCTCTCCTTAAGCTTAGATTAATGTTCCGCGCTCGAACAGCGCTCTCCTCTCCTGAAGCATCAATAAACCAGTTGTGCAACAGGATACAGATTAAGCCGCATTAAGAAAATCGACCGTCAGTTTAAAGAGAAAGAGGCTCGCCAGCCCTGTTTCTTAATGGTAGCGGGTCGTCACGTGGTATCTTGCCTGGCAAGGCCAGCGGTGATGTGCCATTCCCTCCCCCTGTCGCAACGGGGGGAGGTAGGAGGGGGGTACTACGCTTGTATGATTCCCTGATCCTTTACATTTAGACCGGGATGATCCTTTACACTGTTCCCTATTACTATACCAGAGATCGCATGCCTTGGGTGGCAGCA
>JAGUZN010000097.1 GCA_020060775.1 Armatimonadota bacterium
GATCGTTAAGTCGGTCGCCGTAACACAAAACTATCACGCCCCGGAGTCCGCGGACTCCGGGGCGTGATAGTTTTGTGTTACGGCGACCGACTTAACGATCAGACAGTGTCGAAAGTTTTCATGTATTCCAGGTCCAGTGAGGCCAGGTCGACGACAATCGCGGTGGTGGTCAGCCAGCGGCAGGCATGCTGTCCATCAAACTGCGGCTGAATCATCCACTGCGGCTTGGAAGAGAAATCTTCGACAACTTCATCGAGATCAGCATACAGCATCACACGCACATGCTCATTTACCATCAATGTACAACTCCTTCGCGCGAGGACCCCTGACGGCCCTCCCCTCTATTGTTCCGTGTTTCCGCACTGAGCGCAAGAGGTCTGGCCACCTGGCCCAGAAAAACCTCCGGCGGATTACTCGAATTTTATCGCGCGGCGAGGGTCGGCGGGCACAATGGTCCCCAGCACCACCGGATGACGCGCACCCGTCACACTCGGCACATTCGACGGCACGCCGCACAGCGTGGCGTGCCCCAGCAAGGCAAAAGCGATCGCCTCCTTGGCCGCCCCGGAAATCCCCGCGTCTTCATGCTGGTGGATGGACACGCCCGGCAGGCGCTCCGCCAACATGGCCTGCAATGCCTGATTATAACTGCCCCCGCCCCCGAGGATGAGCACGTCAATCGCTCCAATCGGCGCAATGTACGCCTGATAGGCGCGTACAATGCTCACCGCGGTGAGCGCCGTCACCGTGGCGATGGCATCATCAGCCGACAGGCCGAACGCCGCACAGCGCGCCAGCACGGTCTGTGCATACGCCGCGCCGAACTCTTCACGCCCGGTGGACTTCGGTGGGGATTGCGCGAAGTACGGGTGCTGCAACAACTCCTCCAGCAGCACAGCGTGCACGCGTCCGCGCGCTGCCCCTCGGCCATCGCGATCGAAAGACTCTGCGCCGCCGGAATAATGCGCCACCAGCGCATCGATCACCATGTTACCCGGTCCGGTGTCGAAGGCGAGCACCTGGTCAATCCCCGCCCCCTGCGGCAGGTATGTCACGTTGGCGATGCCGCCAATATTTTGCACGGCCACCGAACGCACGCTGCTGTGGAAGAGCAGATAATCGGCAAAGGGCACCAGCGGCGCACCCTGCCCCCCCGCCGCCATGTCGCGCGGGCGGAAATCTGCGACAGTGAGAATACCGGTGCGTTCGGCAATCACGCTCGGCTCGCCAAGTTGCAGCGTCCCGCCGGGCTGGCCAGCGCGAGGCGGTTGGTGCCACACCGTTTGCCCGTGCGACGCCACCGCATCAATATCCTCAGGCCGGCAACCGGCCTGCGCGATGACCTCCAGGGCAGCCTGGGCAAAGCGCTCGCCTAGCCACATGTTAGCGGTGCCCAATGCAGCCAGGTCGACGCGGGGGTGCATCAGCGCATGCAGGCGGGCGCGGTCATCAGGGGAGAAGGGCACGCAGGTGAAGGCGAGTTGCCGCCAGCCAGTGGGCGGAATGCCGCCCTCCACCCCGATCAGCACGGCATCGATACCGTCCAGTGAGGTGCCCGACATCAACCCGACGATGCGGCGCGGGCGCGACGCCCAGCACGGATCAGTCACCAAAGCTGTCTTGGCCGAGGCTATTGCATCTCCCCCTTGAGGTCAGTGATGTTCCCCTGTTACGGCACGAAAAGAGGTAACCCCTTGGAACTTGGAACTAATTAATCCAGCGCGCCAGCCAGTTCGCCCAGCTTCTCCGCGCGCTCGGCGGCGAGCATGGCGTCGAACATCTCCTGGATATCGCCATTCATCATCGCCGGGATATTATGCCAGCTCACGTTGATGCGGTGATCGGTGATGCGATTTTGCGGAAAGTTGTACGTGCGAATCTTTTCACTGCGGTCGCCGCTGCCAACCTGCGAACGTCGATTGGCCTCGATCTCGGCACGCTGCTTCTCGATTTCAATTTCCAACAGGCGAGTGCGCATCACGCGCATCGCCTTTTCGCGGTTCTGCTTTTGGCTGCGCTCGTCCTGGCACTGCACCACCATGCCCGTGGGCAAGTGGATCAGGCGTACCGCCGTCTCGTTCTTCTGCACGTTCTGGCCGCCTGCGCCCTGCGACAGACAGGTCTCCATGCGAATGTCGCGCTCGTCGATCTGTACATCCACCTCTTCGGCTTCCGGCATCACCGCCACCGTGGCCGTGGAGGTATGGATGCGCCCGCTGGACTCCGTCACCGGCACGCGCTGCACGCGATGCACACCGGACTCGAACTTAAACACGCCATACACACTATCGCCGGCAATGGCGAAAATGATCTCTTTGAAGCCGCCGATGCCCTGTTCACTCGCACTCATCACTTCCACGCGCCAGCCGCGCGCATCAGCATACCGGGAATACATGCGATACAAGTCGCCGGCGAACAGCGCCGCCTCATCGCCCCCTGCGCCGGCGCGAATCTCCACGATGATGTCTTTATCCTCATAAGGGTCTTTGGGCATCAACTGGATGGCGAGCTCGCGCTCCAGACCAGCCTTGCGCCGCGATAACACCGCGATTTCCATTTCGGCCATCTCGCGCAACTCGCGGTCATGCTCCTCGCGCAGCATCTGGCGCGCCTCGTCGATCTGCTGCTCAACTTGTTGCAGGTCGCGGAAGTTCCCGACAACCTTCTCCAACTCAGCATACTGCTTGGACAGTTGGCGCAGGCGTGCGGGATCGCTGGCAATCTCCGGATTGGCCAGGTCTTCCGTCACGGCGGCAAAGGTCTTTTCCAGTTCTATCAAGTGTTCGCGCATAGCCTGCGATCTGTCCTCCGTCTCGTTCGTGATGTCCTCGGGATGAAAAAGCATCATATTGTAGCGGATTTTTCACTATTCGTCTGCTTGGGGCGCCTTCGATAAAAAAATACACACGCGACAGAAGGCACATGGCCAGCGAGCGCGAATAATCGGTATATGGCAGACCGTATGCATGAGGTTGCGTATCCGCCGACGATGCCACTATACCCGGATCGTGTATGCCACCGCCGCCTCTTCGAAGATCGATGGGCAGTCCCGGTGGCCTTCATCCCGACCGCCATCCTGGCGACCTTCCTGTTCCTTGCCGGCATCTGGGGCTATCGCATCTACGCCGAACAACACACCTTCGCCAATCTGCCGCCGCTGGTCTCCCTGCTCGTCATCTCTCTCGCTCCGCCCGCCATCCTGCTGCTGGTGGTGGTGCTGGTGCCCATGCTCTCTTCTCCGATCTGGCCCTACCAGGTCGCCATCTTTCAGGAACCTGAAGACCAACGACTGCGCTGGAATCTCGCCGTCGTCGCCACCGCGCACACCCTGTACGGCCACATCGCCCAGGCGGAATGGTTGAACCAACTGATCGGGTTGGGGGAGGATGAACGGTTTCAAGCGTTGTGCTATATTCGCCGTGTGCATTTTCGCCTGCAGCAAATGCCCTTCTTCACCCCGGCAGAACTGATGACGTCCATCATCGCCGGGCTGGCAGTGATCGGCATCAGCATGGGACTCCTCGGCTATGAAGTGCTCGATGCCCTGCTGCACAGCATTGCCTTGATGGCGGCGCTTCAATTGTTGCTGCTGTACCTGTTCCTGCTGCGTTGGCTGCATACGCGCCGCCTGTCGGAAATCGAAGAAGTCTTTGAGGAACTCCTGCCCATCACCCGGAAGACCAAACGCCAGGCCGCCGCCGAAGACGAAGTAGCTCAGTGGGACCGAGAACGCTGGAGGCACCAACACCCCGAAGAATCCGCTGCCCCGCCTGATCCCGCCAAGTTACTGCCCCCCGCCCCATGGGAGAAGTAACCTTCGCCAGCCTATCTCGATCGCGGATCACCTGCACCGGCTATGCCGCTGCGCCCTCACGGCACCCCCCCCAAGCGCACCCTTGGCAGGGCAGCGCACATTTGGTAGCATGAGCATCATGCGTTGGCTCCCAATCGTAGCCTGGGTCGGCAGCCTGTGGGTCGCGGCCGGAGTGGAAGCCGTCTTCGGCGACGGCATGCCTGGCCCGTTGCTGCTGGTCGCCATCGCCGCCGGCATCTGGACCGGAGTCACCGGTGGATTAGTGACCGGGGCGGCCGCCGGGCTGCTTGGTGGCGTCATCAGTGGACATGGGCTCTGCTGGCACATCGCCATCGGCATGGCCGTTGGCGCTGCCGCCTCTGCGCTCCCGCGCTGGCTCGCGCGCGAACATCTCGTCATCGCCATCGTCGGTGCGATCATCGCCTCATCGCTGATCACGCTCGTGCTCAGTCTCAAACAGGGGTTTCCCATGGGCGATGCACTGCTCTTCGCCCTCCGGCGAAGTGGACAAAACGCGTTGTGGATGATTCCGATATATGGTATCGTATTAATAGTCTCGCCACGAGAAACGATGCGTATGGCGCTGCGCACTCGTGGTGAACAGGTGAGAAGATGAGCGAACTGCACATAGTGAAATATCCCGACCCCGTGCTGCGTAAAAAAGCCGCACCGGTCGAGCGTGTGACGCCGGAATTGCAAGAGTTTATGCGCCGGATGGCCGACCTGATGTATGCCTCCAGTGGCGTAGGCCTCGCCGCTCCGCAGGTGGGCGTCTCGCTGCGCATCATTGTCGTCGACGCCGATGATCGCCTGCAGATGCTGGTGAACCCGCGCATCATCGAGCGCGACGGCAGTCAGACCGGCGTGGAGGGGTGCTTGAGCTTGCCGGATTTGCACGGTGATGTCACCTGCGCCGAGCGCGTCGTGGTGAACGCGCTGGACAGCCGCGGCAAGAAAGTCACACTGCGCGGCGAGGGGCTGTGGGCACGCGCCATGCAGCACGAAATCGATCACCTGGATGGAACACTTTTCATCGATCACGTCATCCCCGATTCCCTCTTTTGGGTGGTGCGCGAACCGGGAGAAGATGGGGGCGTCAGTGAACGGCCGACCTCGCTGGAAGACGCGTTGCGACAGTTTGAGCGCCAGGCCGCACTATTAAAGGCGTAACCGCTCTGGTCGGAATAGCATCCTTTGCACTACAATACAGGCGTACACCGCATGTGGGTGTGCGCCTGTCACATTGAGGCCACCCCTTGGTGGCGCCGTGGAGCGTTGCATGAAAATCATCTATTTTGGCACCAGCCCCTTTGCCATACCGTCCCTGCGCGCCCTGGTCGCCCATGGCTATGACATTCCCGTGGTCGTCACACAGCCTGACCGCCCAGCCGGCCGCGGCGGCAAACTTGCCCCACCCCCGCTAAAGCCGGTAGCTGAGGCGTGCAATCTTCCGGTGGTACAGCCTGAATCGTGCGCCGATCCGGGGTTCATCAAGACGATCCGCGAACTGGAACCCGACCTCAACGTGGTGGCCGCCTACGGCCAGTTTCTGCCCGATGCCCTGCGCACCCTGCCACGGCATGAAACCGTAAACCTGCATGGGTCGTTGTTACCGAAGTATCGGGGGGCCGCTCCCATCCAGCGCGCCCTCTGGCAGGGCGAAACGACCACCGGCGTGTGCCTTATGTGGATGGCGCGGGCGATGGATGCCGGCGATGTGATTGCCTGTGCCGAAACCCCGATCACCCCGGAGGATACGGCAGGCACGCTGGGAGAACGCCTGGCCCTGATGGCGGCCGAACTTCTCATGGCCTGGCTGCCAGAAATCGATGCCGGCACGGCACCCCACATCCCGCAGAATCCGGATGAGGTGACCTACGCCCCGCTGATCCGCAAGGAGGAGCGCCAGATCGATTGGACACAACCGGCTGACGCCATCTGGCGGCAGATTCGTGCGTTAATGCCGACGCCGGTCGCCATGACTGCGTTTCGTGGACAACCGCTCAAGGTGCTGGAGGCCACGCCGGTCGATGAGCGCCCTCTGTCGGCAGGAGATCCCGGCACGGTTGTCGAAGTGCATCCAAAGTCGGGCATCACCGTAGCCGCCGGCGCTGGTGCCCTGCGCCTGCACAGCGTGCAGCCCGCCGGGCGGTCGGCGATGACCAGCGCAGACTTTGCTCGCGGC
>JAGUZN010000395.1 GCA_020060775.1 Armatimonadota bacterium
CTGCGCCAGGGTCTCGGCCGTCTGCCGCGCGCGGCGTGTGGCTTCGGCCAATGCCGAGGCGATCACCGCCTGCGGGTTCTCCACCGTGAACGTGATGCCGTCCACGCGGTTGGCCCCCGCCGCCAGAGCGGCATCGAGGATGCGCCCCACCGCCGTGCCGAGGGCATCGCGGTTCGGCTGCATCACGCGGACGCTCACGCGGTTGGTGACCTGATACCCCACGATGCGCAAAGGCCGGGTCACCGGGCGTCCCTGCGCGGGCTGTTCGTAAATCGGCTGCACGTCGAATCCCACCGTGCGCACGGTGAGATTGGGGATGTTCAATTGCTGGATGGCGTTCACCACCCGGTTGGTGGTCGTGTTGTTCTGCTGCACAGCCTGTGCGGCGGTGTCCGCCTGGGTTTGCACGGCCACCACCACCGTGGCAACATCCGGCGCCACCATGCCTTCCGCCGTACCGGTCACCGAAATAGTCCGCGGCGGCGGTTGGTGTGGGCACATGGGTGTCTGCTGGGCGACAGCGGTCAGTGCCGTGAATGCCAGCAAAGCGAGGATCTGCGCATATCGCACGATCATCGTATCTCCTCCCAATCTGAATCTGCGCGGACGGCGAATGCACGGCATGCCGGCGCGTCACCCTCCAGTATGGATGAAGGAGAAGAGCGGAGATGTTGCAATGACGCGCCACGCCCGGCAGGTGTAGCTCCCCCTGCGCACAGGCGTGACGCATCATGTAAGTTGCAGTAATTACCACCCCGAAGGGATCGTCTTCCAGAGTACGGGGTCGATCGCTGTACCATGGACATACAGCGCGTAGTGCAGATGCGGGCCGGTGGCGACGCCGGTGGAACCCACGCTGCCGATCACCTGGCCGGCCTTGACCAGATCGCCTTCCGCTACGTCGAAGTCATGCAAATGCAGGTACAGCCCGACGACCCCGCTGCCGTGGTTGACGACAATCGTGCGCCCGTGCAGGCCGAAGTCGCGTCGCAGCGTGACTGTCCCGGCGTTCGCCGCACGAATCGGAGAACCGGTTGGCGCGGCGATGTCGATCCCTTTATGGACCCCGACCTTCTTGCCGTTGCGGTAGCGCTGCACCCCGTACCGGGTGGAGATGCGTCCATCCACCGGCAGCGCAAAGGCGCCCTGCCAGGCCTGTTCGGCATCATGGTGGTTGATGGCCGCCCGGATCAACCGGTATTCTTCCTGCACTGAGGGCGCTTCGTACTGGGCGTCCTGCTCTTTGGTCATGCGCAGCCGCTGGATGGGAAACGTGCGTTTCTCAACGGTGTAGTGGACATCCACCGAAATTTTCTTGCCGTTCACCTCTGCGTAGGTGCGCATGATGCGCGGGCCGGGCAGTTCTTCCATCCATACGCCGACCAGCGCCTTCCAGCGTCCGTCAGGCTGGCGGGTGACGGGGTACTGCTTCCCGCCCGTCTGCACGCACAACACGGTTGCCTCCGGCGCGGTGATGGCGACGAAGACCGTGCCCCCCAACGGCACGGATGCGGGCTCGACACGCACGGTCACCGGGGCCAGTTCCGCGCGCAGGCGCGCGGGCACATCGGTCAGTGCCGCCAGCAGGGCGACGAGCACAAGGGCAAGGAGAACGAGTGTGGGTGATAATCGTGTACGCATACTGTCTAAATACCCTGGAGTCGAGCAATATATGTGTGGAGGAGAGGGTCCGGGCGCCCAGGTGGATGGCACCTTGCTCGACTCCAGGGCAGTAGAGGCAATCTATTAAATCCAGTATACCACCCCATCCCCGTAGGATCAATACCTTTTGCCGGGTTCGCGTAAATTAAACGGATCGAATCGTCACTGTCCACTGTCCACCGCCGCATCTTCCGTGTGGGCGAGTCGCGGGGCAATGGCTTTTTCTCCTGCCACGCCGGGGGTGGTCAGTTCGTACGCCGCGGTGATCTGCTCGAGTTCCTCCACGGTGAAAAATCGGCGTTCGAGCAGTAGCGCGCGCATGGTCGTGCCGCGCATTTGCGCCTCGCGTGCGAGGTCGCCGGCGATCTGGTATCCCAGATACGGCGCCACGGCGGTAGCCAGGGCGAAGCTTTGTTCCAGCCAGCAGTCAATGCGCTCACGGTTGATCTCGAGACCCTGTAAGCATCGGTCGATGAACAACGACACCCCGCGGTGCAGCAGATCGAGCGATTGCAACAGGTTGTATGCGATAAGCGGGAGGAAGGCATTCAATTCAAGCTGCCCGGCCTGCGCCGCCAGCGTGATGGCCTGATCGTTGGCCATGACCTGAAAGGCGACCTGGGTGAGCATCTCGGTCATCACCGGGTTCACCTTACCGGGCATGATTGATGATCCCGCCTGCAGTTCGGGCAGCAACAGTTCATGCAGGCCGCCGCGCGGGCCTGAAGAGAGCAAACGCAGGTCGCTGGCCATCTTCGCCAGCGTGGCGGCGGCGGTTTTCAACAGGCCGGAAACCTCGACGAACGCGTCGGCGTTCTGCGTGAGATCAATCATATTCTCCGCGCGGGCGAGATTCAGACCGCTGGCCTGGCGCAACAGGTCCACCGCCAGAAAGACGTATCGGCGGTCGGCATTCAACCCGGTGCCCACGGCAGTGCCGCCCAGGTTCACCTGGCGCAACTTTTCCTCGACCACGTGCAGGCGCCACCAATCGCGCTGCACCGCCTGCGCCCAGGCGGCAAAACGCTGGCCCACGGTGATGGGCACGGCGTCCTGCATTTCCGTGCGACCCAACGCCAATACGGCCGCATACTGCTGTTCCTTCTCCTGCAGCACGCTCTGCAAGCGCGCGAAATCCTCGATGACCGGCAACAACAGGCGCAGCGCCGCCACACGCACGGCAGTGGGAAAGACATCATTGGTCGATTGCTGGCGATTGACGTGGTCCAACGGATGGATGATGTCGTAATAGCCTTTAGCCTCGCCGAGAATCTCCAGCGCTCGATTGGCCAGCACCTCGTTGGTGTTCATGTTGGCGCTGGTGCCGGCGCCGCCCTGCAGGGCATCGACAATGAACTGATCGCGCAACGCGCCGCCCGCCACCTCCTCCGCGGCCTGCACGATGGCCTCGCCAACCCGCGGTTCCAGATGGCCCGTGCGCACATTCGCGCGCGCACAGGCCGCTTTGACCTGCGCCAACGCGGTAATGAGTTCGGGGTGCAAAGGCTGCTGTGACACCGCGAAATTCTCGGCGGCGCGCAGGGCGTGAATGCCGTAATACGCGTCGGCCGGAACATCGCGTGCGCCGAGTAGATCGTGTTCGCTGCGGGTATCCATCTCTCGCCACCCTCCGACAAGAAGAAGCTTCAAGGTATGTTCCTATTATGACGGGAAGGGAAAGGGCAAGGCAAGCGGAATAAACAGAGGCAGGAGTCATCATCATGGAAAAACCACAGGGACCCGAGCGCTTGCATGCGCCATGGCGCATGGAATACATTGAAAAAGCGGGGCAACCGGCTCCCTGCTGCATCTTTTGCGAGAAACCGCGGGAGACGCGCGACGAAGAAAATTATGTGATCTACCGCGCCGAACGCAACTTCATCATCCTGAACGTATTCCCTTACAACAACGGCCACCTGATGGTGATCCCGTATCAGCACACCTCGGATCTGACCGCGCTACCCCCCGAAACGATGACTGAGATGATGCAACTCACCGCGCTCGCGATTAAGGCATTGCGGCGCGTGATGTGCCCCGAGGGATTCAATATCGGCATGAACCTCGGTCATCCGGCTGGCGCCGGCATTGCTGAGCACCTGCATCTGCACATCGTGCCCCGCTGGAGCGGTGATACCAACTTTATGCCCGTGCTGGGCAATACGCGCGTGTTGCCCGAGTCGCTGGAGCGCACCTGGGTAAAAGTGCGGGCCGCTCTTGAGGAAATCTTATCCGAAGAAAGTGAACGGACTGAAGAGTCGTGATAAGATGAGTTATCACGCTGCTGTCCGTTGCCAAGGCTTGCTAGGTGTACCAGGCTGTGCTATAGTAGCTTGCGGATGATCTTTTCGAAGATCATGAAAAAGGACTCGACATGCGCAGCGTGCTGGTGATCCACGGACCGAACTTGAACTTGCTCGGGCGACGTGAGCCGGAAATTTACGGGAGTACTTCCCTGGAGGAGATCGACCGCCGGCTGAAAGCCCTGGGCGGCGAGCTTGGGCTGCGCGTGGAGACCATGCAGTCCAATAGCGAAGGCGAGATCGTTACCGCCATTCAGCAAGCCGCTAGCTGGGCAGATGCCCTGATCATCAATGCCGGCGCATATACCCATACCAGCCTCGCCATCGCCGATGCCATTCAAGGTGTAAAACTTCCCGCGGTGGAAGTGCATCTTAGTAATATCTATGCCCGAGAACAATTTCGCCACCACAGCTTCCTTAGCCGGGTGTGCATCGGGCAAATATGCGGATTCGGCGTTGATAGCTACTTACTCGCGCTAAGAGCAGTAGCTCAACACCATAGCGCCGGCTATTCCGCAGTGAGTGAATGACGATTCTCCCCCGAATCAGTGCGCTGCGTGCCAGTATGGACGAGCAGTGTCTGGCGGCACTGCTCGTGCTGGGTCGCGACAATATCCGCTACCTCTCCGGCTTTTCCGCCGCTCTCGGCGATGCCGCGTTACTGATCACGGCTGACCAGCAATACCTGATCAGCGATTTTCGCTATCGGGAACAGGCCGAACAGCAGTCCCCAGCCTTTCGCTTTGAGCTGGTCACCGATAAGCTGATGAAAACGGTCGGGAAACTGATCGAGCGCTTCGGGGTGTCAAATATCGGGTTTTCTCCCGATGAAATGACAGTGGCGCAGTACCGGCTGCTCCAGGGCGAGGGCTCCTCACCACTGCAACCGGCCGCCAGCATCGTCGAACAGCTGCGCATGGTGAAAGATCCGCAGGAGCTCGCCGCCATTCGCGAGGCCGCTCGGCTTACGGATGCAGCGTGTGCTCACGTCATGTCGTTGGCGAAAGCCGGAGCCACTGAACGCGACCTGGCCATGGAAGCCGAGTGGTACATGCGACGACAGGGCGCGGATGGTGTCGCATTCGATATTATTGTCGCCGCCGGTGCGCAGAGTGCACTACCCCATGCCGAGCCGGGAGAACGCATGCTGCAACCGGGCGATCTGCTGGTGGTGGACATGGGGGCGCGCTACCAGGGATACTGTGCCGATCTCACGCGCACCGTGGCTATCGAGTTCGCCTCGGAGCAGGCGCAGCAGATCTATGCGGTGTGCTGGGCAGCCCAGCATGCCGGTCTGCAACAGATCCACGCCGGCATGAGCGGGCGAGCGGCGGATGCCGTGGTGCGCTCGGTCATCGAGGAAGCGGGATTCGGCGAGCAGTTCGGCCATGGCACCGGGCATGGTGTTGGGCTGGAGGTGCATGAAGCGCCCCGACTGCGCAGAACCTCGGAAGAGCTGTTGCCCGATGGTGCGGTCGTGACCGTGGAGCCGGGCATCTATCTTGCCGGATGTGGCGGGGTGCGCATCGAAGACCTGGTTGTCGTGCGTGAGCATGGCGTTGAGGTCATCAGCGCTGCGCCCAAACCAGCGGAATTGCCGGTCATATGTTGAGCTGTACCGGTACGAATGGATGAACAATCTACCAACGACATCGGTAAATTTCGCTATAATGCTACCGTTTATGGAAGAGAGCGGCGTATCAGCCGCCCCCTTTACTCCAGGAGAGTCTCATGGGACAACGTGTACTGGTTGTTGATGATGAGCAAGATATTCGTCAGCTCATTGCCCTAATCCTTGGCGCCACCGGCTATGAAGTAGTTCAGGCCGCCAGCGGGCTAGAAGGGTTGCGAGCATTAGAGGAGCACGAGGTCGACCTCGTCATTCTCGATATCATGATGCCCGAGATGGACGGATGGGAAGTCTGTAAGCATATAAAAAGCCAGCCGCGCCAGAAAGAACTTCCCGTCTTAATTCTCACCGTGCGCAGCCAACCACTCGACCGTGTGATCGGTCTTGAAGTGGTTCATGCCGATGACTACCTTACCAAGCCCTTCGAGCGACGTGAATTGCTGGCAACGGTTGAACGCCTGCTCTCGGCCCGCCCCTCGGTAGTGCAATAATCCGCTCACCCCCGCGACATACAAGGGCAGTGGGCTTGCGCGACATGGCGCAAGCCGCACGACGCCTGCGTTTCCCCCTTGCACACGATGCCTCGCCAGTACTGCCTCATCTCGCCCACTTTCTCATGCTGTGATATTGCCGAAATGAGGCAGTTTTGTTATTGTCAGAGGACATCGGTAGGGGATCCTTGCCGATGATGTGTCCTGGAGGCATCGGCGTTGAGTGAGCAACCGGCATCGTGGCGACACGAGTTTCGCAGTCGTTGGATGTCTCCGATCTATCAACTGAACATCGTCTTTCTCCTGTTAGTCATTCTCACCGGCATCGCCGTCACCTATTACCGGGTGCTATTGAAATGGAACTTCCAGGATGCCCTGCTGCAAGTGGTGCTCACGATTTCCACCCTCGGCGGTGCTGTGCACAGTGATGCGTGGAGCGATTCGCGCGTTGTTTAGTTCAATATCGTCTTCATCGTGTTAATCCTCATGGTGGCGCTGTGGGGGGTGAGTCTGCTCATCGAGGCGATGGTCAGTGGTGAACTGGTCTACTACTGGGGGACACGGCGCATGGAACAACGGATCACCAAGCAATCCAACCATTACATCATTTGCGGCTTTGGGCGCATGGGACAGGAAATTGCACGGCAACTCACGCGTGCGAAACAGCCGTTTGTCGTCGTCGAGCATAACACGGCGCAAGTGCCGATGCTCGAATCGTTCGGCTATCTGCATGTGCAGGGCGATGCCCGTGAGGACGATCAACTGATTCGCGCCGGTATCAAACGGGCGAAGGGATTGATCGCCGTTGCCGCATCCGACGAAGAAAACGTCTATATCACGCTGAGCGCGCGCGTACTTAACCCGCACCTCTATATCGTCACCCGCTCCTCGCAACCGCAGGGTGAAACGAAATTGCTACACGCCGGTGCCAACCGCGTCTTCTCGCCGTACATCGTAGGCGGGCGGCGCCTGGCGCAGGCTATCCTACGCCCCTCCGTCGTTGAGTTCCTCGACACCGTCATCCATGGCGAGCATATGGATCTGGTGCTGGAAGAGGTGAAGGTCGAGGCCGATTCCCCGATTGCTGGCCAGGCGATGGGCGAGCATACCGATGTCGAACGCCTGGGTGTGCACCTGTTGGGCATAGCCCGGCGTGACGGGCATATGCTCATGCGCGACCTGAATTCCTATGCCATTCAACAGGGCGATACGTTGATCCTGCTCGGCGACCCTCAAGCGATGAAGGCGGCCATCATACGATTGACCGGCAAAGCAGCCACCTTCAACGAGTTGCCTGAAGAAGCGCCGGCATGAGCCTGATGCAGTAACACGTACGCCGCTCGGATACTTCCGGGCGGCGTTGGCGTTGGTAAATGGAAGGTAAGGCCGTAGCGTTTACGACACCACCATCATGCTCTTCAGCGATTTGCCGATCTTCCGCTTGGCGCGCTGCAGGGCGTTGTCGATCGACTTAACGCGGCGGTTCAATTCGCCTGCAATCTCCTGGTACGACTTGCCCTCGAGATGACTGCGCAGCACGGCGCTCTCCAGGCTGGAGAGGTCGCGCTTGATGCGGCGGCGCAGGTCATCGGAAAACTGCTGGGTGATCACCACTTCCTCAGGATCGCTGGTCGCCGTCTCGGCGAGGGTGTCGAGCAGCGTGCGGTCGGAATCGGTGTCGAAAAGATTCGTGTGCAGGCTCACATACGAATTGAGCGGAATATGCTTCTGGCGGGTGGCCGCCTTGATGGCGGTGAAGATTTGTCGACTGATGCAGAGCTCGGCGAACGCGCGGAAGGGCAGCATGCGGTCGTTGCGGAAATCGCGAATCGCTTTGAACAGACCGATCATTCCCTCCTGGACAATATCCTCATGGTCGGCGCCTACCAGGAAGTAGGAGCGGGCTTTGCCTTCCACAACACTACGGTACTTGCACAGGAGATGTTCAGTGGCCTGTTCTGATCCTTCCTTGGCATACAGAACGATATCTTCGTCGCCCATTCCATGAAAGTTGACGAAGTGATCGCTAGCCATTGGCTGCATAGACTCGCCCTCCCGCTACCCTAGTCTGCTTGCATCGTCGGCCAGATGCATAACGCGCTGTTCTCTCGTCTGCGCTCCGGCGCTGGGGGAAGATGGTCTCTCCATTGAACTAGGGGAAGCCACTGCACGTGATGTCCCTGCGGCATCACACTCGCATTATAGGAACAAGGGCTAGTGAGCGTCAATAGCCTTGAGGGGGAATCGTCGGGTATTCCCGTGAAAATCCTCCTGCTGATTGAAAAAAAATTCAAAAGAACGCTGATTAAAGGGGCAACCGGCCTTGTGGGAGGGAAAATACGTGCTCATGCCCACAGGGCATACGCCTCTACGTCCCCAGCAATTCGTGGATGGTCGACGCCGGATCGGCACTGGTCATAATCGATTCGCCCACCAGAATGGCATGCACTCCGGCCTTGCGCAGTTGGGCGACATCGGCCGCGGTGCGAATGCCGCTCTCGCTCACCACCACCCGATCAGTGGGAATATGCGGCAGCAGGGCACGCGTCGTACCCAGATCCACCTGGAATGTGCGCAAATTGCGGTTGTTAATGCCGATGACCGGGGCCTGCGACGCCAGCGCGATCTCCAGTTCGGCGCGATCATGCACCTCAACCAGCGTATCCAGTCCACACGCGGTCGCCAGCGCGAGGAAGTCGGCGAGTTGCGCCGGGTCGAGGGCGGCAACGATCAGCAACACCGCATCGGCGCGGCCTACCGCTTCGTAGATCTGCGCGGGGTGGATGATGAAATCCTTGCGCAGCAGCGGCAGGCTGGTCACCGCGCGCACCTCCTCCAGATAGGCGAGCTTGCCCTGGAAGAACGGCTCATCGGTGAGCACCGAAATCGCTGCCGCCCCTGCCGCCTCATAGGTGCGGGCGATCGCCGCCGGATGGAAATCCGCGCAGATCACCCCGCGCGACGGCGAGGCCTTCTTCACTTCGGCAATCAGCGATATGCCCGGTTGTGCCAGCGCACGCGCGAAGCCCCGTGCCGGTTGCGCGGCTGGCGGCTCAGTGGGCAGGTCGTTGCGTTCCGCCAGCATCGCTGCCGTGGTCGCCAATATCGTATCGAGGTACGTGCCGGTCTCTTTCATCATCGCTCCTTCCACTTCGCTTTCGCCCGGTACAAATCCTGCCGCATCCGCCATCCACGTCCGATGCCGCCGACAGGGAATGACCGCCAGGTCAACGAAACAGAGAGAACAGATGTGGATGATTGACGGACATCTTGATATTGCCTGGAATGCCGTGCAACTCGGCCGCGACCTCACCTTGCCGCTGGAAGCCATTCGCCAAGCTGAGGGTGCGGTTCCCGCACACGGCGAGGGAACAGCCACGGTGAGTCTGCCCGCACTCTGTGCGGCGGACATCCGTCTGGTGCTGGGCACGCTCTTCACGAATCCCGCCGCCGCCGGACACGATGGCTATCACACTCCCGAGGAGGCCTTCCAACAGGCGAAGGCGCAACTCGCCTACTATCACGGGCTGGCAGAAGCCGGTGAACTGTGCCTGATCCATACGTGCGCCGATGTGGAGGCCATCGCGAGTCAGGCGCATGCCGGCCCGGGCATTGTGCCCTTGATGGAAAATGCCGACCCGCTGCGCACCCCTGATGATCTGCCCTACTTCGTCGAACGCGGGGTGCGGATTATCGGGCTCTCCTGGCAGCGCTCGCGCTATGCCGGGGGAACCGGACATCCGGGGCCGCTGACCCCCGAAGGTGACACGCTGTTGCGTGAAATGGATCGGCTGGGTGTTGCACTGGACATCAGTCACCTGGCGGAAGAGGCGTTCTGGCAGGCATTGCGCATCTTCCGCGGCCGCGTCATCGCCTCACATGCCAATTGCCGGGCCATTGTACCCGGCGACCGCCAACTGAGCGATGAAATGATACGCGCTATCGCCGAGCGGGACGGCGTGATCGGCGTAGTATTGTATAATCGGTTTATTCGACCGGATTGGCAATCCGGCGACCCCAAGGAAGCCGTCGGGCTGGCCGACCTCGTCCGACACGTCGAGCATATCGCTCAGGTGGCCGGGGTGCGGCATATCGGCATCGGCAGCGATCTGGACGGCGGGGTGGGGCGCGAGGTGGTGCCGCGCGAGATCGATTCCATTGCCGATCTCCCATCCCTGGCTGATGCCCTGGCTGCTGCGGGGATGGAGACGGATGCTGTGCGCGCCATCCTGCATGGCAACTGGCTGCGGATATTGCGCGCCGTCGTGCCGTCCTGATGGTGCAGAAAGAGGACAGATATGGATTTGCAACGCGAGAACAACGTGATTGTGTACGATGTTATGGGGGAGGGCATCCCGCTACTGTGTCTATCGGCCTTCCCTTTTGCCGGGGAGATGTGGCGGCATCAGCAGGCCCTGGCAGATTACGCCCGCCTTATCATTCCCGACTACCGGGGCATCGGGCGCTCAACCGGGACCGTCGAAGTGGCGACCATGGAACTGCTGGCGGGGGACATGCTGGCGATCCTCGACCAGTTGCAGATCCAGCAGGCGGTGATTGCCGGCGTCTCCATGGGAGCCTACGTCGCCTTCTCCATCTACGAGCAGGCCCCTGAACGCGTGCGCGCCCTCATCCTCGCTGACACGCGCGCCGGGGGCGATACGCCGGCCGCCGCCGAACGCCGCCGCCAGACAGTGGAAGGATTGCGCGCGCAGGGCACATCAATCCTGCGCTCGCGGGTCGACGACCTGTTCAGTCCGCTCACGCAGCAAAACAACCCCGCCCTGGTGACGGAAGCGCATGAGCGAGTTGCGCGGGAAAATGCCGAAGGCCTGGCAGCCCTTATGCTGGGGATGGCCGCACGTCCTGACCGCACGGCGCTCTTGCCCACCATCACCGTGCCCACGCTGGTGCTCTGCGGTGAAGACGATCAGGTCAGCCCGCCGGATGGCATGCAGGCGATGGCCGATGCCATCCCCGCGGCGAAGTTCCGCCTCATTCCCGCCGCCGGCCACCTGTCGCCGTTGGAGCAGCCGGGCGTCTTCAATGCCTTCGTTCGGCTCTTTCTTGCCGACCTGTAGCATCTTCGTGTACAGTTAGGATCAACAAACGGTAAGTGCTGCGGAAACATGATTATCGATTTTCACATCCATACCTTCCCTGATGAGATCGCGGCGCGTGCGGTGCCGGCCCTTGCTGCGGAGGCGGGGGTGCCGGCCTACACCGACGGCACTTGCAACGGGGTGCGTGCCTCGATGCGGCGGGCGGGCATTGACCTATCCTGCATCATGCCCATTGCCACCAAACCCTCGCAATCGCGCGCCATCAATGCCTGGGCTGCCCAGGTCAACCGGCAATACGATGACCTGATCTCCTTCGGAACGTTGCACCCCGATCAAGAGGACTGGGCAGAGGAAATCGCCCGGGTGGAGGAACTCGGGCTGCCCGGCATCAAGCTGCACCCTGACTACCAGGGCTTCTTCGTGGATGAGGCTCGCCTGCTGCCCATCTATCGCGCGCTGGCTGCCGCCGGCCGCATCCTGCTGTTGCACGCCGGCGTAGACATCGGCCTGCCGCCGCCCACGCACTGCACCCCCGCGCGGCTGGCGCGCGTGCTCGATGCCGTGCCCGAACTCACCATTGTCGCCGCGCACATGGGGGGATACGCCCTCTGGGATGAGGTGGAAACGCATCTCCTGGGGCGTGACCTCTATTTCGATACCTCCTACACCCTGGCCGACCTCGGCCCGGCGCGCCTGGCGGCGCTCATACGCGCCCATGGCATCGAACGCGTGGTGTTCGGCTCTGATTCGCCCTGGGCTGACCAGGCCGACGAAGTGGCCGGCATGCGCGCATTGGAGCTGACTGATGTGGAATTGGCGGAGGTGTTTGCCGGGACGGCCGCACGTCTGCTCTCCCTGCAATGCCCTGCCGCCACTCCGTAAATTGACACCCCGTTTTGCCGAGTGCTACACTGACCATAGTGGGCAGGAGCGCTCGGACGCGCCTCTGCTTTGCCACCCCGGTTCGATCATGGGAGAGACGGCTGTGGAAGTCACCGCATTACCGCTATACCGCACATCGGAACTCACGCTGGCCGAGATCAACGCACGCCTGCTGCCGCCCGCGGCCGATATCGCTCGGGTGCAGGCGACCGTCGATGAAATCGTCGCTCGGGTCAAAGCCGAGGGTGATGCGGCTGTACTCGACTATACCCGCCGTTTCGACTGGCCCGAAGCCACCCTCGAGGGCTTGCGCGTTACCCCTGACGAGATGGCTCAGGCCGTCCACGACATGGACCAGACCGTGCTGGAAGCGATGACAGTAGCTACTGAGCATATCGCACGCTTCCATCAGCGTCAGATGCCGCGCGACTGGTTCGTCGAGATGGAGCGCGGCATGTCGCTCGGACAGCGGCACACGCCCATCGCCAATGTCGCCTGTTACGTGCCTTCGCGCAAAGCGTCCATCCCCTCCTCACTGTTGATGACCGTCGC
>JAGUZN010000171.1 GCA_020060775.1 Armatimonadota bacterium
GGATCGAGGTAGACCACCAGATACGGCTGATCGGTGTTGAGCGCCTCGCGCAGTTCGGCGACGCTGGTCGCCCGCATGGCGGTGAAGCCGAGAAGCCCGGGCATGACGGCGCTGTTGCCGGAGGCGACGCCGGTTTGCGGGTGCAGCACGATGCCCTGCACGCCGGCGTGTTGGGCCAGGGCCGATACATCATCGGTCGATAAGCGTTCCACCCCGGTCAATGTCATCAGCGCGATGTCCAATTGCTGTGCCCACCGCGCGGTGCGGCGCAGCGAGAATTCGTCCAGACGCGGAGCCCCTGCCCACCCCTCGCCGTTGGGGGCGGCGATAAATTCCGCCGGCGTAAACCGTTCGCGCGCCAGCAGCACCTGGTACAACCCCGGGGCATACTGCGCCAGCGGCAACGGCAGCGCGATGCCCACCGGCAGCGCGGCCAGCGCCGGGTCCTCCAGCAGGGGCAGCAGATGATTCGCCGCGTGGTCGAACGATTGGCTGCCGTCCAGGCGCGCGCTGCCGCCGTCATAAATCAGTGTGACGGATAGGCGGTCAGCCGGCAGTTCCGCCTCATCCAGCGCCTGCACCATGGGCTGATCCACGCGCAGCGCCCAGCAGGAGAGATTGGCCGCATCGCGCGCGGGCGTCAGCGATTTTCCACACCGCCCCACTAGGGTCGCCAACGCCTCCAGCGCAGCTTCTCGGTCACCAGCGCGAACATCCGGCATGCCGATGACCTGGCTGCCTTGCGGCAGCGCGGCGATGCGCGCGGCCAGCAACTCGGCTTCCGCCGGCTCGGTCGGCGATAGGTCGAGGGCCAGCGCGCGTCGACTGACAATGACATCCGCCAGCAGGTGCCCTGTCTCCGGCGCCAGCACCAGCAGCGACGAATCAGTCCTGGCGGCGTACTGCTCAATGGCCCAGCGATAGGCGGAGAGGCGATCCGTCCAGCGGTCGCGCAGGTCGAGCACGGTGGGCAGACCGAGGTCGGTGTGGCTGACGATCACCCGGCCCTCGGCCACCGCCGCCGCGGTGAGGGCGATATTGCGCGTCCATGGTTGTGCCGGGCTGTACAGCACCTGCCCGGTGAGCTGCGGCTGTTCCTGCGCCAGCAGGGCGCCCGGCGTCAAGATCTCCTTGCGCGCGTCGCCCAGGCGGCAGAGCGCGTCCGCCAGGCGGGCATCGGTGTCGTTGCGCACCAGGAAGACGGCGCTGTCGAGGCTTGGCCGGCGGTTGAGCGTCCCCTGCAGCGATCCGAGCCAGGTTTCCAGTTCCGGTTGCCCGGTGATCCAGCGCAGATCCACCACGCGCACGGTGGGGGGCAGGATAACCGCCGAGGCCGTCACTCCGGCCAGGAGCAGGCAGACGAGCAGAGCACAGTACCGCATGGGTGATGACTCCTGATATTGGGCGCCCGCGGCAGATGTCAGCGACGTGAAGAGGAACTGGCGGTGCTGAGCGCGAATCTGAGCACTATGTCACCGTGATGCGACATCGCAATGGGCCGTGGGCGCGCGATAGAGTACCATATCGCCGCTGCCGGCGTACACCGGGAGGCATTGGTCCCCCGGCAGGCGGAATCGGGGCGGCACGCATGGTGCTGAACGCCCCACCGGGTGGCGTGTGCATCGCGGGGCGACCCTCCGCCCAGACACCGGAAAGCGGTTGTCCTTGTTATCCCCCATTCCCAACCGCGTAAACCTGCCGGACACGTAGCCGGTTGTGTGTGCACGCATGCCGACGTATGTGACAAATACCTGGCCATTCGTCGGGAGTTTTGACCTGAAAGCGGTTAGATTGCATGGGAAGAGGATATGATAACGAAGGTGGCGTGCCGTACCGCCTCCTCCTATCGTACGCGGGGGAGAGTTGCGGGCGCACCGGCGGTGGCGAGTGAACGAGGGCGGCAGTCGACAGATGCTGGTTGCGAAACACCAGGACCGAGGTGAATATCACGGGTCGCGCATCCCCGCGCCGGTTTTCCAGCGCGGCATTGTTGTATTCACGCGCGCGCGAGGCTTCTCACTCGCGGAAATTCTCGTCGTCACCATGCTCATCGTGCTCATTGTCGGCATCACGTTGCCGGTGTATTTCAACATAAGCCGCCGCCAAAAACGTGACACCTGCATCAACCAGTTGTATCAACTCGGAGTCGCCCTGGCCCAGTACCGCGAAGACTACGGCGAATATCCCGCCGCCCCCATGCCCAGCTTCCTCGAAGCCCCGCGTGCGGTCTGGGCCGGCGATTGGGTGGACGGCGCCGCCTATAAACTCGGCGAGGCCGTGAAAGCCCCCAGCGGCTGGGTCTTCCGCTGCATTGCCAACCATACCGCCTCCACCGCCAATGAGCCGGGCGTCGGCGCGAACTGGAAGGATGTCTGGGCCTTCTATCCGGAAACGCCCTTTGTGCATTCGCCGCCGGAAGGCGTCGCCTTCTTTCAGGGCGCCGGCAAAGAGCAGCAACTGATCGTCGAAGATCTATATACCGGCATCACCCCGGTGGAGTTCACCATCGAGATTATCGCACAGGGCACCCCGGATAAGTTTCAGTGGAAGAAAGACAACGGCACGTTCAGCACGCCCATTGACATTACCGGCAACTTCCAGGACCTGAGCGATGGTGTGAGGATCAAGTTCCCCGTGACTACCGGATATCAGGTGTTGGATCCCGATCCGGTGAACGGACATCCGGCAGACGCGTGGACAATCGCGGTAGGGCTGATTCCGCAGTACTGGCGGCAGTGGGAATTGAATACCACCACGGGGCTGTACGAGTTAGTCGATTTCGAGGGGGTCAACATGCCTGACCGTGTGCAGGCTGTCGGTAATAACTCCATGAATCGCAGCGGCCATGGCAACCTGGGGTTGGCTACGCTGTTCTACGAGTATCTGACGGACCGGCGGGATTACCTGAAGAGCCGGCGCACGTTTCACTGCCCGACCATGCTCTCGACGGAGAAGCGCGACACCACCGCCGTGCTGGACATCCTGAGCAACATCCCGCACTACGATAAGATGGAGCGCTCGTTTGACCCGTTGTGGAATGAATACAACACCTACGATTTCACCTACAACTATGACCAATTTTATAATGGAATCAAGAAGTTCGACGAGGCGATGGGATTCGGGGAGTTGAACACGCCGCGGCAGTTGCGTAACAAAGACTGCCCGGGCGATACGGTGGTGGCCTGGTGTTACGCCCATGACGGCGAACTGCGCACTTTTGCCACGCCCGATCCCGCGAATCCTGATCCGCCTGACGCCTGGGCGCCGGCGAACAATGCCGAACGCACGGTGCAGGAGTTTGAACGGAGCCGCCGTCGAGAGACCTCACTGGTTCTCTGGGTGGATGGCACCGTGGGGATGATGCGGCCGACGCTGGAGCGGCGTAAAGACAATTACACGGATCCGCTCAACCCCTCCGAGACGAATTACGCCTATTACTGGGTACCGCCCTGTCTGTACTCACCGGGAGATTGGCGCAAGTGACGACATGCATGGCAACACGCCGGCGCACGCCGCACCACCAGGGGTTCACCCTGGTGGAGGTGCTGGTTGCCATCCTTATCTTATTGGTGGGGGTAATTGCCGCACTGCGCATCTTTCCGCCGGGCTTCAATGCCATGAGCGAGACGCAGCGCAGCTACACCGGCCTGCGCCTGCTGGATAAAACGGTGAGCGCGTTCGAGCAGGATCCCGATACCGTGCCCGAGGGCATCTTCCCGCTGGATGACAGCATGATGCCCGCGCAGATTACCGAGGCTCCGGTGAACTTCTTCGACGACCTGCGCTCCGTCGACTTCCAGGCCATGGACAATGACTGGAACTGGTTCGCCAAGCATTTCTATCCGCTGGGCGCTTCCGCCACCGTGCCCACCTCGCCCTGGCCGCTCTGGCAGCCGGTCAGCACGCGCGCCATGCGCCGGGTGCAGGGCGAACGCTGCGTGATCCCGTCGGAGCTGTCATTCGGCCTGCTCGCCGTGGTCACCGGCGACAACGGCGGATCAACGCAGATCGATGTCGATGACTCCAGCCAGTTGGCGCCCGGCATGCGCATTCGCATCCGCCATTACAACAGCGGGTCGGGGACGTACGTCATCAATACCTGCACCATCGACACCGTGCCGTCTTCGACGCGCATCACCGTGCTGGAGAGCGTGACAGTAGCGGCCGGCGCGGCTATCACGCCCGCCGATGCGCTGGGGTACTCGCCCAAGCACTTCCCGCGCTTCGGGCCGATTCTGCCCGACGGAACGGTCGAGTATGTCAGTGGTCGCCGCCTGTACACTCTCCGTGAAAGTAATAGTGAGTTAACGCCGGTGAGCGTGTATGACCTGCGTTATCGCCGGGTAAGCCAGTCGGAACTGGATTATCTGGTGCAGACGAAAGCCAAAAATGCGCTGGTCGGATCGATCACGTTCGACGGCCAGGGGCTGAACGATCTGACGGTAAGCGGCACCTTCACCGGCTCGGAAGCCACTACCTACCGCGTGGAGATCGATGGCGCCGGCGCACCAGACACCTTCCGCTGGTCGGACGGCGTGGGCGCCGGATGGGACGAAGAGCTTGTGCCCATCCCCGCCCCGGGCACGGGATACGCGTTAAACAACGGCGTCGTGGTCAGTTTCGAGCATGACGCCGGCCACACGCTGCTGGCCAACACCGGATGGTCCTTCACCGTCGAGAATCCATCGGACAAGCTGTACTACGCCTGCGATTATCAGCAGAATAGAATCTACCTGTTGCCCGCGCCGGCGAAACGCGCGGTCCGCATCGCCTACTACACCTACAATGCGACGAACGGCTCGATTGCCAGCCGCACGGAAACTGTGACGATCAACGCCTCCACCTCGCAGGCCTTGGACACGGTGTCCGTGCCGGTGAATGCGAGTGAGCGCGTGATCCCGGGCAGCGAGCAGGTCAATCGCGCCTATCACTTCAACCCGCAGGCGGCGCTCGATGCCTCGCAGTTGGCCAGCGGCCAGTACTATATGGATATCGTGGGGGTGCTCACCGCTCCTGCCGCCAACGGCACAGCCATCCTGCAGGTGAATAAGCCGGAGCTCTTCTCAGTGGGGCAGGATGTGCAGATCCGCACGGCAGACGGCAGCGCCACCCAGACCCTGGGGAGCGTGCAGAGCATCGATGTCGCTGCGGATACGATTACCGTCGAAACCGCGCTGGCCCAGAGCTATCCAATCGGGGCGTTAGTCATCCCCAACACGCTGGCCGACAACCTCATCCTCGGGGCGATCTACTTCTCGCGCGAGGATGCCGGGCGCAAGGTGAAGATCGACTACACCATCGCCGACTGGAATATCCTGCACGAGGACCTCGCGGTGGATGGCGAGGGGTTCTTTACCCTGTCCGTCGAGGACCCCAAAGTGCGCAACACCGGGCGGTCGGCGCGCGAGCGCAATACCTGGGGACTCTATGGGCCGATGCAGCCTGACGGGGCGAGTGCCGACAACATCGTGATGGGGCTGCTCGATCTGCGCACCGGCTACACCTATTACGTGGTCACCAACACCGCCACCAAACGCCGGCCCGACTATCGCGTCGTGTCGCTCTCGCCGTCGGCCCCCGCGCTGGCCATCGACCTCACGCGCGCGCAGTACGGACGCATACGCCTGGGCAAAGTGGGCAGCGGCGGCACCGAGTGGGAAGCGTTGAACGGGACGACCTATCGCGTCTTCTACCGCGCCGAGCGCAACTGGATGCTGCAAGTCTACCGCCCGCCCGCGCAGTTCCTTTTCACCAGCGATCAGACGACCGTCATGTGGAAAGAGTTCTCGGTGGAGAATCAAACGATCAACTCGCAGGTGATCTACGGTAAAACGGTGTACGTGCCCGCGGTGTATGCCGGCCAGACGGTTGCCGTCGATTATCAATACGACGAACCGCTGTGCACGGTCACGCAGAATGCGACCGCCGGCGATACCACGCTGACGGTGAACAACACCGGTCAGCTTGCCGTTGATATGAAACTGCTGCTGATGGTGTTCAATAAGCAAACCGGTGAACTGGGTGCGGTGGAACGCTACACCGTCACCGGAATCACCTCGACCACTGACTTCACGCTGGACAGCACCACAGCGCCAGGCACGGGGTTGGCCAGTGACATTGACCTGACGAACCAGCGTGTGCAACTGGTGCCCGACCGCACGACGAGCAGTAATGCCCAGTGGCCTCCCAAGCGGGTGAGCGGCGAGACGCACACCATTCCCGCCTGGCAACAGGGAGAGAGCACGCGCACGTTCCGCCTGCGGCATATCCCCGCAGCGGGCACCCTCATCACCCTGCGCGGGGTGTCGGTGACGGTGCGCGCGCTCTGGCTGCAGCCGCGCAGCGGCGAAGTGGTGCAGTTCAGCCGCAGCGCCATTGATGCGAATAACAAGCTGCCCATCGTCACCCGCATTCCCGACCGCTGGCAATCGCGTGCGGTGACGATCACACTGCCGTTTACCAAGTAAGGGCCGGAAGTGGGTATATAGATAACGAGAGAGCGCCCGGAGCGATAGGCGTAAAAGCATGATGAAGCGCTATCACGGCATAACGCTGGTTGAATTATTGGTGGCCATCGGCATCACGCTGGTGGTGGTGACGCTGCTCGGCTACCCCATCATCATGGCCTTTGGCTACATCCAGAAGGCGCGCGCGCGCGCCGATGCCCTGCGCGCCGGCCAGCAGGCGGTGCAGCAACTGCAGCGCGAACTCAATACCGCCTCCTACATCTACGACCTGCCGCCCGACGGCAGCTTTGTCACCTTCCTGAAGGATGACGGCACTGATGATGATGCCACGGCTCTCGGCATGCCCATGACCATGGAGGGAGAGGCGACCCTGGTGCGCTATGCCCAGGTGCTGGACTTCCCCTGGTACGAAAACAGCGGGAACTGGGTGGCCCTCAAGCCGAACTACGCGCGCAAACTCGATACGAACCTCAACCCTGGCGATGTGTACGACGGGCACTATTCGCCCTTCCATGATCCCAAGCGACAGGGCTATTTGCAGAATCCGTTCATCCTGGGGCGGTACGCGGAAACACTCGCTTGGGCGAGCTGCGATGTCTGGAGTATTTTGCCCACTGGCAGCGTTCCGGCGGCTCCGCTGAAAGGTGAATACCTGACGGAAACTGCGGCCCAAGAGATCGGCAATACCACGCGCTTTGAGCCACTCTGGCGCTGGTTCCGCAACAACGTGCAGTCCATCACCCCCTACGGCGACGACTGGGATGTGCCGCGCTTCCAGGCCACGCCGCTGCGCCAGCAGACCGAGACGCTGACGCCGGTCAAGGACATGGCAGGCCGCCGGCTGCACACTGTGTTCATGGCGCGCTACCCGCTGTGGGGCGGGCGCAACAGCGACCTCGACCTGATGGATGACGTCGCGTTGAACACGATTTTCGATTGTACCGAGGCCGATATACGGCAGTGGTATCCGCTCTATCCGCTGGGCGTCAATCCCTATGGCTACCAGATCAAGATCTTCGACAAGCACGGCACCCTGGTCTACGGCCCGAGCAGCAGCGGCGGCCTGCGCGCCCAACGGCACGTGATGGAGTGGCCCCCGGTGCGGCGCGCAGAGGTATCGCTATCGGATACCGATTGGTATGACGCCTGGTATGCCGCCGTGATGCGCCAGCGCCACGAGGGCAGGGTGGTGGCCGCCCAGCCGCTGCGCATCACCCAGTTGTATCGGGTGGCCGCGGAAGATGTGAACGGCCTGTTCGCTTATCGCCTGCCCACGCCCGAGGATGGGCAATCACTCTCCGCCGACCCGGCAGTGCGCGCGCTGCAGGACCAAATCGTCTGGGATCCCAACCTGACCTATCGCGTCACCCTGCCGGAACAGATGGAAGTCGGAAATACGGTGTATCGATTGGTCGATAAGAACCCCGTCTCCACCGATCCCGATGATTTGCCCGGGCCCGGCGAGTATTGCCTGAAATACAAGGTGGCGGGGCTGGATGATGCGCGCAAGTATGGCATCCCCTGCAGCCGCTTTGAGCCGGACTGGGGGCTCTGCTCGCGCCTCCTGCTGTTCGGCGAAAATCCGACCTCCGCATCGATTACCAGTACCGTGTTCCCGACGTTCGATATTTGTGATTTACAGCCGGGCGACGTGGTGGTGGCCACCTATACCACCAAAGCCGTGCTGGACATCGCCCTGACGGTGAGCCGCCGCGACGGTGCGGCGAAAGAACCCGAGCAATCGCGGCAGGATGCCACGACGGTCATGCGCGTGGAAGCGCGTAATGCCCTGAAGCGCATGCGGGAGAATCCGTAAGCGCGTGGGCCGTGTAATCGAATAATAGTGATAATTACCATGCGTTCATCGGTACACGACATTATGAGGACAGGAATGGCAGGGCGCCCGGGGCGCTTGCGATACGCGCAGCGCGGGCAGGCGCTGATCATGGCCGTGCTGGTCATGTTCATCCTCGCGGGGTTGGCCGGCGTGTTCATCGCCATGATCAACGAGGCGATGGTAGAGTCGGTGCGCGCGGTCGAGCGCGCCACGCTGGAGAAGGTGCTGCAGGCCGGGCTGCACAAGGCGCAAACCGAGCTGCTCTACAGCGCAGAAGGGGCCGACTGGCGGCCTGATCAGGGTCCTGATGGCGAGAACCCCGGCTGGGTCGCCTACAGCGGCGCGTTCTACAACGTCAATATCAGCTACGGTGGCACCGATGAGATCACCGTGCTCCAGCAGAACAGCCCGCTGGACCGCCTGCTGCGCATCGAAGTGGAGGCGCGTTTCACGCTGGACAACCCGCCTGACCCCGATCTCCAATTTTCCGATGACGCCACCTATGTGCAATACCGCCGGGGATTCCTCAGCGGGAAACGCTTCCTCACGCGCCATCTCGTAGCCTACATGCCCATCGGGCTCACCGATCACCTGCTGTGGATCACCAATCTCGACGGCAGCACCGAGCCGGCGGTGCTCGGCTCCGACCTGCTGCTGCGCGATCCGCTGGATCCCACGAAAGGCATCACCACCGTTGACCTTGACTATCTCAACGGCAATCCCACTGATGAGCAACTGAACGACCCGAACAATCAGATCCAGCTCCCGCCGGAGCTCGCCTACCTGCCAGTGTGGGAAGGCCCCATCCGTAGCGAGGTGGATTTGAAGCTGGGCAATGTGCGCATCGACCTGCGGCAAGATAGTCAGACTTCAGGCCCCAGTAACTACTGGGATAAGTACCGGGTTTTTCGCCGTGACATCATGCAGGTCGCCGGCGTGGTTTCCGGGTACGACGTGGCATCAGCCTCCTGCCGGGTGTTGTTGATTAACAACCATGACGAGACGATTCTCACTCCCGAATTGGTTGAGCGCTCATTAGATCCCTGCGATCCCACGGGAACCGAGCCGAACAGCAATCTGATACTGACCTACCTGCAATCGCGCGACAACAACCCGCTCATCCGACCAATGCGCGCGCCGCGCATCGATGCCCGCCATCCGGTGACCGGGCTGGATCGCTATCGGGCGCTCACGCGCGACTCCGGCTTCTGGGTGGAGGCGTATAACACCGGGCACCTCGGCTGGGGCGCCGGCATCTACATCGATAATCCGGAACACCGCCAGCATAACGGCGACCTCGACGCCCTGCGCGCGGAATGGTTGAACACTTCTGCCGAGAACTGGGAGATGGGCGTCTACCGTCCCGAGCGGCGGCATGCCGTCGAGATCATCCTGCATGACTGGGGGTATGCGAATAACAGCGCCTCCAGCCTCACCTTGCCCTACATCGAACTGCGCCGTCCGGCGGGCGAAAACTTTTACGATGCCGAGAACCAGCCGGTGGGCGATACGATGCGCATGCCGTATCCGCGCAATGGGGTGATTTACGCCGAGGGCAACGTGATCGTGAAGGGGACGCTGCCCGCCTCGCTGGCCTACGAGCGCGATGATAGCGGCGAGCTTATGCCGCTATACGACCCGGGCTATGATAACGCCCTGTCGCAACGACCGGGCGGCTATGTGGGCTGGGCGACGGCGGATGATGAATCCGGCCATCATATCGAGTACTACGTGTCCCCGGAGAACCGCCGCTACGACCTCACCATCGTCAGCGGGGGCACAGTGTATCTGGAAGGAAATCTCTTAAGTCCCGCCTCGCGAAAGAACCATTACGTATCCAATAGGCAAACAGGGGAGACGACGGCCATCGACTCCGGCTCGGTTTACGACAGCAAGCTGGCGTTAATGGCGATGGATTGCGTGTGTCTGAACCCGACCAAGTTTTTCGACACCGAAGTGCCGCCCGATACCAACACCGCGCAGAGCGATTCCTATTACCGCTCGAACGGCAGCCAGCAGATCCGCCTGACCTTCTCGCTGGCCGGCGAGGTGGATCAAAACACGCGCATCCTGTTGCGCCATGCCGGCGAGGCGGGGCTGTTCAATCCGCTGTATTGCACAGTGCGCATGCGCGTCAACGGCGAGTTGTACCCGTGGGATCCGACCTCCATCAATCCCTACGATTTCTACTTCTGCGATCCGACTTTCTACGCCACGTTGACGGGCATTACCAACAATCAGTGGAGCCCGGCCTTCTTCGACCCGAACTGGCTGCTGCAGCTCTGGGGCGTCGGCTCCGGACGGCCGAATTTGCTGGGGAACGGCGCGCAGAACGTCATCGAACTCGAATGGGTGGGTGGCAACACCGATTACCTGCTGAGCGCGGGCGGCCCGCAGTTCGGCGGCGGCTTCCTGGTGACCCCGGCCGATGTGCAGATCGATGCCCTGCTCTATGCCCAGCGCGGCAACTGGTTCATCATCCCCGGCCGCTTCTACAACGAGAGCACCGACCCCCAATTGCAGAATATCGACTGGCCGTTGCCGAAATATAAGGAACCGCTGGACATCCGCATTATCGTCAACGGGGCGATTGTGGAAAATCGCCCGGCGCCGCCCGATGCCCAACGGCAGTGGATGGAGCGCTGGCGCGGCTCCAACCTGAACTACTTCCATCATACGATCACCAAGGATGGCGCTGATTGGTCAGACATGTGGGATCCTGGAGAAGCAGACCCACCCCACGAGTGGAATGCTGCTGCCTGGCGATGGCCGAAGCGGCGCATGGGCATCCAGTACCATTACGATGCCACGTTGATGCGCCCGGCCTGTTTCACGGTGAACAGTGTGAATGTCGACCAACTGCGTTACGATTATCGCCCACGACTGCCGAAACTCCCGGTGAGCCCGGACGTACTATCCTTTGGCAAGGTGACAAATCTGTAAGTTCGGCCTGGCGCAACGAGACCGGATTCGCAGTAGTGCGCTTTCCGGCCCGGAGCTTGCCTGGATGGCAGGGAGAGGGCTGTGCGGAGCGCCATGTGTTCACGCAGAAAGCGGATATCCATGCGGAACGTTATGAGAAACCGAACATTCCTCATCATCACGTTGCTGGCATGCCTGGCGTGTCTGCTGCCTTCCTGCGCCTGGGCCTTGCCCATTGTGACCACGGATAACATGACGGCCGAGCGCAAATTCCGCGTGTGCATGTTGCTCATGGAGAGCCAGAAGAATACAGTTGGCGGCACGAGTTATTCGTATTGGAACCATGACCCCTGGTTCTTGCCCGTATTGATACATAGTCCACTGCTGCCCGCCGGCTGGGAACTGTACAACCCGATGGCCCCATCCTATCTGCCGGCCAACCCCACGCCCACCGCAACTCCCGGCTCGGAGTATCTCGACCAGGATCTCTGGAGCAGTGGCGATGGCTACGCGAAAGACAGCAAGGGCCAGGTGAACAGGAATAATTGGTACACCAACAGTCGCCATTGGGGCACAGCACCCAATAACCAGTTACTGCCCGGGGTGAGCCCGGTCACCAAAGATGATCCCGCCTACTGGGCCGTGAAGCTGAACGAGAATAGCCTGGATGCGCTGGTGCACTTCGATCTGCTCATTATCAACGGCATGGGCGCCAGCACGCTGTCCAACCGCGAACGCGACATGCTGCGCTTCCTGTTGGAGCGCGGCGCCACCATCTGGATCAACAACTCGCAGCGCGATGGCCTGCAAGTGTACAATTTCTTCCTCGACCCCGAGGTCGAGTTCAACTCCGGGCCGTATGGTGCGAACCCCACGGCGCGGTTGAAAAAAACCGACCAGGACCACTGGTTGATGACCGCCGTCTACCGCCTTTCGGATAACGAAGTGCAGTTCCTGCGCGATAAGTTCACCGATGGGAACTACATCAAGGAAGGGGTGGCGGACAGCGCGACCTCCACCTCCCTCATCCGCGAGGTCGTGCGCCTGCAGCAGTCGACCGGGGGGCTCGAGCCGGCGATTGCCGCTGGCCGCGTGGGCAATGGCCAGCTTATTCTCACTGCGACCGACATCATGGGCGGGGTCTCCGACTGGTGGGAATACCAGCACAACGGCAATCGCTTCAATACCGGCGCCAGCTTGACCGATCCGACTGATCCCGACAGCATGCCGGACCCGCTCACCCCCACGCATCCCAATGCGCATACCATGCTGAATACCTGGCCGTACCAGCGCGGCATGGACCCGCATGCCAATTTAGGCGGTGGGTTACCGGACAAGCATGATGTCTACCCGGCGTGCTGTAAACTCGTCTTCAACCTGCTGGCGCGCCCGGCGAACTGGCACATGGTGGGTGGCAACGTCACCGCCACGCGCGCCTACGATAACACCTTTGCCGCGTCTCTGGGGCGCGGGTGGACGGATACCTTCAACGCGCTCGGCGATCCGGTGTCCTACGGCGATTACGTGGCGGTCACCGGCAACACCCTCACCGATACCACGGCTAATGCGGCGCAATTTGCCACCGAACTCCGCGTGTACCGCACACGCCGAGTGAGCGATGAACACGGCTCGCCCCTCGACTATCCGTACGGGCTCTACGATGAGGACGGCGCGTTGCTGTCGCCGGCAACGTCATCAGCCGTGCGCCCGGCCTGGTGGCGCAGTGCCTACCGGGGCACGCTGACCCCCTGGTACACGGAAGACGTGACCGCGGGTAGCGAGATGGACCTCTGCTTCGTGCGCACGAGCAGCCACTGGGTAGGCTCGCCGGTGTTCGGCACGCAAACCGTGAGCGTCGACGGCAAGGTGGTCACGCGCACGGTGCTGTACGCACTGAAGTCGTCCTACGACAGCGTGAACGATAAGTGGAATTATTACCCGGTCTGCATCCCGCTCGACCCCTACATCACCACGCCGACGGCCGACGCGCCGCAGGTGGGCGATGACAAGTGGCGGAATCTGAGTTTTGCCGACTTCAACAACCATATCGGCCTCCCGCGGGCATCGATGACCCTGTCCAACAACCGGTTGGTCGTCACCACGTTTGGCAAGACGACCGATGACTCGCCCTGGCGCATCGATATCATCGATACGCGCAGCGGTGATGTGCGCGCCGGCGTGGGCGGCAGCCCGGCGTGGAATGCGCACTTCCGCCCCAGCGGGCCGGCCACATTGGTGACCGCGCAGGTCGAGTTTGAAGCCTCGGACATGGAGACCGGCGCCAAGCACACGGCCATCACCACATCGAATTACAACCCCTATTCTCCACAGTTGCGCCGGGATACCGTGGAGGTGCTGGCGGTCGCCGGCGAGTATTACAGCGCCACCGCGCCGACCGCCGCCCAGCCCGCGGTCTTCCTCATTCCGCCGACGTTCAGCGTGAAGTTGACGCCGCCGCGCGAAGTGCTCTCGCGCGTGCCCGGCGATATGCGGCTGATCGAAGGTACGACTCCCGAGGAGACCGATAAAAATCCCCAGCCGCACCTGGTGCATGTGATCGGCAATCCGGGCAGCGAGTTCCGGCAGAAACAGTTGCTCATGCTGAAGGCGGGGGGCGGCATGCTCAAGCTCACCTTCCGCAACTGGGACGTCTTCCTGCCGCAGGATCCGAATAATCCGCAGTGGAATCAGGACACGAATTCCCTCACCTGGCCGTTGACCGTGGCATATACGCCCGAACGCAGCTCCACCAACGTGACGCCCGGCGTGCCGCAGGGGCCGGTATATCTGAAGAATCTGTACCTCGACATGGGCTATCCGCTGCTGTTGCAGGGCACACAGCGCGTCGATCTGGGCGCGCGACCCACCCTGCGCCTGATCGATGGCACGGACCCCTCGAACTACGGCCATCTGGTGGATGCGCCGCCGCTCGTTTTCCGCGATCAGATGGTGGTGGGCACGAGCACGGCGACCGATACGGCGTATCCAGCCCTGACAAACAGCGCCGCGGTGCCCCGTGCGATCAGTCAATACCGCGGTGGGATGTTGGGCGGTGTACGCCTGAAACATTACAGTCTGTCCGAATTACGCTCGCCCGGCACCAATCCGCTGCAGGCGGAACACGCCTGGCAGTTCCACGGCGACACGCATGGGCCGTCCGATCTGGCCGAGCAGCAGTACTACTGGCGCAGTAACTTCCCCTATCCCCCGGCAGTGAGCGGGGATACGATCTTTACCACCGCCGCCTACCATGGGCGGGGCGATGCCCTCGGCACCCCCGAGAGCTATCGTCCGTTGAGCATGACTGATTTCAGCAATCCGTTCACGCGCTATCGCGGTACGCTCTATGCCGTCGACCCTGACACCTCACGCTATCTGTGCCAAACGGTCACCGTCGGCAACGTGCAGGATGCCGGCATGTTCGGCTACCTCGACCCGGGGCAGCGCGTGCGCTTCCGCATCACCCAGCAAGCGCCCCCGCCGGACGCCGGATATACGAGCCAGGAGTATCGCTACGAGGTGCGCATCGCCGAGAATCCCGGCGAATTCGAGTGGCGGGCGGAGCGACGGCAATACAATGCCACCGCGGGATGGACGGCCTGGCAGGAGGCGCAGGCCTGGACCGCTCCACAAGTGATCACGTTCGGCGAACAGTTGCTGATGAACGGCGTATATGTGCGTTTCGCCAATACCACGTTCAGCACCGGGGAACTGTGGTCCACCGATCAGGCGCAGTATCAGCTCTGCATCAGGGCGACCGAGGTAGGTCGCGAGGGCGCACTGCGCGTTGGCGGGCGCGCCCTGTTGAAAGTCAACTATCCCCTGGATGCCCTGCAAAGTTATACCTGGGATCTGGGGACGATCACCGGCATCCGCCAGGACCTGGACTTCGCGGCCAATGGGTGTTACTGGCTCACCTTCAGTCGCCCGCGCCGCGAGGATGCGCAGTTGCTGCAAGACTTCGTGAGTGCCGAGAACATGGCGGTGCTCGTCGCCACCAGCGTGCCGCATGTGAGCCATGTGCAGGGCTGGGCGGCCATCACCGGCGCGGAACCGATCCGCACGTATAATAATGGGAGCGCCATCCGCCTGAGCGAAGGCTTCTGTGGAGCGGTGAGCAGCGACGAGGCGGTAAACCCTGACCGACGGCTGAAATCGCTGCCGCAGGAAGTAATGATCGGCTTCGACCCGACAACGGACCTGCCGTACACCTGCCACGAGAGCACGACGCTGGATGCCGCACGCCCAGGATCGGACCCGATCGCCATCGTGGACCAGCCGAACTTCCTGCCCACTGCCTGGGCGAACCTCGACCACTACTATATCCCGCGCGCGTCAACCACGCAGTTTACCAATGAAGCTTCCCGCATCATCGATTTCAATTTCGTGGTCGATTATCGTCTGGGCCGCATTGAATTGAATCCACAGTATGCGGGTGAGTTTGCCGACCGTTTCGTGGTCGTGCACTATCGCACCCACGAGCGCGTGGGCGCTACCGCGCCGCAGAACGTGCACCATGCCGAGATCATGTACGTGCCCTCGCAGATCAAATGGGCCTATCACTTCCCGGATGCCATCCCCGACAGCGGTCCCGTGGTGGCGGGCAACCTCGTGTACGTATCCGCCTGGCAGTTGACAGCCGGCAATTATTGGCAACCGGTGCTCTACGCCTTCGACGCCCAGCCGCAGAGTCCGCTTGACGTGCAACCCTTATGGGTGCAACGCCTTGACACGCGCATCGACGGCGCGGCGCCGCTGCCCTATCGCGGCGTCACTTCGCCCATCCCGACCGCCGCGGGGTTGCTGCTCGGCGCGGCGTTGAAAGGCAGTTCGACCAACCAACTGGCGCTGTTCACGGATCGCGGCACGCTCATTGCCGACGGACATCGCCTGCTGCGCATCGATGCGGATGGCCAGGTCACCTGGCAGGCGACCGCTACCCGCAATTATGATCCCGCTGCCCTGCGGTCGAGCAATGCGCTGTCGCGCAGCATCGGCATCACGCAGCAGGACTTCACGCTGATCAACCGCCTGCATCGCCTGAACAACGGCAATCTGCTGCTCTGCGACACCGGCGGCAACCGCGTGCTGGAGATGGCGCGCGATGGCCAGGTGGTGTGGCAATATCCCGATGGCGACCTGACCTACATCGACCCGGACTTCACGGTGACCGGGACGCCGCTGCGCGACCAGGATACCTTGAATACGGTGATTCGTAAGCCGACCGAAAAAGCGTACCGTCTGAACGGACCGCGCGATGTCCGCCGTTACTATGCCCCGGATGTGACCGTCTCTTCGATCTATTGGAGCGGCATCGACTTTGGAGCAGCCACTATCCGCTGGGAGACGACGCTCATCGCCGACACCGGCAACAATCGCATCATCGAAGTGTACCGCCCACTGGTACGGCTGGATACGCTCGACGACCCCGCCTCGCCGTTGAATGCGAACTACACGCTGGCGCGCGGTTTCCACTACCGGCCGGATATGACCTGGTATCTCGACGGCCCGGCCCTGCGCGAATCGGTGCGCATCCTTGCCGACTCGCGCGTGCTCCTTGACAATCAACCGCTGACACAGCCGCTGCAATACGTTGCCGCCGCCCGCTATCCGGGGCCGGATAACCGCATCATCGCCACCCAGCCGGAGTTGGACCCGGTGTGGAAGGATGTGCAGACGCGCGAACTGCTGGTTGCCGTGGGCAACCCCGCCGTCGATCCGTATAACCCCGGCAGCTACTTGCGCACGCTGCGCTTGAGTGTGCCGCGATTGGTCGCCCCCGCGGATATCCGCAACTACGCCAGCCTCACCGCGGCTGCTGCGGGCGGCGCCACGGTCGTCACGGTCGACGATACGTCGGAATTTTCCATTGGCCAGGCAGTCTATATCGTCGCGGCGGGCAACCCGAATGACTGGCAGGAGCTTGGCACGATCACCTGGATTGACGCCGCCAACAGCCGCATCATGGTGGAAAAGGCGCTGAAGGCCGGAGGCTTCGCGGCGAACAGCCGCCTCTTCTCCTCCTCCGTGCGCCAGCGCATTCCTTCCGAGGGGTCGCGCGTCATCACCCAGCGGCTGGTAACCTTGATGGCCGATGTTGTGCTGGCCGATCAGGTGCTGTCGGTCGACAGCATTGCCGACTTGCAGGTCGGGCAACGGGTCGAGATCAATAACGTGCGTCTGAACCGCAAGGAATCGTTGGGGTACATCACGGCGATCGATCCGGTGAATCGGCGCATCACCGTCAGCGCGCCGGTGCAGGCGACCGCGGGGTATCCGGCTGATTCGACCATCACCGCTTCCACGGTGCCATCGATCGTGCGCAACTACGTCGGCCTCATCCAGGATGCCCCGTTGGGCGCGCAGACCTTCGCGGTCGAGTATACGCGCACCTTGCAGGTCGGGCAGGACGTGTTCATCCGCAATCCGCTCGATGATTCGATTCAGGAACTCGGAGCTATCACCGCCATCGATCCGATTCTGCGCACCGTCACTGTCGCCCGTCCGCTGCTGAAGGCGTTCCCCGCCGCCAGCCTGCTGGTACGAAAAGAGGCCAATGCCCTGGCTATCCGGCCCAAGCATGCGGCGCTGGCGTCAGATGGGGCGCTCAATGCGACCATCCTGTCCTTGCTCGATGCGGCGCCGTTCAAAGTCGGCGATGCGGTGTACATCCGCAACATCGCCACCGGCGCGCGCCAGGACCTCGGCGCGGTGACGGCGGTGGTAGGGAACCAGGTAACGGTGACGAATCCGCTGACCGCGGTGTATGGCGCAGAGGTGAGCACGCTCTTCATTGTCGGCACGGTGAGCGATGACTATGCCCACGTGCATCAGCTTGACATGGTGGTGCAACCGGTCAGTGCGTTTGCCTGGTTGGATAACGTGGCGGGCAATGGCAGCGCCGGCAGCCTCTCCATCCAGGTGGCCGATGCCTCGGGATTCCGTGCCGGGTATGAAGCCATGCTGGTCGATATGGACGATGAAGAGTACGAGACGGTGATCATTGCCGGCATCGCCGGCAATACCATCACCCTGCAGACGCCATTGCAGAGTAACTATACGCTCGGCTGGAGCTACCTGACCGGCATACGGGAAGAGGTACGCGCCCTGGTCGTCGACGACGCCGGCGTGCGCGAAGTTCCGCTCGACCCGACGCGGCAGGATGCGCCGGTCTTTGAAATGGACCAGGCCCAGTACCGCATCGCGCTCAACGATGTCAACTGGGACTACCTCGTCGACTGGCGGTATCCGCAGTTGTCAACCTACGAGAGCCAGCAGCGTAAAGACACCTTAACGGCATGGCGGGCGGATTCGCGCTTTGCGCCGGTTTCCGTACTGCGCGTCAGTCCGGGGACAGGGGCGGAAGATGGCACGCCGGCCACCTCGCGCCGTGTGCGCTACCTGATCGCGAACATGAACACGGTGCCCTCAACGCAGTTGGAAGCGCGCATCAACGGGACCGCGCAGCGCCGTGTGCACCTGTTCGAGGCACAGTGGGTGGATAACCGCGTGACCGGTGTGCCGCCGCTCGGGTGGGGCATCGTGAGTGCCGACCTGCAGTACTACCTGTATCCCGACCCGTTGTGGTCGACCTTCCCCAACCTGCCCGGATGGACCTATCCGTTGGAGCAGCCGTTGGGCCTGGCAGTGGATTAATGCGAAAGTGCAAGACTATCATGGGCGTGATCGTCCGGCGAGTACGTGCGGGCAAGCGGTGTGCCGCACGTGGGCGATCGAACATGGGAGAGCGATAATGGACGCGAGACAATCAGCAATCAGGGAAACCCTCTCTCCGCCGGGCTGGCAGCAAGTCGACCCGGGCAGGTGCGCATGGCTCATGCTGGCCCTGGCGTGCCTCCTCGCTGCTGCACTCCCGGCCGCTGCCGCGCCCGCAAACTCCCATTGGCCCATGATGGGAGGCAATGTCGCGCACACCGCCACCGCGCACAGCACGCTTCCCGTCGCACAGCCGCAAGTGAAATGGACCGCGCAACTCGGCGGATCACTGCAGTCCACCCCGGCAATGGCGCCGGGCGACACTGCCGCCATCATCGGCACGGACGATGGGCGGCTCGTTTGGCTGGATATGACCAGCGGCGCCGTATTGCGCACGATGCGCGCCTCTGCGGGCATCGCCTTCAGCGCCACCCCGCTGGTGGCAGCCGACGGCACGGTGTACGCCGCCAATGAAGACGGCCGGCTCTATTGCCGGCAGGCCGATGGTGCTGAATGGCACGTGCCGGCCAATAGCGCCTGGGGACCGCTGCTCGCTTCGCCCGTCTTCCTCGACATGGGCGGCGTCGAGTACGTGCTGGTCGCCTCAACCGATGGCCATCTATATCTGGTGAATCCCGCCACGCGCAGTGTCACGGACTGGTTCACCGCCGGCGGCGGCATTGAGTCGACCCCGGTCATTGTAGGGAGCACGGTGGCGGCTACAGCACCGGCGAGCGCACCGATCACTACCGGCGATGCCTCGGTCACCGTCGCCCTGGCGGATCTCGCCAAATTCGCCGTGGGCGATGAACTGTTCGTCGACGGCAACCCCCTCGGCTTCATCACCGCCATCGACTCCGCCACCGGCGTCATAACAGTCAGCGGCACATCGCCGGCGGATTATCCGGTAGGCACCAATGTGACATCCGTGCCCCACCGCACCGCGTATTTCGGCTGCACTGATGGCCATGTCTATGCGGTGAACGCCGATGCCCCCGCCCCGACGACCGCGCGCTGGGTGTATCCCTCCACCGGACAGCGTGTGGAAGGTTTCACCGCCGCGCCGGTGGTCGTCGGCAACCGGCTGTTCATCGGCGATCGCGCCGGGAAATTCTATGCCTTTGACCTGTACAGCGGGACATTGGTGAATGATCCCTCGGTGCATCCCGCCCAGATCACCGGCGAGTACACTGCCGCAGCACTGGCGGGGGGCAATACCCTGTACGCCGGCATCGGCGGCGACGGGTTGGCCAGGATCGATGTGGCCAATCCCAATAACATCACCTGGGTCAGCGATGTCATCGTGCCCACCGCCGTGCCCGCCCAGCCGGTCGGCGATGCCAGTGGCTCGGTGCTCGTCGGCGGCCGCGATGGTGCGCTGTACTGCATCAATAATGCGGGCGCGCTCGCCTGGACGTGGCCGGCGACTCCGCGCGGCCCCGCCCTGCTCGGCAGCGCCATTGTCGCCAATAATGTGAGCGAAATCGTCCTCACCACGGCGGACGGCCATGTCTTTTGCCTGGATGCTGCCGGCGTCGCGCCCGTTCCCGCTCCCGGCAGGACGGCCGCCGGCCCGTGGCCGCAGTTCCAGCGCAATAGCACGCACAACGGCGTCGCGGGTAGTGCTGCCGATGAGTTTGCGGCCATTCCCTCGCTGACCAGCACGGCGACCACATACTTTGCGCCCAATAAACTGCGCTGGTCGCTGAACACCACTGGATCGGTGGTCTCATCCGCCGCGGTGGTGCGCACCACCGATACGGTGCGCAAAACCGTCCTCACCGCCGCGATGGCGATTGGCGACACGACACTCAGCGTCTTCAGCACCGATGACCTGTGCGTGGGTGAGATCCTCATTGTCGGCGCCGACTACCTCGGGCCGATCCGTGAGATCGACACCACCGCAAAAAGCGTCACCATCACCTATCCGGCCACCCAGGCGCATGCCGTCAATGACGAAGTGCAGGTGAGCCTCTATCGCCGCGATACGCTTGTCGGCGCGCGCGATGCGCTCGACGGCGCGGTGCTGGCGGGCGCGATACAGATCACGGTGAAGCATGGCGGCTGGTTTACCCCCGGCATGCGCGTACGGTTGAGCGATCGCACCAGCCCGGGCACGCAAACCGAAGTCGTCAGCATTACCAATGTCGCCGGCAATGTGCTCACCGTAGAATCCGAAGCCACCACCACGCAGCAGCTCAAGTATAGCTACGGCGATAACTCCTACGTCTTTGCCAATGTGGATGATACCCCGTCCCGCCTTCATGTGGATCACTACGAACGCTTCCTGGTGGGCGATCGGGTTGCCATCGGGGACGAGAAGGTGCACATTACCGCCATCAATGGCGCGGCCATCGACATCACCCCGAGCCTGGAAGGCGAATACGCTAATGCCACGGTGCTGTGGGTGGGCGAGCCGGGACGGTGGGCCGGGTACATCGGCTCGGATGACGGCATACTGCGCTCGTTTGACCCGGATACCGGGGTGACCTTCTGGACGAATTCCGTCGCCTCGGCATTGGGCCCGGTGCGCGGCACGCCGGTGATGGATACCCGGTTGGGCCGTCTCTACGTCACCAGTCTCTCCGGCCGAGTGCTCGCCTTCGCGCAACACGGGCAACTGCTCTGGGCGTATCCGGACATCACTGCAGAAGGCTTGAGCCCCATCAGCGGCTCGCCGGTGCTCGATGAGGCCGGCAATGTGTACTTCGCCACGCAGGGCGGCTACATCTATAAATTGCTGCCCGACGGTTCGCTCGCCCGGAAATCGACTGACCCCACGGTCGTCTGCATCTACCCGCAATCGCCCGACCCAGCACTCGCGCCGATTGAGGGCGGGCTGGCGCTGTACCAGCCGACCACCACGCTGCAGCGCGTGGTCTTCGGCACGCGTGACGGTAAACTGCTGATCCTGGACAGCGATCTGAATCGCGTCTGGACGTATCCTGACGACATCACCGTCAACACGCCCACCGTGGGCGCCATCACAGCCGCCCCGGTGATCGGGCCCGACGGCACCATTTATATTAGTGATCACACCGGCAAGGTCCATGCGATCTACGAAGTTCTGAATCCCACGCCGCCTCCCGCGATTCTGCAAATCACCAGCCGCTGGATTGATGATGGCACTGGAGCGCCGTATCAGTTCCAGGCGGACGGCGCTGTCACCGCGGCGGCGGCGGTCGCCAATGGCGTGCTCTATGTCGGCGATGACACCGGCCGCATCTATGCCGTGACCGGGACGACGAAATCGGTAATCGAGGCCAATATCAAATCACTCCCGCTCGACGGCGGGGTCACCGGATCGTTGACGCTGGATGCGGCGGGCAACCTGTTGGTCGGCACGGCGCGCGGCAATGTCTGCTGCCTGGGCAATGTCGACGAATGGGGGGCGCCGAAACGCTACGGCGCCGGCAGCAGTACGGCCGCCGCCGGGGCGACCCTGGGTACGCCCTGGGAAGATGCGACAACCACCTACGACCCGAACACCCAGACGGTGACGCTGGTCGGGCGCATCAAACCAACATTCACGCAGGACGACGGCTCTCCGCTCATCGCCTACCGTGCGGTGTGGGGAGGACAGGCGGCGCTGTTCGGCTTCCGCAAGGCTGATTTGCCGGTCAATCCCGCCAGCCCCGGCTACATCTACGTAGCGCTCAATGATGCCGGTCAGATGGCTATTGCACAGGGGGTGAACACGGTGGCGGCGGTGCCGTTGCCGGTGGATACCCTGCCGCAATACGGTGTCGATGTCATCCTCACCGTAACCGCGCTGGGCGGCGGCGCGGCGCGGGCGACCGCCTACTATCGCGCGCCGGATGATGCCGGTAATTTCGTCGGCGCGTTCACCCCCATCGGCACGGTCGTGTTGCCGACCGGCGTGGGCGATGATCTGGTGCTGCCCACCCAACTCTATCCCTTCGTGCTGGCGACCGATTTCGTGAATCCCGCGCCGGGATTCTCGGTGACGGTCGATCCGATCACGCTCTACCAGGGCAACCCGCCCTCCAGTTGGTCCAACCCGCAGGGCTATGGCACGGCGACGTCGACAGTGGCCGCCGGCGCTTCGCTCGGCGAGGTCTGGTCGGACATGTCGCAGGCGTATGATCCGAACACGCAGACCATCACCCTGCAGGGTAAAATCGTCCCGCAGTTCACCGATGATGTCGGCAATCCGCTGACAGCGTACCATGCGTTCTGGCATGGCCAGTCGGCGCTGCTGGGGCTGGGCACCGGCTCGCCGATCGACCCCAATACGCCCGGGTATGTCTATGCCGCGCTGAATGATGCCGGTCAGGTCGCCATTGCCTGCGGCGTCTCCAAGGTGACTGCCATCAGTCTCCCCGCCGGGAAGAACCCCGCATTCGGCGTGGAAATCAAGTTAACGATCGAGCCCACCACGCCGGGCAAGGCCCGCGCCACCGCCTACTATCGCGCGCCGGATGCCGGCGGAACCTTCTCCGGCAACTTTGTGCAAATCGGCCAGTACGATCTGCCGACCATGGAGGGGCTTGATACCACGCTGCCCACCGCGCTCTATCCCTTCATGCAAGCGCGCGATGCCGTGCCGCCGCAGCCGGGATTCACGGCGCGAGTGGAACAGGTCACCGTCAGCGCCGATGCGACGTTGATTGAAGGCATGGTCTCCAATAGCCCGGGCATCCGCTGGGTGTGGAACGCCCACCGCCATGGCGGTTCACCCGCCATGCTCCCCTTCCGCACCGCTCCCACCACCTGGATGGGCGGGCTGGTCATTGCCGGCTGTGATAACGGCACGATCTATGCCATCGGCCCCAAAGGCTCTGCGTGGGATGACGTAGCACAACCCGGTGACAAAGTCCCGCAGACCGCGGGAAGCTGGCCCTTCTTCCATCGCGACGCGCGCCGGCAGGGCAGTATGCAACAGGCCGCCATGGGCGAGGTGGGGGCACTGCAGCCTTCCTTGCGCTGGTTCAAATCACATGACAAGCGCCTGTTAAGCTCACCGGTCATATCGTCATATACGGCCAATCATACGCCGATCGTATGGCAAGGCAGTGATGACGGCTACCTCTATGGGCGTGATGCCTCCACCGGTGAACTGATCACGCAATATCCGACGGCGGATAACGAGCCGATCGCCCCCATCCGCGCGACGCCTGCCGTCCACACTGGCGGCGGTTCGGATACGCTGGGCAGTGTGGCCGTGGCCGGCATGGGCGGGCGCCTCTACCTGCTGGATCACAACGCCACCATGCTGGCGGATACCGGCAGCGCCACCACCGGCCTGGGTAAGCTGCTTGGCAGCTTCTACGCCTCCCCGGTCGTACGGCAGGATCGCGATGGCGCGCAGGAGGCGGTTACCGTCTACGCTGCCACGGTGGACAGCCTGCACACGACTGGCAACTACACGTTCACCAGTGGCGCTGGTACGAATACCGCGATGACCGACGGCAACACCACCACGCAGGCCACCGGCGATAACGCGCTCAAAATCAACTACCAGATGCCGCACACAGCGCTGGTCACCCGCGTGCGCATCCGGACGGCGAACGCTGGCGAGTTATGGTGCCACCGCGGCACCGATGCCTCGCTGGTCGGCGTCTACGATGGCAACACTGCGCCGCGCTACCTGCACGTTGACCTGAATCGCTATGCCGACAGGGTGGAGTGGCGCAACCTGAGCACCGATGGGACCATTGCCGTGCAGGCGATGGAGGTGTACACTGCCGGCGCGGAACAAGCCGCGCCCCCTGCCGTCACCTATCGCGACGGCGATGATCCCGCGGAGCCGGCATTGACCCCGCCCTTCTCCTATACCGGGAGGGTGCTCATCGCCGAGCTGGATACCCAGCCGACCTATGTCTACCGCGCTACCATCACCACCCAGGACGCCGGCATCCTGCGCGTCGTCGGGGCGAATGGGCAGCAGTACGATTGGTGGAAGTTTACCAGTAAAACTGCGCCGGAGCCGGTCGACATCGTCATCGACCGGTACGTGACGCGCCTGGTCTGGGAAGTCACCGAGGCCGTTCCCACCGCGCGTACGGCGGGTGATTTCCAACTGTCAGAAAAAGATCTTGCGTCGGGCGGCGGCCGCGTCTACGCCTTCCAGTTCAAACAGAATGCCGGCGTATGGACGACGACGCTGCTCTGGCAATACCCCGTTGCCGGCGATCCGGCGCTGGCGCCGATCTCCAGCTCGCCGGCCGTGGTCACCGGCGCGGAGCGGGCGAACGATATTCTGTATGTCGCCACCGAAGGCGGCCAGATGCTTGCGCTCAGCGGTGATGGCGCCAAGCTGGCGGAAGCTCAACTCTTCAACAAAGTGCTGGCTTCGCCGGTGCTGGTGGATACCGTCAGTGGTGCGTCCGTCTTTGTCGCCGATATGGGCGGGGTTGCCCACCTCTTCGATGCGAATCTGCACGAGATGAGCGGTTGGCCGGCGCCATTAGCCGGCGCCTGCCCGAACGCCGCCGCGCTCACCGCCGAACGCCAGGCCGTGCTCACCACCGATAACGGCGTCGTCTACTACATAAATCTCGGTGCGCGCGACTACGGCACGAACACCGCACCCGTATCAGCCGGTCAGCCCATGGGCGCAGCCTGGCCGCCGCAGGCGCCGACATACGATGCCGATCCGAGCGAAAACACGCTGGCGCTCATCGGCCGCATCAAGCCCAATTTCACGCTGGACGACGGCACGCCGCTCACCGCCTACCGCACAACCTGGGGCGGGCAGAATCTGCTCTTCGGCTTCCGCAAGCGCGATGACGGCACCGCCAGCCCCGCTTCGCCAGGCTACGTCTACGCCTTTGTCAATGACATCGGCCAGTTAGGCATCGGCAGCGGCATGAGCACCGCCACCGTCGGCAAACTGCCCGCCGGCAGCCGGCCCGACCTGGGCCTGGAACTGGCGCTGGTGCTGCGCCCCATCAGTGCGAGCAGCGCAGCCGCCACGGTCTACTACCGGCTGCCGAATGCCGATGGCAATTATGCCGGCGTGTTTACCCAGGCCGGGTCGCTCAGTCTGCCGACCGGCGCTGCCGGCAACACCGAGCTGCCCACCGGCGTCTATCCCTTCATGCTGGGCACGGACATGGCGCCGGCACAGCCAGGCTATACACCGGCCGGCGAACAAATCACCCTGTACACCGGCAGTAACACCACGCTTCCGCGCGATGGCGCCATTGTCGGACCGCTGGTGACCGGCCTCGAACAGGTGCCGACCAACGTCTACTCATCGCCGGTCATTGATTCGCTGGGGCGCGTCTTCGTCGGCAGCGAGGCCGGTGAACTGTACTGTCTCAAAGCGGATGGCGAGTGGACCGCAGATGCGAGCATTGTGCAGTGGCGCTACCGCCCTGATCGTTCCACGGTCGCGACGGCCTTACACAGCGATGTCGATCCGGGAACGAGCAACTTGCCGGTCGTTTCCACCGAAGGCTTCCGCTCGGGTGATGTGGTACAGATCACGCGGCGGGACGGGAGCCTGCCTGAAGATCTGGGCACGGTGCTCTCCGTTGTGCCGCCCCCTGATCCCATTGGAACCAAGTTGACAGTGGCTGCGCCCGAGGCCGATCCCACCATTATCCACGTCGCCTCCACGGCCGGCATGGCTGTCGGCGCCACCGTTTCCATCCTGGCGCTGTACGACATCACCGACCCTACGCATATCCCGCAACCCTTGCGCGTGGTGGGCAAGATCGTCCGCGTGGTCGATGCCACCACGCTGCAGCTGGATACGGCCGTGGAGCACATCAAGCTGGATACGGTGCTGCCGGATACCGATCAATACGCGGTCAATTCACTCGTGTTCGTTTCTCAGGGCTACGGCTACATCACCGTTTCGAAAAAGACCAGTACCCAGCGACTCGCCGGCGACATGCTGCGGGTAGTTCGCGGCAACGCGCTGCCCATGCGCACCTCGCCGTCCATTGGCCCGGCCTCCACCGTCTATGTCGGCGCCAGCGATGGCATCCTCTATGCCGTGGGTCCCGTCGGCCCGGCCGGGTTCCCCGAGCCGATCCCCACGGAACAGGGCAAGCAGACGGTGTCGATCTGGTGGACCTTCCATCACGATAACCAGCGCACCGGCTTCGCCGAACGCCCCGCCGCGCCGACGAAAGACCTGCGTTGGTACCGCGACACCGGCAGCACGCTGGAGAGCTCGCCCGCCATCGGCTATGCCGATGACACCGCCACCATGGGCATCCTCTATGTCGGCACCTCCGATGAGCCGGATAAGCGCGGCTTCCCGCAGCAGCGCGGATCGTTGATGGCCTGGGATGCCTCCGATGGCCGGCTCTTCTGGCGCTTTGATGATGGCGGCAATATGGGCAAGGTGCTCACCTCGCCGGCGGTATTTGTCCACGAGTATAGCGATCAGTATGCCCAGGAGCAGCGAGACGAGATCGTCGTGTTTGGGACGATGGAGATGCCGGTGAGTGTGCGCGACGGCCTGCTCGCCGTGGAACTCGCCTCCGGCCTGGTGAAGGATCACATCGCGGTGGGAGACGAGGTGGTGGCCATCCAGGTCGTCGATGCCTCGAGATTCCGCGCCGACCTTGAAGTCTTCATCACCGATGCGGCGACCAGCGCTAACTTTGAGTCCTACGGCATCATCGCCGCCATCGATGGCGATTGGCTCGTGCTCAGCCGTTCGCGCGTCGCCGTGCGCGCCCACGCCTTTGGTTCGGCCGTGCGCACGCAGACCAGCCAGCAGGGGCGCGTCTACGCGGTTGACCGCTTCGGGCAACTGCGTTGGAAGTTCCCGGCCGAAGGGGCGACCGCCTCCGAGCGCATCGGGCCGGTGCGCTCCTCCCCGGTCATCGATATGGACGGCAACACCTACTTCGGCACCGATGACGGCGTCATCTACGCGCTGGATAGCGAAGGGAGCCTGAAATGGTCCTACTTCGTCCCGCGCGTGAGCAGTGCCGAGTCGACCATGCAGGTCGTCTCCCCGCCCACGCTGGATATCACCGGCAAGCGGCTGTTCATCGGCATCAGCGTGCCGCCTGATGGCTCCGAGCCACTGCCCGCCGGCCAGAACGTCGGCTACCTGCTCGCGCTCGATACCCTGACGTCGGACAGCAGCCGGAGATTGCTCTGGAAAGTCCAACTCGACGGCCCAATCACCGCCGCTCCGCTGTTTACCTCGGTGAACGGCTATGAACGCCTTTTCGTCGGATCGGATGATCTGTATCCCACCGACGGCTTGACGGGCGTATTCTATTACATCGATGCCGCCGATGGCACGGTCATCGACTGGATCAATAACATCGGGCCTATCACCGGCACGGCCGCCGCGATTCCGGAAACCAATACCGCCGTCTTCACCCGGCCGGATGCCAACTGGATTGATGCCACGCGCACCGTCGTCACCCTGGCCAGCAACGATGGACTGCTGGCCGGACATCGCGTGCTCTTCCGCGCGCAAAATGGGGCGGAAGTCGAAAGCGTCATTCGCGAGGTGAACGCCGACGGGCAGCATATCACCCTGGAAACCGCCCTGCCGGATAATATCTACCTGCACATGCGCACGAACGAACACACCGTGTTCGTTGGAGATCTCACCGGCAAGCTCTATGCGCTGGCCATCGACCTGAATACCGATAAATTCTGGCGTGATGCCACCAATACTATCGTCCCACTGGGCATGTGGAACGTGGGCGGGCCCATCCGCACGTCGCCGGCGATCAGCCTGGAGGAGAACTACCTCAATAGTGGAAAGCGGGCGTACGGCGTCTACTTCGGATCGAATGACCGCTTCATTTATGCCTTGCGCGCCTTCCCTATCGTACAGTTAGGTGTCGCCGGGCAGGAAGCCACATTGGCCTACCGCTGGGAGAAGAATGTGCGCGACCGCGTCTACGGTTCTCCGGTGATCGGCCTGAAGACCGCGGATGCCGATTTCAGCAAGGCGATCGTCTATCAGGTGTCTCGCGATCAATATATCTACGCCTTTGGCGACCAGGTGGGCTATGAAGGAGATCCCGTTGATCCCGACGGGCCCGATGACGACTACGTGCCGCCCGATGACGATCCGGCCAATGCCTTTATCCCCTCGAACATCGCGGTGGATAAAACGATCAGCATCGCCGAGAATGATCCAACTTCTGGGGCGCCCAACGCCGATAAGTCATGGCTGAAGCTGGTGGTGACGGTGAAGAACGTCGGCCGCGGCGTCGTGAAGAAAGTGAGCGTCGTTGATAGCCTGCCGGAAAATCTGGTGCTGGCCGCGCCGCCCTACTACGATCCGGCATCGCTGAAGATCGATGAACAGATCGCCGTCTCACCAGCCGCACCCTGGGAGATCACCTATTCCTCGAAGGACGCGGATGGGTTTGTCTTACTGCCCAACATCGGCGATCCGACTCAGCCGATATCCCAGCACACACGCAGCTTCACCTTTTATATCAAGGTGGCGCCGTCGGGGCGCGGCTATGTGGACGGCGAAACTTTCTTCCGCGTCTCGAATAATGCGGCGGTCTACACGAATCCTGCGTTGAACGATCCCAGTTGGAATGCGGTGAAGACGCGTGTTGGCGATAGAATCTACCTGCAGCTCCGCAAGCACCCGATGCCGCTGGGCGAGGATGTGAGCGCCGGGCAGAACCATTTGCTCGCCGACGCCGAAACGTACGAGGGTAGCCTGGACCGCCCGCTGCCCATCCAGACGCGCAAGGATACCTCACTGCAGAACGACTGGACGGATGTCTTCAAAGTGCGCCTCTACTACAACGGTCGGCGCGATCCGGTCACCGGTCGGCTCTCACAGGATGGCGAGGACCTGCGCACCTTCTCGCCGTGGAATCAGATCGACGTGCGCACTGGCCGGCCGCTGATGTTCAAGGTGGAAACGCCGGAGATGCGCGGCAATGGTGGACAAATTACCGGCGGTTGGGAGATGAAGACCTACGCCATGGTCAAAAGCGACCCGCAATACGCTGATGGATACGGCGTCTCCGGCGTCCGCTATCGGCTGCTGCCCAGCGCAGTGAAACGCTTTGACCGCTCCGGCCTGCCGGATGGCGTTGTCGATTCCGCGATAACCCCGTACGGATGGCGCGTCACCATCCAGCAAGGCCGCATGCAGATCAACAAAGAAATCGCCGAGTGGGGCCCGGAACTGGGCGTCGAAGAGCGGGTGAAAGTCGCACAGATCACCAGCGCAGCCGGCAGTATCCCGGCAGGCGGCACACGCAGCTTTACCTTCGCCGTTGAGCCGAGTTCTGCTCCGCAGCGCCTGAAGGCTGATCAGATCGTGGTCATCATCAATCCCGACCAATCGGACTTTGAGGCTCGGGTGCACAGTGTGGATGGGGCTACCGGCGCCGTCGTACTGGCGAATACCGGAGCGAGCGCGTACACCGTCCAGCAAAACGCCGTGATCTACGCCGAGTGGTCGCCGGACTACATCATGCAAAGCCCGGTGGTCGCGACATTTGATGGGAATCCTGTGAAGACGCTGCAGCTTGGCAGTCACACCGCGCCAAGTCATCTCGCCGCCTCCGGCACCATGTCGGTGACGAACTTTGCCAACTGGGGCGTGACGCCGTACTACCCATGGTATCGCTATCTCACCACGCCGGTAGACCTGCGTACGACAGCCGTGAAAGACTGGAACGCTAGCCTCGGTGTTGCGCTTGGGAAAGCACCGACAATCGGCACGGAATGGGATGGCTTCCGTTACGATCCGTACCGGGAACATTACCTCGGCATGACCCAGGACGTGCTCGACCTGCCTGTTGGCTCCGGGTTGCGGGCGAATCAGGGCATTGATCTGCATCTGACACGGCGCGTGCCGCCGCACCAGCCGCAGTCCGGCGACGGCGAATACCGCACGCGCACCGAGTTTGCCCTCTCGGATGATGGGGGAACGTGGTACGTTGAAACGAATGCGACTCCAGGATACCAGGCCGGCGTTGAGCCCGTACTGGATAACCGGAACCCCAATATCAATCGTAACGATCCGCAATACCAGGGTAAGGTGCTCTTTGGCGATCGGCTGTATCTCGACGTGAATGTCGATGGACGTTACGATGCGCCGGAACCCTTCTCGGACCGTAACGGCAATGGCGTGTACGATAACGGCGAGGTCTTTGCTGATCGCAACGGCAATATGACCTACGATGCTGGTGACCCGCTGGTCGTCGCCGGGGTATTCGACACGCGCATCTTCATGGACGCCAATGGCAATCGCCAGTGGGACCCGGGTGAATCGCTCTATAATTATTTTGATTATTCGGCGAAACCTGATCCTGACTATGCCTCGCTCCATGCCGATAACTGGCCGGAATACTTTGCCACCACACTCGGAGTATCCGCGTCTGCCGATACCCAGTTGTCAACAAAAGTCGTCGAGCTGGGGCGGTCGAGCGGCGCATCTCCCACACGCACACCAGCAGAAGAACCCATATTGCGCAATCGCGGCAATGTGACCTTGACGCGAGGAGGCCTGAGCGTCTACTCGGACCTGTATACCTCGGCGAGTCCCACGGCGGTCTGGAACAATACGCTCATGCGCACCGGCGCATCGGCGGTGAAATACCAGACGGACACGGTCAGCCTGCGACCATGGGAAGAGGTGCAGCATTACCCGTACGGTGGAACCGATATCCTCAACGAGTTCCCGCTCTATAAGAGCCCGGCCGGCGAGGAACGCCACTTCGGCGTGGCATTGTCGCTGCCCTACCAGATCGGCTATCGCCAACCCACCGGCACCTACACCGGCTCGCTGGTGGTCACCGCGGATGATAATGCGGATGCCTTCACCGTCAAGGCCGGCATGGCCAGCCTGCGCGTGGGCGAACGTCGCTTAGCGCAGGTCGTCGAGAGTGCCGGCACGCTGCCCGAGTTTGACAACGCCTACGAGGATGCACGCGTGGCTGCCACTACCGGGTGGACGAATTACCTCACCGGCGTGGAAAGCTGGCCGGCGGCGGTGGTGCTGCCCGGCATGCCCAATACAAACCGCGACGACCTCGCCGTCTTCGTGGCGAGTAACACCCCGCTGATCGCCGCCGACGTGCGTGAACGCCCGGCGAACACCCCGGTCGGCGATATTTTCGGACCGGACCTGTGGCCGAACGGCGAACCATATGTCGATGCCAATGGCAATCAGCAATATGATACGGGTGAAAGCTACACCGACATCAATGGCAACGGTCGCCGCGATGCCGAAACGGACACGGTCATCTGGTTCAGGCGCGCTAAGCATCTGGTGGCAAGTCCAAGCAACATCGTCGATAACGGCGACGGAACCTACACTGTCACGGTTTCCGGTAATTTTGTCGATCAGATCAGAGCAACGGGCACCCACACCAGTGATCTCGTTGTGCTCCGTCCACGCCCGCAACTGGGCGAGGTCGATACGTCCATCTGGTATGGCCAGGCGCAGAGTATCAATGTCGCTGCCGACACGGTTACTGTCCGGGCGCTGTCTTCATGGAACTGGACGCTCACGGCCAGTGAAACGACGGTGGAGGTGACCGCCCATCCGTGGGTGCCGGTGCTGCCGCAATCCGATATCGAAACGTTGCGTGCGCTGCTGGCTGATCCGGCCGATGCCGCCCATGCCGGTCCCGCGCCCGTCCGCTGCGATCAGCTCAGCGCCACCATGGACCATCAAACCGGCAAGACCTGGCTGGTGTGGACGGTCTCCGCGGCGCGCCGCCTGACCGTGAAGGGACAGGTGCAGTACCGCCCGGTCTCCATGCTCGCGTATAAGGAAGTCGATCAGGCCAACCCGCAGGCGAATCGTCTGTATTGGATGGCGCCGCCGGATACCCCGGTGGCCGAGGGAGGCTACTCCCCGCTGGAGGTGCGTGAGAAGCCCGTGCTGCTCCCGCGAGTGCAAAATCGTACGATCATCATGTACGAGGGATTGAAGTCAGGCACGACCGGGCTGTACTACGCCAATACGCATACCGACTATTCCGATATCAAACGCCTGGCGCTGATCACCCAGGCGGTCGCCAACAGCACAACCATTCGGGTGAACAACACCGATGCGATGGCCATCGGCATGAACGTCTACATCGACGGCTGGGGACCGGTGACGATCCTCGCCGTGGACCCGGCCGCCAGGACCATCACCGTCGATATCCCGGTCACCGTGGCGGGTGGCACGCAGATCTGGCCGCTCTGGACGCCGGATATCGCCCTTGACGTGATCAACTGGTCGTTCAGCAGCGCCGGACGCCCACAGGTCTTTGCCGATTCCATCAACGGCATGCCGCCCAATAACTGGGAAAATGTGAATCTCGTCTTCCAGGCGAAAGATGCGATCAGCGGCAATACCGACCTGTACTATGCCCGCCTGAATGCCGGCAACGCGTTGAAGTCGCTCACCTGCCAGTCGCTGGTGTTGCCGGAATCGAATCAGACGACACGACTGCTGACGGAAACGCTCGCGCCCAACACGGAGAACACGCTCTTCACCAGCCGCCATCGCGCCTGGGGGAATGGCGATGTGGATCCGCTCGATAACCTGCCCAAGCTCTGGGTGAAGATCAATCACGGGGAAAACTATCACCCCGTGCTGATCGATGATACGAAAACCGAGTACGAAGTCACGATCGTCCAGAACGATCAGCAGTATCGGCTGCGCATCGATCCGTATCGCGGCGTTATTCGCGTGTCGCGCGGCAATGTGACCAGCCTGATTATACGCGGCATGCCGCGCGTGCAGCGGCTGACGACTAATGCGGCGGCCGACGTAAATCCGATGGTCTCGGTCGAGCGCTGGCGCTATGTGCGGGATAATGGCACTGCCGACTACGGTCAGAATGATTACCTGGCGACCACGCCGCGGCTGTGGCTGTACTGGTCGCGACGGCATGAGGACGGCCTGGGCACGCGCGCCTACTACCGCACCTTCCGGCTGCATAACATCGGTACAACAGCCGCGCCAGTCGTGACCGGGCTGGATGCCGAAGTGCGCGATGAGCACACGCCATTCAACCTCAACGATCCGGAGCTGAACGTGAACATGCCCGAGCGCATGCTGCCCATCGAAGTGTTGAGCCAGGACGGAGCTTCGCTCTTCGTTACGCGCATGTCGGCATCGGTCAACTCGCCAGAGGCCGGATTGTGGGTGCTCTCCACCGCGTCGCGCAACCGTGAGTGGCTGTATCCAGGACAGGAAGGTACGTCGTCCCAGCCCAGGCAGCGTCCCACCCTGCACGACCTCTTCCTGCAGGTCATCAATGTGCCGGTGCCCGACAACGCCCCGGTGCCGTAGGGGAGGATCACGTTGCACCTTGCCTGGCGAGGTTATCGTGTGTGTTCTCTGTGCAGGTCATGAAGCTCGGCGACGATGCACAAATTTCCTCCCCCTGTGCGCGACAGGGAAACGGGGGCAGGGAGGTCGAACAGAGGGGGGCTTCCGTGAAGAGGAAGATTTCTTCCCCTCTCCCGCTGGGAGAGGGGATACAGGGGTGAGGGAAGAGCACCAAACAACAACTGGCAGAGGTCTACGATAAGACCTCTGCCAGTAATGCTGTATTCAAGTGTGTCAGTTGGCGCTGTTACCGGGTGTGCAGAGCGATCGTGGTGTGTAGATGAAACAGCTGTGACAATGCACGGGCCAGGGAGTTGCGACTCCCAAACCCTGAACTCCGGTTCCCGAGCCCAAAAAATCAGGCCATGCTCGCGGCGCGCTGGCGCTTGCGCTTGGCTTTCTTCTCGCGCGTCATGCGGGCCTGGACCTTCTTTTCTTTGCGCCCTTCGATCTCGCGCGTGATCCCGCCGATTACTTCGCGTTCGAACACGCGAAACTTATCCATATTCTCGGTGCTTAAGGCGCGTACGGTATCAATGTCAACTTGGCTACCCATTCGCAGGTTCAGCTCCTTAGTAGTTTCACATCCGAAGACGGGTGTGATTGTAGCAAGCCGGTGCAACCTCGTCAAGCCGCCCCGTCGCCTCGAGGGAATCCGGGGATTTGACGCATTGTGGTGCATTGTCTAGAATAGAAGGCTGTGTGAGTCTCCCACGATATCACGCATGCTGGGAGATGATGTCGGCCGAGGGATCGGCCCCACGAGGAGGACATGCGCGGTGACCACCGAGCACTTTGAAGAGCAGTTGCGCGCCCATGGGTCGGCAGTGCATTTGTTGAGCGATACGGTCGCGGATTTTCTGCTGAACCGTGGCCACGCCGCCAAGATCGGCGAAATCGCCAGCCAGGCCGGCAAGCGCATTGGCGCCGGCGCCAAGCTGATTCGCCAGGCGCTGGCCGACAACCCGCAGTTCGTCGGCGAAGAGCGGCGCTGGAATCTCGCCCTGCGCACGCTGTTTCACCGCCCGATCGAAGGGGCGTTGCGCGACACCCTGCGCCTCTATGGCCGCCCACTGCACATCAAGGCGTTAAGCAATGAGATGGCCGTGTTGAGCGCCCGGGCGCCGGAGTACTTTCAGGGCTTCCTGCCGCCGTTTATGGCCAATCGCCCTGAACTCTATTTCGAACTGCCTGACGGGCGATGGGCGCTGACCGAATGGCTGCTGGATACCGACGTAATTGATGAGGATGAACTCATCATGAAGAATTTCTTCTTCACGCGTGAGGAGGTACAGCCCATACTCGAGAAGGCAGCGCAAGCGAAGGTGTCTTCCGGCATGTCCGCCGGCGATGCCGCCCTCGCCGTCTTGCAGACGGTCGGCGAACCGGTACCGACCAAAGTGCTGTCCTACGCGCTCTGGCGGGTGCGCGGCGCGGACTTCGACGCCAAACAGTTCTACATCGACCTTGTTGAGGATGACCGCGTGCACATGCTTTCCGGCGCGCAGTGGATGCCCGCCGATCAACTGCCGGTGCTCACAGCTTCCCTGCAGCAACTCTCCGCCATCGCCGATCAGGCGCTGGAGGAAGAGGAAACCTGGGAAGGGCCGTACATGGCTTCGCCGGAAGACCTCAACGAGATCTTCGACTACATGGTGGAACACGACCGCCCGCAGAAACTCACCGAGCTCATCGAGGCGGTGCTGGAGTATGGCAAGGCATCCCCGCGCTTCATGATGATCTACGACGGGTTGATGGATGCGTTGCGCGAAGACCCGCGCTTCCAACTCGTCGGCGCGCAAACCTGGACGCTGCCGGCATTGATCCCGCAGGAAGTGATGCAGGTGCCGGAGTCGCTGCTGCCGGAAACGGTCGACCCCTCCTTCTTCAGCGATCCAGAAGCCGATGCGGAACTGGAAGACGAAGGGCTGGAAGATCAACTCCCGCTCTGGGTGCACGACCCGCGTTACGAGGACTTCGGCGGCGAGCACGAAGTCGAACTCTCCGCCGAATTCATGGAGGGTGCCTCGACGGTCGGGGAAACCCGCATCCCGTTGCTCTACAACCACCATCGCATGGGTACGCTGAAACTGCGCCAGGCCGACATGTCCTTCTTCCCCACGGACACGCCGATGGCCTGCGTCACCGTGCACGGCGAAAATGCCGGTCCGTTCCAGATGTGGATCAATAACGAAGAGTTGCTGATCCATGGACTGGCGGACTGGTATCGTGCGCGCGAAGTGCCGGTGGGTGCCATGCTTACCTTCCGGCGCGGTGAAGAGGCTGACGAGTTCGCCCTCTCCTGGGAAGGCGAGTCCGACGAGTTGATCGCCCTCTCATCCGAGCGCATTGCCACACTGTTGACCCTGCGCGAATCGGCCGAGCAGGAACACTGGTCGATTTATGAGATCATGGTCAAAGTGCTCGCCGATCATCCCGAAGGACTGCACTTCCTCTCGCTCTGGGCGGAAGTGAACGTCGCGCGCCGCACCCCCAAGCGTGTTGTCGCCTCCAACCTGAGCAGCTACCACTGCTTTGCCATGATCTCCGGCACCGAACGCTGGCGGCTGGATGAACGCAAAGTCGAACAAGGGCGCAAAAAGACGAAGAAGAAGTTCATCATCGAGTAAGGCGCGCCGGACGACGGATCTGACCATTGGGTCACTCTCCCTCGCGGAGGGTGGCCCAATGGCACATCTTCAGCAGGCGCGCAGCGGCGATCCGCCGTTTAACCCGCGCTGATATCGCCAATACTGGTGATGGAGGCGCATGATGTTCGCGCGGATGGTGAGGTAATTACATGGATTTCGGTCTACCACTGCTGTACAGCATTATTGGAACAATCATCATTTTTGGGGCAATAGTCACCATTCATGAGTTTGGTCACTTCATCGTGGCCAAGCTCAGTGGTATGGGTGTGCATGAATTCTCTATCGGTTTCGGGCCTCCATTGGTGCAGAAAAAGTTCCGTGACACCGTGTACGCGCTGCGCATCATTCCGTTGGGCGGTTACGTGCGGATTGCCGGTATGGAACCTGGCGACGAGCAGGCGGAGAACAGCTTCAGCGCCAAGCCCTTCTTTGCACGCTTCGCCACCATTTTTGCCGGTTCTGCGATGAACTTCGTTCTCGCATTCGTGTTACTGGTGGTGCTTGGCGTATCCATCGGCTTCCCTTCTGGGAAAACCATGTTTGGTAAGATCACTCCGAACTCCCCTGCGGCTGAAGCCGGCATACAACAGGGCGATGTAGTTCTCAAGATCAACGATGTTGAGTACCCGACGCCCGAACGTTTTGTCTGGGAAGTCGGCCGTCGTGATGGCCCGGTAGGACTGGTGCTGAAACGTGATGGCGAACCGGTCACCGTCGCCGTCACCCCACGGAAGATTGCTGGATCGAAGAAGCCCGTATTGGGAGTCCAGGTTGGTGTGACAGACGTGGTCTACCAGCGTCACGGGATTTTTGGCGCCATTTCTGAAGGTAGTCGGAAAATCGTTGAGTCGACCGGTATGGTGTTCGAATTCTTTGGGCGCATCTTTGCCGGACGAGGTTCGTTGGATGGCGTTGCCGGACCACCAGGTATTATTAAGCTCACTTCCGAGGTCTCACGGGCGGCAATCACCTCGCCGGAGGGCATGGCGGCCTTCCTTTGGGTCTTTGCTCTCCTCTCGCTGAACATTGGCCTCTTCAACCTGTTGCCCATCCCCGCGCTGGATGGCAGCCGCCTGGTATTTCTAGTGATTGAAAAGTTGCGCGGAAAGCCCTTCGACCCCGATAAAGAGGCGATGGTCCATATGGTCGGACTGGTGCTGCTGCTGGGGCTGGTATTGCTCATCAGCGTGAAGGACGTCTTTACAATCTTTGGAGGCAAATAGTTCATGGTCGCGTACCCCCTGCCGCGGCGACGGAGCAGAACCGTACAGGTTGGGGGGCTCGCCATCGGTGGCGAGTCCCCTATCTCTGTGCAGTCCATGACGAAAATCCCCACCGCCGACATGGAGGCTACGGTGGCGCAGATCCATGCCCTGCAGGAGGCGGGGTGCCATCTCGTGCGCGTGGCCGTGCCCGATATGCGTGCCGCCGAGGCGCTCGGCGCCATCAAGCGCCGCATCCGCATCCCGCTGGTGGCCGACATCCACTTCGACTATCGCCTGGCGCTCGTCGCGCTGGAGCAGGGCGTCGACAAGCTGCGGCTCAACCCCGGCAACCTCCGCAATCCCGAGTACATCCAATTGGTGGTGAAGGCCGCGCGCGACCGCCGCATCCCCATCCGCATCGGCGCCAACAGCGGCTCCACCGACCCTGCGGTGCGCGAGAAGTATCCCTTCACCCCCGCGGGCAACGCCCGCGCGCTGGTCGAGAGCGCCCTCGGGCATATCCGCATCCTCGAAGACTTCGGCTTCACCGAGATCATCGTCTCGTTGAAAGCCTCTGATGTCATCACCACCGTGCTGGCCTATCGCCTGATGGCCGCCGAACGCGACTACCCGCTGCACCTCGGCGTCACCGAGGCGGGGTTGCCGCCCGAGGGGCTGGTGAAATCCTCCATCGGCATCGGGCAGTTGCTGGCCGAGGGCATCGGCGACACCCTCCGCGTCTCCCTCACCGCCGACCCGGTCGAGGAAGTGGAGGCCGGCTGGCATATCCTGCGCGCGCTTGATCTGCGCCAGGGCGGCATCACCCTCACCTCCTGCCCGACCTGCGCGCGCTGCGATGTCGATTTCGATCCTATCATACGCGCGGTGAAGGCGCGGCTGGCCCCGCTCGACCGTCGTCTGCGCGCCGAGGGACGTTCCCTGCGCGTGGCGGTGATGGGGTGCGAGGTGAATGGGCCCGGCGAGGCGCGCGACGCCGATGTCGGCATCGCCTCAGGCGTGCATAAGGGCATCCTCTTTCGCCACGGGGAAGTCATCGCGCGCGTGCCCGAGGAGCGCATGGTGGACGCCCTGGTTGCCGAAGTGGAAGCACTGGCCTCAGAGTAGAAGCTCCATCTGGTCGGAGCGCCCGCGCCTGCCGTGAGCCGCGTCGAACGGTCCAGCCGGCCCCCAACGGATCAGCGTATATGGTTGCTGCCGGCGGTTCATCCGAAAAGCCTGCTGGCCCATATTCCCCTCCCCTGTCGCAACGGGGGAGGGTAGGGTGGGGGTCTTCCGCATTCCCTCCCCCTGTCGCAACGGGGGGAGGCAGGCTTGTCCTCCGTAGCCTTGGCGAAGGGGGATGTGGGGGGTACTCCGCTACGGGCATCCCACAGGGATACACACCAACCACTATCCATCTGACAGGTTCCGGTAAGCCGGCGATCGCCGCAACACCAACGGAAGCTACACCAACGCACCCCAGCGTGCGAGCACCGGCAGCATGTACCACGCTGACACGGCAATCTCCGGTTCCTCCGCGGTGTGCCACAATCCCATGTCAAACCCCTCGCGGGCGGCGATGGTATACTGCGCCGTCCACACCTCGCCCGGCAACAGGTGCCGGTAATTGTCAATGCCGTACAGCCAGTGCCCATCGGGGCGGGAAACCGTGACGCCGAACGCCGCCGCTGTGCCGGTGTTCTCGATGCGAACAGTCAGGTGCGATCCCTTAGGATGCGCCTGCACGGCCAGGCTTGCGGGCGCGTGCGCCGACAGGGGGGCGAACATGGGCGGCGGCGCACAGGAGAACAGATAATCGTTGTGATGGATCGTCCGCCCGTGGTTGCTGACGGTGGCGCGCAGGAGGAACGGGTGCGTAAAATCCTTGGGGATCATCCAGCGCACGGTGCCCACGCGTGATGCCGCATTCGGGTGGGAGAGCGTTTCCGCGCACCAGCCCGCCAGCGCATTGCCCGCCAGGTCATACAGCGTCCAGCTCCACTCCAGTGCGCGCGCCGTCTCCCGGCTGTTGATCAGGTACAGCTCAGCCAGGAACATATCCCCCGGTTGCCAGGCGATCTTCTCAAAACGCGCGCAGATCGCCTCCGGGCGGAAGGCATTGGCGGCAGCGTAATATGCCGGCTTGGCATGGCCGAAATAATCGATGAGCGCCGGGCAAATGAGGTTGGGCCACGGCTCGTTCAGATGCCAGAGGATCATGCCCGAGCTTCGCCACTTGCGGCGGCGGCTTGCCTCGATGGCGTAGCGCACCGCCTCCGCCTGCAGAAACTGGCTGGCCTGCGCGTAGGAGTCGAGATCGGGGAGCTCCCCGAATAGCATCTCCAGCCGCGGCAGATCGCTCCAGCACAGGCCGCCGCGATGTGCCCAGAGCGGGTTATCCGTCGTGGGCGGCCACAGCCGCTCCTCGTCAGCGAGCTGGCGCATCGTCGACGGATGCGTCGCACCGCCGCAGCCATACGCCCCGTAGAGCATGGCGTTCAGCCCGTCGTGATACTGGTAATGGCGCTCGGGACCGAGGTATCCCCATGGTCCGTGCACATCGCCCTGCTCGGCAGAGGTCTTGTACACGGCGCGGGGATCCACCATGAAGACGGCGCCGGAGGGCGAGGTGGGCAGAAACAGCCGGTCAGGGTCGTGCTCCCGCACCAGGCGCTGCAGCAGGGCGAGGGTGGGGTGCTGACAGGTGGCGGGATGCCCCTGGCCATCGGTCAGTTCATGCCCGCCGCACCAGATAGCCAGTGCGGGATGGTTGCGCCGGCTGGCTAACAGGGCAGGACCTAATATTTCCCACTGTGCCAGCGTCTGCGTATCGCCCGCCGGCGTGCTGCCGCCCTGCGAGCCGCACAGCGGGAAGTCCTGCCAGATCAATAACCCCAATGCGTCGCACTGACGATACACCGTTTCGTCTTCCCACGGGCCGCCGGCAAATGCGTGAAGGCAGTTCACCCCTGCATCGCGCGCCATGCGCAGCAGGCGAACCACCTTCCCCTCGTTCGGCATGGCATACAGGTGATCGCGCGGCAGCAGGTACCCTCCCTTCAGGAAAATGGGCGTATCATTCACCAACACCGTGTAGGGAAACGCCGTGGGGGCGGCGCCATCGTTACGGACGAAGCGTAAATCGCGAATACCGAAGGTGACCCGCTGTTGGTCGCAGAGATCCCCACGCGCGTCGAACAGTTCGGTCACCATCTCGTACAGCGGCTGCTCGCCATACCCGTTGGGCCACCACAGGCGCGGCTGCGCGATGAAGTGCTCATGCCGCACCTCCTGCACGGCTTTTCCCGCACTCACCAATGCATGCTCAGTGCTGAGCAATGCCTCGCCGCATTTCAGGGAAGTGCGCACCTCACACCCTCCCTCCTTCAGCGCGTGGAACGCGATTGTGGTGCTCACGACCGCCTCCCCGTCATGCAGATGCACCTGCGGCCGCACCCAGACATTGACCAGGCGGAAACGCCCCAGCGCCAGCAGCCGTACCGGGCGGCCGAGGCCGATGGGCGGGTAGCGGGTGGCGAAGTCCCACTGGTACGTAAAGCGGGGGCGGGTGACGAGGGCGCGGTCCAGCGCGCCAAACTGATTGGGCTGTGGCGGCGCTTCGTGCAGGCGGATGCGCAGTTCATTCTCGCGATCAAAGGTGAGCAGGGCGGTGACATCCGTTTCCAGCGAGAGAGGTCCGCCCGGATGCTCCACCAGCACCTCGCCATTTACGATGATGGTGCCGCCGGGGTCCAGGCCATCAAGGGCGAGGAAGAGTGACTTGCCCTGCAGCGGCATCGGCGGTGTGAAGGTGGTGGCATACTCCCATTCCCGTGCGGCCACCCACTCTGAGAGGCGACTCTGCTCTTCCCGGTACGGGTTGGGAATAAGCCCGGCAGCCAGCAGGTCGGCCTGCACCGCGCCCGGTACGGTGGCAGGCAAGGGGCCAACTGCACACCCCCCGCGTCGGGACGATGCGGCCTGCCACTGGCCGGGGTAATACCCGCGCAGCGTCCAGGCGTGTTCATCCAGCACATGCTCGATCAGGGCCATGGCTCGCTCCCGTCAACACTCGACGTCTCAGAAGCTGTATTCAAAGGATCTGTTCGTGGATCGCACCGTAGATTTTCGCGGCGATCCCTGCCGGGACGACGAGGGACTATCCCGGACCGATAGGGCGAGGAGGCCCGGCAGGGA
>JAGUZN010000410.1 GCA_020060775.1 Armatimonadota bacterium
CACACGACATACGGCTCGGCCTGGCACCCCGCGGTCATGCGCCACTCGACCTGTCGCAGACACGTCTGCGCACACCGGCGACAGTGCCAATGGGTCTCAAACCCGCTTTCTCGCAGCACCTGAGCGGCGATCAGGGCCTGCCATGCTGGGCGAGGCCAGGGCTTTAGGCAGGCGCCGCTCACCGTGATGCGCGGGAGCGGCTGATCAATCGCTCGGAGCAGCAGGGTCGCAATCTGCGCGATCATAGATCCCCCATCGGCGGAGCAACTGACGGAGGTCCTCTCCGAGGGGCCCTTCCGTACACGAGCAGTACTGCGGGGTGAGATGGATCACCTGCGAGACCGGTGGCCGCCCTGCGGACGCGCGCACGGTGAGATGCAGGCCAATCTGTGTCACCGTCAGCAGATCCCGCGGTACGTGGAACCCGGAGACGACCCTGTCGATCATCTCATGTACCCCGTCCGTCTCCCCGCTACTCCCCGTATTCACGGTGATGCTGCGCCGGCGTTGTCCCAGGAATTCGATGCCGATGTACTGCACGTGCACCGCCTCCACCTGGTCTTCCGGCGTCAAGGGGAGAGGAAGCGCGGGATCCAGCAACCGTTGCAGGTGATAGACCTCGCCCGCCCCATCCCTCGGAAGCTCCACGTTGAGCACCGCGCGGCCGAAAAGGCGTTGCAGATCCAGGGTGTGCTCGAGATTGCCCTTGCAGGCAATGGCCAGCGTACCGGCCTGTTGGTCATAGACGAAGATGATCGCAAATCCCAATTCCAGGGTCGCGGTCTGTAGCTGCCGGTCATCGTCATAGAGCCGGACTTCCTTGGGGTAATCCTGCAGGCAGGCGAACCAGTAGCAGCGCGTATCACGGGGATGCCGTTGCACCTCGCCCCCATACCCCCGATCCTGGTTCTCTTTGTAATAGGCGCGGAGATCGTCGCGCAACCGCCGGGTGGCCTCCTCCGGGGGGAGGGGTGTCGCGGGCGGCACGCAACTCCGGTGCCAGCGCGGGAGGAGATCGGCTGACCGAAACAGCCGTGACACGGCGAATAGATCAGGGTGATGCAGGTAGGCCCAGAAGGCTTGACCGAGGGGTGTTGGATACTCGGTGAACGATTCGATAGTCTTGCGCCCCACGCGGCGGCGATCCATTTCGGCGGCCAGGGTGTTGGCGCCATCCGCATCCGCCAACTGGTGGACCGCCCTAAAGGTGCAGTGAATGTGCCGGTACAGCGCCACGGGGGCGCTGGCGATGGCGGAAAAGATATCGTGCACCAGTTGCTGACGCGGTGCGGACCAGTCAAGGTGTCCCTCCAGGTCCTGGGTGGCCAGAAATTCGCGGAGAAGATCGGTCGGCGCTTCCCGCAGGAAGCGTTTGACATCATACCGCTGCACGTGAATTCGCCCTCCTAGCTCAGTAATACGGCATCCGGCCAGTGCATCATACCGTCGAAGTATTGACGCATCCGGTATTGCCGGGTGCTCGGACAAGCAAAAGGTCGTGTCCCCAAGATCGCAGCGGGGCGGCACGACCGCAGGCATCGTAGCACGCGAAGGGGGAAGGTTTCGGATACACCGGGTGCACAATCGGGGTTAAATTTTAACGGGTGTAAATAGTATACCGGGAAACTGAACAAATCGGGGGGGGGCACCACAGAGGTGCGGTGGAACAGTCGTGCGTCGGGTCGGTGGTGGATTGCTCGCGGGGTCCGCTCATGTCCGATATGCGCGGCTTATCGGAAGTTAGAACTGCCGTACAGTTGCCGCCAGTCATCCATCACTCCTCGGTAGCTTCAAGCGCCTCGGGCACATACACGCGCTTCAAGGGGATGATGCCCTTGTACTTCGAGTCGAATTGTTCGTAGTGATCCAGGATTAAGCTGATGAGTTCCTTACCATCGATGAGGCGGAGATTGCTCTTGCCTTGCGCAAACACCTTGGCCTGTGAGGTAAATGTGCCAAGGGTGATGAGGAGTCCGTACTCACGGGGCTCCACCGTGCCATACAGACCAGACACCTCGGGTTGACCCACACTCCCTTGTGTGCTTTTCACCTGCACTTTGATGATCGGCGGCTCGAAACCGAGTTCATCCTTGTGCGCGATAATGTCCACACCGCCATCTGGCCCTGGGGGCGACACGCGTGTGCGGTACCCCATGGCACCGAGCAGGTGGGCACAAAACTGCGCCAAGGGATGACCCTTCATCTCCTGGGCGAGCTTCTTCAGGATGAAGTCGCAGGTTGTCTGCTCGATTTCTTCTGCCACCAGGGCAACTGTGACGTCGTTATTGGGTGCGGCAACTGCCATCTGGCCATGCAAGGCTCCCAGGAACTCTTCGGCATAGTTCTTCACCTGGAAGAACGTCATCGCCGAGCCGATTTCATACAGTGCGCCCTGTGTGAACTGGGTACGCGGGAAGGATTTCATCCAGTTGACAGCACGAATATTGGGGTAATGGGCATCAAGTGCGGGATCGTGCTTATACTCACCCGTCACCTGGCCGATATGCACCTGTTGGTCAACTTTTGAAGGGTAGACGACATAGTCGTCAATCTTCATCTCGTGGACGAACCGGTATAGCTGGCCGGCATAGACAGGTATAGCGCCAGGCTTGGCGTCAGCGTACGTCACAGCCACTTTAGCCTTGTAGGCCTCACGGCTACCGCCGATGGCCAGGAGGTCACCCAACTTCGCCCAGCCGAGAGCGACACAGCCTTTATTGAGGAAGAGGCTATTCGCCTGTCCTCCCTCACCAGCATGGACTCCCCACACGGCAATATTGTCATTCGCCATATCAGTTGGCCTCCTCGCAAAGTAACATTGGGCTGCATGGGACTGAATTATACCATTCCCCCGCAGAGTATCTCGGCCTGCTCCAGCACGGTCTGGGTGGCTTTCTCCTGCTTGTCGGGGGGATAGCCGTATTTGCGCAGGATGCGTTTGACCACCACGCGCAGGTGGGCGCGCACGTTTTCACGCACGGTCCAGTCGATGGCGACGTTGTTGCGCACCGTGCGCACGAGTTCCTGGGCGATGATGCGCAGGGTGTCGTCGCCGAGCACCTTGACGGCGCTGTCATTGACCTCCAGGGCATCGTAGAAGGCGACCTCATCCAGCGTCAGGCCGAGCTCTTCGCCGCGCCGGTCAGCCGCGCGCAAATCCTTTGCCATGCCGATCATCTCTTCGAGGATTTGCGCCGTTTCGATCGCCCGGTTCTGATACCGCCTGATGGCCGTTTCCAGCATCTCGGCAAAGGAGCGCGCCTGCACGACATTGCGGTGACTGCGCGATTTGATTTCACCTTCCAGCAGTTTGCGCAAGAGTTCCACCGCCAGGTTGCGCTGGGGCATGCCGCGGACTTCCGCCAGGAACTCGTCGGAGAGGATGGAGATATCGGGCTTTTTCAGGCCGGCGGCGGCAAAAATGTCGATGACTTCGCCCGAGGACACCGCCCGCGAGACGATTTGCCGGATGGCGTGCTCCGTCTCCTCCGGACTGCGGCCGTTGCCGCCCGCGCCTTTGGTGAGCACCGATTTCACTGCCTGGAAGAAGGCGACATCGTCACGAATCTCGAGCGCCTTCTCATGCGGCACGGCGAGGGCGAAGGCCCTCGACAGCCCGTTCACGGCTTCCGCCAGGCGCTTCTTGCCGTCGTCCTGTTGCAGCACATGCTCCTGCGCGGCCGGGAGCACGGAGAGGCGCTGCTGCGGGTCGCCGGAGGTCCAGGCGGACCAGTCAAAGCTATGGAAGATGCCGCAGCAGATTTCGTACTGCCGCAGCATGAGGGCCACGGCCTCTTCCTGATTAATGGCCGTTGGTCCTTTGCCGCCGCTCTCGGTGTAGGTGGCCAGGGCATTGCGCAGTTGATCGGCCAATCCGATGTAGTCCACCACCAGGCCGCCGGGTTTATCCTTGAAGACGCGGTTGACGCGCGCGATGGCCTGCATGAGCCCGTGACCGCGCATCGGTTTGTCGACATACATGGTGTGCAGGCAGGGGGCATCAAAGCCGGTGAGCCACATGTCGCGGACAATGACGATCTTGAACGGGTCGCGCGGATCTTTGAAGCGCCTGGCGAGGTCTTCGCGCCGCCCCTTGGTGCGGATATGCGATTGCCAGTCGGTCGGGTCGGAGGCGGAGCCGGTCATGACGATCTTCATCACGCCGGCCTCATCGCCGTCATGGTGCCAAGCGGGGCGCAATTCGCGGAGGGCATGGTAGAGATCCACGCAGATGCGGCGGCTCATGCAGACGATCATCGCCTTGCCGTCCATCGCTTCCAGGCGGCGCTCGAAGTGCTCCACCAGGTCGCGGGCGATGAGCTTCACCCGTTTGTCCGCGCCGGCGAGGGCCTCCAGTTGCGCCCACTTCGTCTTCAGGCGTTCCTTCTGCGAAATCTCTTCGCCCTCGGTGGCCTCCTCGAATTCCTCGTCGAGCAGCGGGCGCTCGGCCTCATTGAGCTCCAGCTTGGCCAGGCGGCTTTCGTAGAAGATGGGCACGGTGGCCTTATCGTTCACCGCGCGTTCGATGTCATATATGCTGATGTAATCGCCGAAGACGGCGCGGGTGTTTTTATCGGTAAGTTCGATAGGGGTGCCGGTGAAGCCGATGAAGGAGGCGTTGGGCAGCGCCGCGCGCATGTGGCGGGCGAAGCCGTCGATGAAATCGTACTGGCTGCGGTGGGCCTCGTCGGCGATGACCACGATGTTGCGCCGGTCGGAGAGGAGCGGGTGCCGGTCTTCAGCGTCGGTGGGGAAGAACTTTTGCACGGTGGTGAAGACCACGCCGCCGGAAGTGACGCGCAGTTTCTCGCGCAGGTCGGCGCGGCTTTGCGCCTGTACCCGGTCTCTATGGGGCCGTATGTGTACTTGAGCACGGACAGCACGCTGCCGAGCAATCCGTGGACAACGGGAGGGCATGCGGACTCGATCGCCCCGGCTCCGACGCTGGCCGCAGCAGTATCCAATCAGCCACCGACCTGCACGCATACCATCGATGCGGTCGTCGGACGCACGGTGACCCTCACGCCGGCGGCGAGTGCCGTCGACCCGGCCACGATCACCGACATCACCATCACCTGGGGCGATGGCCAGGTCACCACG
>JAGUZN010000301.1 GCA_020060775.1 Armatimonadota bacterium
CGTCGAGAGATCGGGCATTTGTCAGTTCCATGGCCATTATGGTACCAGCGCGAGATCGATCTCGGCAACCGAAGGCAGCACACGCGTGGGACGATAGGGATACCGTTCGACATCCGCGTCCCGCGTCAATCCGCTGAGCACAAGGATGGTGTCCATGCCCGCCTCCATGCCGGCAATCACATCGGTATCCATGCGATCCCCCACCATCACGGCATCCTCGGAATGGACGCCCAGATAGTTGAGCGCGCTGCGCATCATCAACGGATTCGGCTTGCCGATGAAATACGGGGCCACGCCGGTCGCTTTCTCGATCAGCGACGCCATCGCGCCGCACGCCGGCACGATGCCCTGCTCGGTGGGGCCTGAGCTATCGGGATTGGTGGCGATGAAGCGCGCCCCCGCCGCCACCAGCCGGATGGCCTCGGTGATGCGTTCGAAGTTGTAGAAGGTCGTCTCGCCCAACACCACGTACTCCGGGTCCACGCTGGTCAGAATATACCCGACTTCGTGCAGTGCTGAAGTTAATCCCGTCTCACCAATCACGAACGCCGTCCCATTCGGTCGCTGGTGGTCGAGAAACTGCGCGGTGGCCATGGCAGACGTAAAAAGATGTCCGTCCGGTATTTCAAGACCGATCGTCGCCAGACGATGCTGCAGGTCGCGCGGCGTGTACATGGGGTTGTTGGTGAGCACAAGAAACGGGGTGTTGGTCTCCACCAATCGGGCGAGAAACTGCGGGGCTCCGGGGATCGGCGTGCTCCCGCGCACCAACACGCCATCCATATCGAGCAAGAATGCGTTATTCGGCATACCCTCATTGTGCCCAAAAACGCCCGCACCGGTCAAGCCACCCTCCCACAGCCGGGATAGCGAGTGATGAAGGGTAGAGCAAATGAGGAGACGGGTCGAGACCTTTACGAAAAGGTCTCGACCCGGTAAGGTGAGGGATTACCCCATCTTCAGTACCATGCCGAACCCGCCGCGGGGATACCCCCACTCCAGGTTGTCATGGGGACAGGCAAAGCGACATGACCCACATTCCAGACAACCGCTGTACTGCACGGTGAGTTGACCGCTCTCCCATACGTACACACCTGCCGGACAGAGATAGGTGCAGGGCTTGTCCTCGCACTTGTTGCAGACTTCCGGATCTTTGACGCGCAGGTGCGACTGGTGCTCATCAACGTTGTACTTGTTGACGTACAGCTCTTTCTCGATGCCCGCGCGGATTTTTTCAGTATCGATCGACATCTTATTTCACCACCTTGAAAAGACCCCAGAGATCGGCCGCGATCTTCAGTTTATTGCCGGCCATTTTGAAGATCTTCCACTGCTTCTCGCGCTTGGGCACGCTGTCCACGGTGAAGAACTCGGTGGCCATGTTGTTGAGCATGGCCGGGTAACTGGTGAAGAACTGGCGATTCTTTTCCATATGCTGGGAAGCGCGACGATACTTGCGCAGATCCTTGATGACAAAGGTATCATTGAGCTTCGCCGCATACGCGCTCAGCGTCTTCCCGAAGAAGTCGCCCTTGTTGTGGGCTTCGATCGCTGTTTCACCAGCCAGCTTACCGGAGGTGACCGCCAGGTTCGACCCTTCCCGATGCAGGCCATTACACAGTTGCGCGGCATCGCCAACCACCATCACGCCGTCGGCAAAGAGCGGCGGAATGGCATCATACCCGCCCTCGGGGATGAGGTGGGCGGCGTATTCGCGCACTTCGCAACCGGCGAACAGCGGCGCCAGGGCAGGATGCTGCTTGGCGATTTGCAACAGTGCATGCGGGTTTTGCTTGAATTCAGCGTAATCTGACAGCAACGCGCCCACGCCGAACGACAACGTATCTTTATTCGTGTACAGGAACGCCGTGCCGACCATCCCCTTGGTCAGTGCCCCGTACATTTCAATGGTCAGCCCTTCGCCGGGGGCCAGGCCGAAGCGTTCCTCGATGATCTTAGCACGTTCATCGCTCTTCCCCGGCGGGGCGAGGATCTCCTTGACGGCGAGCGCGAGCTGATTGGGCTTCCAGCGTGTGTGCAATTCGATCTTCTCCGAGAGCAGGGAAACAGCGCCGTCGGCGAGGATGACGATATTGGCCAGCAGGTCGCCATCAGGACGATTGGTGCGCACGCCGATGACCCGGCCCCGGCCATCGCGCAGCAGGTCGACCACCGTCGTGCCGGGCACGATGAGCGCCCCGGCATCCGCCACTTTCTGGCCCAGCCAGGCATCGAACTTGCCGCGCAACACGGTGAACGCGTTATACGGTTCGCGCGCCCATGCTTCCGAGCGGTGCCCGGCTTTCACGGCCGAGGCGTCCGACAGCAGCCACATATCCTGCTCGATGACGGGACGTTCCACCGGCGCTTCTTTCCAGAACTCCGGAAAGACTTCGGACGTCGGCTGGCGATAAAGCACGCCCCCCATCACATTCTTGGCGCCGGGATAGTCACCGCGTTCGATGACGATCACGTTCAGGCCTTTATTCACCATGGTGTAGGCGGCGGAAAGGCCTGACAGGCCGGCGCCGACAACAATGACATCAAATTTTTCTGGCACAGTTCATTTCTCCAGTCACTCAACAGTTGCCCTGCGCAAGTGGATTACACGTTGGCGGCAGCTTGCTCCCGCGCGGCTTTGATCTGTCGCGTCAACTCGGGCACCACCTCAAACAGGTCGCCAACAATCCCGACGGAGGCCACCGAGAAGATCGGCGCCTCGGGATCGTTGTTAATGGCGATGATGGTGTCAGCATTCTGCATGCCGACGAGATGCTGAATCGCACCGGAAACGCCGACAGCGATGTAGAGGCGCGGGCGAACAGTTTTGCCGGTTTGCCCGACTTGGTGCGCATAGCTGATCCACCCCAGATCGACGACCGCACGCGAGGCGCCCACGACGCCGCCGGTGGCCTGGGCCAATTCCTCAATCATGCGCAAGTTCTCCGCACTGCCTACCCCGCGGCCGGCGGTGACGATAATATCTGCTTCAGCAATGTTGACGCCTTCGGATTCAGTGGGGAAGAACTTGAGGATTTTGGTGGCGATATCGGCTTCTTTGAGTTCGAGTTCTTCGCGCACGATGCGCCCGAGACGGCCGGGCTGGCGGGCCGGCATGGGCATCACGCGCGGGCGGACGGTAGCCATTTGCGGACGATGCTGTTCGCACAGAATGGTAGCCATGATATTGCCGCCGAATGCCGGTCGCGTCATTTCAAACAGGCGCTTTTCGACATCGACGCCGAGCTGCGTGCAGTCGGCAGTCAGGCCGGTGTCGACCTCAATGGCGATGGCCGAGGCCAGGTCGCGCCCGGTGACCGTAGCGCCGAGCAAAAAAATCTCGGGCTGGTACTTGTTGATCAGATGCACTACGGCGCGCATGTGCGGTTCAGTGCGGTAATGCGAAAAGACCGGCCCGTCAATGATATAGGCGATATCAGCACCGTAGGCAAAGGCTTCCGTGGCCAGCCTGGAGCCGCTATCGCCAACGATCATCACCCCGAGTTCGACGCCCAGCGCATCAGCCATGTGCCGGCCGGGGGTCAACAACTCCCAGGAAACCCCGGTAGCTTTACCGTCGGCGTGCTCGACATACACCCACACCCCGCGGAAATCTTTGATACTATCATCAGTCGTTTTTGGCATCGAATCCCCCTAGAGCACACCCTGAGTGTGCAGCACATCCACCGCCGATTTCACGGCATCAACCAACCCGGCTTTCTCCACGGAGACGACTTCGCCACCCGAACGCTGCGGGGGGGCGAAGATACGCTTGACTTTCGTGGGCGAGCCTTTGAGCCCCAGGTTGGCGAGCTCGACATCGACCTGCTGCACCGACCAGGTTTCCGGTGTGTAGCGCAGTGAGGTGATGATGCCCGGCAGACTGGCGTAGCGGATCTCCGGAGCGTCTTCCACGACGGTCACCACGACCGGCAGGGTGGTGCGGACAATTTCTTTGCCGCGTTCCAACTTGCGCTCTGCAGTGATGGTGCGCGCATCCGGGTCCACGTGCTCGACGCCGGTTGAGTAGGTCACCTGCTGCCACCCCAGGTGACGCGCGATGCCCGGACCGGTCTGCGCGGTGTCGCCGTCGATCGTCTGCTTGCCGCAGATGACAATATCGACAGGCTCGTCTTGCGAGAGACGGCGCACGGCGGCCGAGAGGGCGTAACTGGTGGCCCAGGTGTCGGAGCCGGCGAACGCACGGTCAGTCAACAACACGGCGCGGTCGGCGCCATACGCCAGGCACTTCTTCAGAGACTTCACGGCATCCGGCGGCCCCATGCTGATCAGGGTGACGGTTGCACCAAAGCGTGCTTTGATGGAGAGGGCACACTCCAGCGCGTAATAATCAAAGGGGTTGACCACGGTGGGGATGCCTTCGCGGATCAGTGTGTTCGTGACGGGGTCGACACGCACTTGCGTGGTATCGGGCACCTGCTTCACACAGACAACAACATGCATGCGCTCTTTCCTTTCCAGACCCAATGCGGGATCAGGGAACTTGCAGCTGTTGGACGTGGGAATGATACGGTGCGTGTGGGCAGAGTCATCAGAGCCCACCCCGTATCGGCCGGCCTTGTCAAGAGCCTATCCGAACAGCACTGCGTATGCGCTGACATGATGGTGTCACCAGATGCTGCGCCCGTGGCTGATCGAATGGTGCGATTAGCGAACCACTACTGTTCAGATAGGCTCTTAGCGGATCAATAGCCACTTCAACCTAACGTCCTATAAGTACTTCGTCCTACGCGTGCGATTATCCTTCTTCGTCTGCGGCACGCTAAAACGATAAATATTGTGAACTTCTACCCGACAGGTATATATACCCAGGACGCGCATAACCACACACGCGTTCGTCGCCACAACGTCTCGTTTACAGAAGCGTATCGTGAGGCTCTGCAGTGTCCGGGGTATCCGTTACGGGTAGGTCCATTCGTTGAGGAGTGGCATCGTTTTCGTCGCACCGAATAGCTTGGCGTTGCCGGAGCGCAGTTCAAGTAGGCAGGTCTGCGGTGCGTCAGGACGATCCGTCAGATGTTGTTGGGCGGTGGCCAGTTGGGCAAAGGCCGTCATTGGCAGCGGCTCGACCGCCCGTAAGGCGGTAAGGCGGTCGCCGAGCAGTACGACATCGGCAGTCACGATGCCCAGGAAGTCATCGGGCGGCGGTGAGGTGGCGAGCTGGGTGATGCGCCACTCCGCATGCGGCTGCGTAACCTGTTTTCCAATAAGCACCATTGCACGCGTGGCATCCACACGCAGAGGCGTCGGGCGGGCAATGGCGAAGATGCGCCACTGCACCGCACGGTATCCGCCGTCATTCTTGCGATACAGCACCTGGGCAAAGACGGGTTCAGCGGGTACCGATTGCGGCTGCGTCCCAGCGGACAGCTGTTCCACACTGCGTACCAGGGCATCAGCCGCAGTGGAATCAGGCAGCGTGAATTCGGACTCCTGCCAATCAATCTGCTGCTCCTGCATGGCCTGTCGTTCGGCGAGGTGTTGTTGGTGATCCCGGTAGATGGAGACACCGATCAATCCGGCGAGCAACACGACCACCACGCCGGTCATCGCCCATTCCTGTCGCTGCAATTGCCAACTACGCCAGTTGGCCACCAGGACGCCCCCGCAGATGAAGACCAGTCCGGGAAGATAATCGATCACAATGGTATGACCGAACAGCGTCTGACCTTCCAACGCGATGATCAGCGTGGCCAACAACAGGCCGGCGAAAATGCCCCACATGGTACGTGCGACGGAAAAGCCGAGCCGATACGCGCAGGTGAGAAAGAAGGCAAGGAAGACGAAATCGCCGATGCCGATGGAGTCGGGCGGGGCAATGCTGGCGACGAACTGCATTGACTGCGGCAGCGTCGCCTTGATTTCTTCTGACATGGTGACGGCGGCGGTGGATGCTGACGCCATATAGCTGACCGCTGCCGGCGCGCTCTCGCTCATTTTATTGACGAATCCCCAGTACACGCCCCAGAAATCGATCATGCCGGAGACGACGGCCACCGGCAAGAGGATCGCGCGTTCGCGCACGATCCGCGCCAGCAGTTGTCCGGCATACACGCCGGCGAGAATGAGAAAGAAGGGAACGATGACATCGAGCAACGGATACCCCTGCATCGGGGTGAGCGCCTGCAGGACGCTGGTAAGCGATGGACCTTTTCGCAGGGCGCGCACCACCTGCCAGACGATCGGATTCAGCCCGAGGAAGAGCAACAGGGAACCGAGCATCAACCAGGTCTGCACGCGCGCAGGCAACGCGACGGCGCACAGGAGGCGGATGGCGTAGACGAGGATGACCAGATACGATACGGTCGAAAGGACCGCCACGATGAGCAGCAACTGCACCGGCAAATGCAGCGATTGCGCATTGAACAGCGTGATACACGCGAAGTAGATCAGGTAGAGCGCCGCACCGCCTAATGCCCGCTGCGCATCACGTGACAGGGTTGACTGTGGCTGTGCTGCCATCGGCTCATGCTGGTCGATCATAGAACCCCCCGGTCACTGTCGCGGCAGTTGGCTCCCAGACGCCGTCCTGACGACGCATGGATTCGAGATACGTGCCCGTGCCCAGCGCCACACAGCACAGCGGATCATCGGCGACGCGCGCGGGAATCCCCACGCGACGGGCGAGATAGCCCTCAATGCGGCGCAACAACGCGCCGCCACCCGTAAGCACCATGCCGCGCTCCATGATGTCGGCGGCCAATTCCGGCGGCGTCTGCTCAAGCACCTGGCAAATTTTCTCGGCAATCGCGGCAAGGGGGTCTGCCAGCGTTTCGCGAATTTCCTCGGAGCACAACCGCACGGTGCGGGGGAGGCCATCCATGAGGTCGCGTCCGCGCACTTCCATGGTGAGCTCGTGCTCCAGACGCTCTGCAGAACCGATTTGCATTTTCACTTCTTCGGCCATATGCTCGCCGACGACGAGGTTGTACTCACGGCGAAGGTAACGCACGATGACGTCGTCGCACTGTTGTCCACCGACGCGCACCGCCCCGCCGGTCACCTGCCCTCCAAGAGAGATGATGCCGATATCGGTGGTGCCGCCGCCGATATCCACAACCAGGTTGCCCTGGGGCGCGGTGACGGCCACACCGGCGCCAATAGCAGCAGCAACCGGCGTGAGCAGGGGATACGCGCGACGAGCGCCTGCATCATGCGCGACGTCAAGGACGGCGCGCCGTTCAACGCCGGTGGCGCCGCAGGGGATGCTCATGGCCACGTCCGGGTTGACCACCCTGCCCCAGCCACACACCCGCGTGATGAGGTGGCGCAGCATGGCAGAGGCCACGCTATAGTTGGCAATCACGCCGGCTTTGAGCGGACTGACGGCATGGATATTGCCGGGGGTGCGCCCGAGCATTTGCCGGGCCTCTTCACCGATGGCCACCAATTTGCCATCGGCACGCGCGACCGCGACGACTGCCGGCTCGCGCAACACGATGCCACGCCCCTGCTGGTAAACAAGGACGTTCGACGTGCCGAGATCAATCCCCAGTGCGGTATGTAAGCTGAACCACCGTATCGCCATAACTGTCATCGCGTGATTGCCGGTGCTCAGCGTACCTGGACGCCGCGTTCACGCAAATAGCTTTTCAATTGTCCGATGGTGTATTCCCCGTAGTGGGTGATGCTGGCGATGAGCGCGGCATCCGCTTTGGCCTCGGTCAACGCCTGGAAGAGATGTTCGGGCGCGCCAGCGCCGCCGGAGGCGATGACCGGGATGGAGACCGCTTCGGCGACGGCGCGCGTTTGCGGAATATCGAAGCCGGCTTTGGTGCCGTCAGCGTCCATGCTGGTGAGGAGAATTTCTCCCGCACCGCGCCGTTGCGCATCAACCGCCCACTCGACCACATTGATGCCGGTGGGCGTGCGCCCACCATGCAGATAGACTTCCCACCATCCGTCAGGGTGGCGCTTGCCGTCAATGGCGACGACGACGCACTGACTGCCAAACCGCTCAGCCGCCTCGGAAATCAGCTCGGGGTTGAGCACGGCAGCCGTATTGATGGAGATTTTATCCGCCCCGGCTTTCAATAACTCGCGAAAGTCGTCGACCGCTTTGATGCCACCACCCACGCAGTAGGGGATGAAGACCTCTTCCGAGGTACGCGCCGCGATATCGAGGATCGTCGCACGACGTTCATGCGAGGCGGTAATATCGAGAAACACCAATTCATCAGCGCCTTCACGATCATAGAAGGCTGCGAGTTCCACCGGGTCTCCGGCGTCACGCAATTCGAGGAAGCGTGTACCTTTCACGACGCGGCCGTCTTTGACGTCCAGACAAGGGATGACACGTTTTGCCAGCATGCCACAAGCGTAAAAGGTTTATCCCGACGCGTCAAGAGGCATGGCCGTAATGCCGTCTATCCCGAGAGAATGCGGTTATGCATACCCTCGCATGCTGTTACCTCGACAGCGCGCCCGAATCGGGCTAGAATGTGGTCACCAGAGGCTGCTCGCAGCAGATGGTCCATGCAATATCCGCCGTATGCGTCACACGTTGACCGGAAAGGGGAAAGCTATGGAGACGCTGGTTCTGCTTATTGGCGCGGTCATCATCCTGGTGATCGTCTTCGTCGTCTGGGTCGCCGTATATAACCGCCTGGTGGCGTTGCGCGAACGGCTGCGCAATGCCTGGAGTCAGATTGACGTCCAGTTGAAACGCCGCCATGATCTGATCCCAAACCTGGTGGAGACGGTCAAAGGCTATGCCGCGCATGAGCGTCAAACGCTGGAGGCGGTGACGAAAGCGCGGCAGATGGCGGTGGACGCACAGGGCATCCAGGCGGCGCAAGCGGCAGAGAATATGCTGACGAGCACCCTCCGCTCACTCTTCGCCGTTGCCGAAGCGTACCCTGATTTGAAAGCCAACCAGAACTTTCTGATGCTGCAAGAAGAACTCGCCGGCACGGAAAGTAAAATCGCGTTTGCCCGACAGTACTACAATGATACCGTGAATGCCTATAACGCCACGATCAAGTCATTCCCGGCGGTCATTATTGCCAATTCGGCGGGATTCACCGAAGAACCGTACTTCGAGATCGAGACGCCGGCTGAGCGCGAAGTGCCGGACGTCAAGTTTTAGTGCGCATTCCGGGGTTGAGGGTGCCGGCAGCATGTCGCATTTTGCGTTCAATCAGGATCCACCTCCCTCACAATCCGCGCGTGTGATTGATGAGGAGCACTACACGCCGCCGCCACCGCAGCGCTGGCTGTTTGACGATCAGATTCGAGCGAACGTGCGCGGCACGGTGTTGTTAATGATCGTGTTTGCGCTGGTGCTCACCGGAATCGTGTGGGCCGTGGGCGAGCTGTTCGCCCCGGGTTATGCGTACATCATGGCGATTGTCGCGGCCATCGTCGCCTTCGTCACCAGCTACTACAGCTTCTACCATTCCGATGAGATCGTGCTGCGACTCTCGCGCGCGCGTCCGGCAACAAAAGATGAGTTCCCCTACCTGATCAACACGCTTGAGGGGCTAACGCTGGCGGCCGGGCTGCCGCAGCCCCCCAAAGCGTACATCATTGACGACAGCGCCCCCAACGCATTTGCCACCGGGCGCGACCCCGATCATGCCGCGATCGCGGTGACGACCGGCCTGCTGGGTAAATTGAACCGTTACCAGTTGGAAGGGGTGTTGGCCCACGAGATGAGCCATGTCGCCAATCGCGACGTGTTGCTCTCCACGGTGGCCGCCGTGCTGGTCGGGATGATCGTGCTGTTGAGCGACTGGACGTTGCGGACACTCTTCTACAGTGGTGGGGGGCGCCGGTCGCGGTCGCGCAGCGGCGGCGGCCCGTTGGTGTTGGTCGCATTGCTGGCGGTCATCCTGGCGCCGATCATCGCGCAACTGCTTCGCCTGGCCGTGTCGCGCAATCGCGAATATCTGGCCGATGCCCATGCGGTGAAGCTGACGCGTTATCCCGACGGGTTGGCGGGGGCGTTGGAGGTCATCGCACACGATCACGAACCCCTGGAAGTCGCCAATAAAGCGACCGCCCACCTGTACATCGCCAACCCGCTAAAAGAGCACGGCGGTCTCATGAATGCCCTCTTCAGCACCCACCCGCCCATCGAGAAGCGCCTCGGACGCCTGCGAGCGATGTAACGGGAGTTATTCCCCCAGCACTTTGACGATGATGCGCTTGCGCCGCTGCCCATCAAATTCGGCGTAGAAGATTTCCTGCCAGGGGCCAAGGTCAAGCTGGCCAGCGGTAATCGGCACAATGACCTCGTGATGCACGAGCAGGCTTTTCAGGTGGGCATCCCCGTTGTCTTCCCCGGTGCGGTGGTGGCGGTAGTTCGGACGGGCCGGGGCCAGCTCTTCCAACCAGTCATCGATATCCTGAATCAGGCCTTGTTCGTTATCGTTCACATACACGCCGGCTGTGATGTGCATGGCGGAGACCAGCACCATGCCCTCCTGCACGCCGGAACGGCGCACCACCTGGGCGACTTCATCGGTGATCCGCACGTACTCCCTGCGCCGGGCGGTATTCATCCAAAGATATTCCGTGGCAGTGTTCATTACACGCATTCTCCTCTGATCTGGCATACCGTGTGTTGCCTATGATCCACTATGGGGCTCCCTGCGGGGTGCCTTGCGTCACGCGTCGCATAACTTCGGCCAACTCCCCTAATTTATACGGCTTGGCAATGACGGTGACGAAGCCGTACTCCTCATGCGCTGACATCACGCGGTCGTTGGCATACCCGCTGGATGCGATGGCACGAACCCGTGGATCGATCGTTTTCAAGATCTCAACGGTTTCGGCCCCGCCCATGCCGCCAGGCACGGTCAGATCGGTAATGATGGCATCGAAGGGCTCTCCTGCCTCCATGGCATGCTGATAACGCGCGATGGCTTCCTCGCCATCCGCGGTGCTTTCAACGGTGTAGCCGAGCAATGTCAACATGCGAGTCACAACATCGCGAACACTCTCTTCATCATCCATGACCAGAATACGGCCATGGCAGGTCTCGGCCAGAGGGTCAGCGGTCGATTCCGCAAGCGCCAGATCGAGCATGGCGGGCAGCAGAATCGAGAAGGTTGATCCGCCACCCGGTTCTGATTGCACCAGGATGGTCCCTTCATGTCGTTTGACGATTGCATAGGCATTGGTCAAGCCCAAGCCGGTTCCGTATTCTTTCGTTGAAAAATACGGGTCAAAGATTTTAGACAACAACATGGGCGGTATGCCGATGCCGTTGTCAGCAATATCCAGGCGGACATACTGTCCGTGCGGCAGGGTTGAGATCTCATCAGTTTCGAATGTTGTGTTGGCGACCGATACCCGGATCGTTCCCCCGTTCGGCATGGCCTGCACGGCATTCAACACGATGTTCTGTACGGCCTGGGCGATTTGCCCATAATCAATGCCTACCGGCCACACGTCATCGGGGATCTCGATATGCCGCTTCACATTCACTCCGCGCAATACCAGGGCTAACGATTCGTTCACCACCTCAGCAATGGAGGCGGTACGTTTTACCGGAGTGCCCCCGCGCGAAAAATTCAACAGCTGTTTGGTTAGATCACGGGCACGTAAGGTAGCCTTTTCCGCCTCGACCAATCGGCCGAGCAGATGTGTCGTTTCCTCGGGACACAGTGCTTTCGCCAGGGAAATATTCCCCAGTACCGCCGTAAGGATGTTGTTGAAATCGTGGGCGATGCCGCTGGCCAGGACGCCTAGCGATTCCATCTTTTCCGCATTTTGCATCTCATGTTCGAGTATGCGTCGTTCCGTCACGTCCCGGAAGACCAGGACGGCGCCGATCACCTGTTGCTGCAGATCGGTAATGGGCGCAGCGGTGGCGGTGATCAACAACTCTTGTTCATCTCGCGCGATCAGCGCGACCGGTTTAAAGATCTCCACCACCCGTCCTTGTTGCAGGGTACGCATTACGGGGTCATCACAGTGCTCGCGCGAAGTCTCCTGCAAGAGGACGATGAGCGACGACAACGTGTTGCCGATCGCCTCGTGACTCTGCCAACCGGTCAGCCGTTCAGCCACCGCGTTCATCATGACCACACGGCCCTCGGGGTCCGTGGCAATGACGCCATCGCCAATGCTGCAGAGTGTAACGGCAAGGCGTTCCTTTTCCGCCACTAGCGCCTGCTCGGCTTCGCGCTGTTTCACAATACGCCACATCCCATCCATCAACAGCGTGAGCTGGCGTTCGTCAGCGCGATTATACGCATTTCTCTTATTGGCCACCCCGGCGACGCCAATGACGCGCTCGCCGTCGAGAATCGGCACCGTCAGCAGGCGATGCATGGGGACATGCCCAACCGGCAAGCCGCGTTTGAACATGTTGGGCGCATGGTAATCGTTAATGATCATCGCTTTGCGCTGGCGGACCGATTCGCCCCAGAGCCCCACGCTTTCCATGGTGTAGACCAGCGGTTTCTCTACCAGTTGACACATCTCCATCGCATTGCGAGACCAGGAATGCATGGTGAGTATCGAAGCATCTGCATTGGCAAAGGCCAGAAAGCCGATCGTGCTGCCAGTGAGATTGACACCCTGCTCGAGGGCAAAATCAGCCAGTACCTGTTGGGATTCCCCGGTCATTTGACTCAACGAGAGCAGGGCCTCCAGCCGTGCCTCCTCCAGTTGACGCAGTTCTCCCGCGCGCTTACGCTCTGAAACATCACGAGCAAAGGCACAGTTAATGGCGTTTCCGCCGTAGTCCAGGTAGTTTACCGATACTTCGACCGGAATACGCCGACCGTTCTTGGCACTGTGCTCGGATTCTATAGTGATGTGGCGTCGTTGCTGAAGTTCACGCCAGTGCTCCGGCCAGTCATCCGGGGTAAATACGGTATCGATGTCAAAGACCGACATAGCCAGCAGTTCTTCCCTGCTGTAGCCCAGCATCCGGGCTGTCGCTTCATTGACATAGAGGATCTGCCCTGCCTCACTGATCCAGAACACGGCATCCGCTGCCCGATCGATTGATTGCTGGGTAAGGCGCAAGGCTTGTTCGACCCGCGTGCGTTCGGTGATATCCGCCAACACGGAGATCACGCCGATGACCTTGCCGTGGGTATCATGCAGGGGGGCCGTGGCCACGCTCAGATCAACGGGGGTTCCATCCTTGCGCCGACGTCGCAACTCAAGATTCGTGAATGCCTGCCCGGACAGTGCCGCCTGAAAAATCGCCTGGAATTCACCCACCTTCTCCGGCTCGACAAAGGGAAGCGGGTGGCCAATGGCCTCGTCACTTGTCCAGCCAAACATGCCCTCCGCCGCCGAGTTCCATCGGGTGACACAGCCGTCCGCATCCATGGTCACAATCGCCAATGGGGATGCCTGGATCAACGCGTGCAAGGTATCGTTCGAGCGGCAAAGCGCTTCTTCCGCCTGTTTGTGTGCCGTGATATCGGTGAGCACGCCTTCGATACGATTGCCATCCATGCTGAGACGCATAGCGATGTGCAGCCAGCAGGACTCGCCATCAGGACGTTGCCATGCGCACTCACCATCGAGTTCGCGCATACGAGCCAGCCGTATCGTGATCGACTCACGGCCTTCCTGGCGCGCTAACAGGGGGGCGGCGATGCGCCCGGTCACTTTTGTTTTGTCGGCGTGGCCGAGCAGTTGGGCGCAACGCCGGTTGCATTCAGTGATGATCCCATCGACCACACGAGCGCTGAACACCCCCACCGGGGCGGTCTCGTAGTCCAACAGCCTGCGATCCTCATCACCACGCCATGCACCCCGGGGTTGGCGCAGATACGTACGCACTGCGAGTGCCCAGCCGATGACGACCGCTGCGAACGCTATCAACAGGTAGGCGGTCACCGTGCGGGAGACATCAGCAACCAGAGTGGCGATGCCGATTACAAGCAGAACGCTCCCCAGCCCCAAACCAGAAAGCCAGATACGGCGGGGAATGGTAACACGCTGTTGCTGATCTACGGATTGCGTGCGATGCGTCATCGTGTACCTCACGGGTGTGCCCGGGTACCGTCTCCACTGCAGGCGAAAGGATCATCTCGACATCCGTGTTATTACCCAGTATCGGCAGTGCCTGAGTTGTGATTTACGGTAGCACGGAAGACGGGATAAGGCAAGTATTTACATACGGGTGCCCCCCTGTCGGGATGGCAAACACCCATGCCGGATGCATCCGTCATGGGTGTTTGGCTACGAGGTGATGACGCGAGATTAGTAGATGAACAACATCTCGCGGTACTTGGGCAACGGCCAGAGTTCATCATCCACGATCGTTTCCAGCGCGTCGGCATACTGGCGGACGGCATTCATGGCCGGAATGACTTTATCGCGGAAGTACACGGCGTGATCGATCAATTCGCCTTCGGCCTCATGCGCTTCGGCATGGACGGCAGCCAGCGTATCGACCGCGCTCTTCAGCCCATTGATGCTGCCAGTGATGTCCTGCAGCAAGGCTTCCTGCGGCGTGAAGTCAACCGCACCACTGCCGGCGCCGGCAGGCACGGCAGCCAGGACGCCGAGGGCCTGCTTGGTATTCACCAGCGCGGTGGCCACCTGCTGCTGATACTTGATCGCTGCCGGCAACACCATCGTGCTCGCCATCGTGACGGTCAACTGCGCCTCGATATTGATGGCCTTCACGTAGTTCTCGACCATGATGGCGTAGCGCGATTCCAATTCGCGCTCGTTGAACACGCCATAGGTGGAGAACAACTTGCGGGCTTTGGCGGATACCAGACACGGCAGGGCATCCACGGCGCTCTTCAGATTGGGCAGGCCGCGACGCGCGGCTTCTTCCACCCATTCATCGCAGTAGTTGTCGCCGCTGAAAAGAACGGCTTGGCTCTCGGCAAGCACATCCTGCAGCAGGGACTGCAACGCGCTGTTGAAGTCTTTGCCGGCCTGCAAGGCGCCTTCGAGTTTCGTCGCCATATAGTCGATGGCCTCGGCTACGATGGTATTGAGCACAATCTGTGCGCCGGCGATGGATTGCGAGGAGCCGACCGCGCGGAACTCGAACTTGTTGCCGGTGAAGGCGAAGGGGGAGGTGCGGTTGCGGTCGGTGGTATCCTTGGGCAGTTGCGGCAAGGTGTTGACACCGATTTCCATGCAGCCGCCATGATCGCCCGCTTCACACTTGCCCTCGATGAGGTTGGTGACGATTTCATTCAACTGCTCACCGAGGAAGATGGAGATGATCGCCGGCGGGGCTTCGTTGGCGCCCAGGCGATGATCGTTGCCGGGTACGGCGACTGACGCACGCAGCAAGTCGGCATGCTGGTAGACGGCACGAATGACCGCCGTGAGGAAAAAGATGAACTGGGCATTCTCATGCGGTGTGGTGCCGGGTTCCAACAGATTGTTGCCATCGGAGTCGGCCATCGACCAGTTGTTATGCTTGCCGCTGCCGTTGACGCCCATGAAGGGCTTTTCGTGCAGCAGGCAGGCGAAGCCGTAGTTATCGGCAACCTTTTTCAGCACTTCCATGATGAGCATGGAGTGGTCGTTCATGATATTGGATGGCTCGAAGACCGGCGCGATCTCGAACTGTGCGGGCGAGACTTCATTGTGGCGCGTCTTCACCGGGATGCCGAGCTTGTACAGTTCCATCTCGGTCTCCATCATGAACGCCAGTACGCGCTGACGAATAGCCCCGAAGTAGTGATCTTCCAGTTCCTGCCCCTTGGGAGGGCGCGCGCCGAAGAGAGTGCGGCCCGCATTGATCAGGTCAGGGCGCTGCAGGAAGAACCCCTTATCGATCAGGAAGTATTCCTGTTCGGGGCCCACGGTGGTGAAGACCTTGCGCGCAGGGCTGCCGAAGAGGCGCAGGGCGCGGAGGGCCTGCCTGGCCAGCGCTTCAGATGAGCGCAGCAGCGGGACTTTCTTGTCCAGCACTTCGCCGGTGTAGGAGACGAATGCCGTAGGAATGCACAGCGTCTTGCCATTCACGCCATCGACGAGGAAAGCCGGCGAGGTCGGATCCCAGGCGGTGTAGCCGCGCGCTTCAAAGGTGCTGCGGATGCCGCCGGAGGGGAAGGAGGACGCATCGGGCTCGCCCTTGATCAGTTCCTTACCGGAGAATTCCAGGACCGCACGGCCATCGACTGTGGGCATGATGAAGGAATCATGCTTTTCAGCAGTGAGCCCGGTCATGGGTTGGAACCAGTGAGTGAAGTGCGTAGCACCCTGCTCAATAGCCCAATCCTTCATGGCGTTGGCGACGACATCGGCCACGGAGGGATCCAGCGGCTGGCCCTCATCGATAGTCTGTTTCAACGCCTTGTAGGTGGCCTTGGGCAGACGCGCGCGCATCACGGTGTCACTGAACACGTTCGCCCCGAAGACCTCGGTCACCGGGTGCTGGACGTAATCCACGATCGGCTCGGGCGCTTTGGCGGCCGCGATCGTGGCAATAGTTTCGGTGCGTGGGTTACGCGTACTCATGTCAGAGATGACGCTCCTTTCGGCCTGGTTGCGTTGCGAGGGTCAACTTCCCGGATGTGCATGCGTCGGCGCCACGGTCGTCGATGAGTCCCGCCTTGCACGCGCATACACGCCCACCAGGTGGACTTTTCTCCCTCATCGATTGCAGTATGGCGACGAATTGTTACGGATGTATTAACGCCGTGAAATAATTTTTGACACAGCAAAGGTAAAGAATTTTCATGTCTTCACTCACTGAACAAACGTATCCATGCCGGGGAACACTCCCCGATGTCGGCGGTGCTTCGCTACCCATGCGAAGCTTTTCGTGATACAATGCAGCGGTCGTCCGGTGGATTGCCCCGCCTCGGATGACGTCCATGCGTTTCCTCCCCCACCCGCATGGCGTCACCACACCATGTGAAGGATGTCGATGAGTCTGCACGCACATAATCAGTTGCCTCGCGCGCGCCACAGCCTGGCGGCGATGCTGCTATTGTGGCTATGCGCTGCCTCTGCCTGGGGGGCGGCAGAGAGCGTTTCGCTGCACTACGCGGTGATCAATAACTTTCCGGTGAAATATGTCATCGTCGACATGAATGACCCGGAAGTGGTCGTCACCACGGCATTGGCCAGGCCCTTCCCCACCGGTTTGGAGAGTTGGGGCAGCCTGATTGGCCGGTTGCGTCCTGACGCCGCAATCAATGGCACGTACTTTTGCCTGCGCACGAACATGCCGGTAGGCGATGTCGCCGTCAACGGTTCGCTGCTGTACCGCGGCGTGGTCGGCACCGCGCTGTGCATCACCCCCGATAACCAGGTGACTTTGTTGCCCGGTCCGCAACAGCGCAAACCCAACTGGGAAGGGTTTCGCAGCGTCCTCTGCGCCGGGCCGCGTTTGCTCACCGCCGGCAAGGTGACGGTGCATGCGCGGGCAGAAGGGTTTCGCGACCCTCATGTGCTGGGCTCGGCGCCGCGCAGTGCGGTAGCCTATCGTCCTGACGGCAAGCTGATCCTGCTGACCATTGCCAAGTCGTTGTCATTGCAGAACCTGGCCTACGTGTGCATCCATCTGGGTGCGACAGAGGCGATGGCGCTGGACGGCGGCACCTCTTCAGCGCTGTATGCCGACGGCCGCACGGTGACGCGACCGGGCCGCAGCCTGTCAACTGTATTGGCCGTCTATGCGACGCCGGCTAAGTATTATGCCGCGGTTGACGAATTCGTCCCCGGGGCATTGCCGGTGCTGGCCAGCCTGTTGCCCACGGTGCCATCCACTGCGGTCGCCACGACGCCGGCCCCGATGCCCGCTGTCACTCCGCGCGACCCCGGCCTGGTGCGCATTGTGCATCCTGCACCGACGCAAGCCGTCACCGGCCTGGTGCCGATCACCGTGCAGGTGAGCAACGACCGCCGGTTGTGCTGGGCCTCACTGCGTATCAACGGGCAACTGCGCGCGATGAGCAATGTCTGGCCGCTGGAATATCACTGGGACAGCAACAAAGAGCGCGAAGGGATCTATACCCTGGAGGCCATTGTCTGGTCGCAGGACCGGACGCTGCTGGCGCACGATGTGATGACGGTGACGGTACAGCACCCCCAACGCGTAGCCGAACGCTGACAGCCCGCGGCTTTTCCTGACCGAAGCCGCGGATTTTTCGCAGGACATTAACCCATGATCGCGTACAATGGCAACAGGGAGGTTTCACGTCCTACGTGATGCATAATGGTTACTCCATCCAGCACCCCGATCCTGTATAGCGCCCGACACCTGCACGGCATGCTCTTTACTCCGGCATCCGCGCCGTCTGCCTGCGTGGTCATCGTCCCACCGTTGTTCGAGGAAAAACGGTGCGCCCATCGCGCCCTGACGATGTGTGCGCGCGCGCTGGCGGAGGCCGGCGCAGTCGTGCTGCACCCCGATCTGACGGCCACAGGCAACAGCCAGGGACGCCTGGCGGATATTACCCTCGATGATTGGATCGACGATATTGTGGAGGCGGTGACGGTGGTGACTGATCGCGCGAGCGCACCGGTGCGCATCACGGGCTGCCGCGCGGGGGCGCTGCTTGCGGCGCATGCCGTTGCGCGCGGGCTGACGGTCGACCGGTTATTACTCTGGCAACCGATCGCTTCGGGTCGTGGATATCTGCAGCAAACCCGCACGCGACGCATGATCCAGCAGCATGTCGTCGGCAAGTCCACCGCGGAGGATGATCCGTATGAGGTGGAAGGACAACAACTGTCGTCCGACCTGTATACCGTATTGGAATCGCTCACATATCCCACCGCACGTTCGCTGAACGATTTGCGCTTGTTACAGTGCGGCGCCACCGACCGCCTGCTCAACGAATATCAGCGCCTGGGCGCACAACTCCCGTTCTCCTCGATGCGCTGTGTGGTCTGCCCTCCCTTCTGGCTGCCGCACACGCCGGCCTCGTACACCGCGGTGACCGAGGCCGTGTGCCAGGAGGTGTTGGCATGAGCGAGGTTCCGGTGACCATTCCGGTAGCGGATACCGTGCTCATTGGTGATGTGCAACGCCATGGGCCGGAGGGCGTCCTGTTGTTGCCCGGTTGGGGCGGCACGCGCTATGGGCCGCAACGCATTCTGGTGGATACGGCATCCTCGCTGGGTGACGCGGGGTTCACGACGCTGCGCATCGACTACCGCGGGCGGGGCGATTCGCCGGGCGACAGTGCCACGGTAACGCTGGACAGCATGATCGACGATGCCGCCGCGGCTGCGCACTGGCTGCGCGCGTCGGGGATTACGCACCTACACCTTGTGGGCATCTGCTCCGGGGGGAATGTCGCATTGGGCGCTGCCAGCATCGTGCCCGATGTCCACCAGGTCATTTGCTGGTCGTTGCTGCCATTCATGGAACACAAATCACTCGTCACACCCGCCGGGCGCGACGGCGACCGCCTGCGCACCCTGGTGCGTAAAGCACTGCAGCCGGCGACGTGGACGAAGCTGCTGCGCGGGGAGGCGAACGTTCGAGGCGCGCTGCACGCGACGGCCAAAGACCCGGAGGGTGATGACGACGAACGTCGTCGAAAAACCTCATCGCGCGATCTGCTGCGCGGGTTGGAAGGGTTTAGTGGTCGCCTGCACCTGCTGTACGGCAGTGGTGATCCCCAGGCCGCAGGATCGCGCACCTTCTTTGAAGCCTGGTGTCGCCGCCATCGCATCCCGGTAGAGACGCATATCATTGACGGTGCGCCGCATAACTTTGTGACCGCCGAGTGGACGCGTCAGGTTGTGGAACGCACCGTCGACTGGATCGCCGGGGTCAGCGCAGTATCGTGAACGGCACGGGGTTTCCCGTGCCGTTCTCATGGTCTTGTTACTGCACGCAGACATTCACTCGTAGCGCCCGTACTTTTCGCCGGCGTCAAAGTAGGCGAAATAGTTCTGCTCGGTCTTCGGCGAGAGCGGAATATTGATGGGCGCCGCGGTGGGCATGAGCACGAATCCCCCACCCTCCTTGGCTTCGTCCATCATCACTTTCACGCGGGCGTCGATCTCCGCGGGCGTCTCGTGCTCGAGAAATTTCAGCTCCATGTTCCCGAACAGAATCAAGTCTTTACCGTAGTGCTTTTTCACCTCGGCGAGGGTGATGTCGCCATCGGGCGGCGGCTCGAGGGGATCGATGGCGTCAGCGCCGGTTTCCACGATCAGGTCCAATACCTGGGCGACATGCCCATGAGAGTGGATGCGCGCATAGCAGCCGTACTGGTGAATCAACTCCACCATGTCCGTCACATAGGGGACGACGAATTCCTTGAATCCGGCGGGGGGCAGGTAGGGCGGCGTACAGTACTCCGGTCCCCAGATGCGGTAAAGCGGACCGCAGCCGGCCTCCAACATGCCACGCAGGTTATGCATGATGCGCGCGTGGGCCTGATCGCACAGGGCACGGATCAGATGGGGCTCGGTCATCGCCCAGATGGTGAACTCGCCGAACTCAAAGAGAGGCGCGACGTAGCCGATGGCATCGCCCGTATCGCAGAGCACCAGGCCATGGTCGCCGATCTTCTGCTCCAGGCGGGTGAAATCCGAGGTGTCCACCGGCATTGGGTTAAACGGAATGGAGAGGTACCGTTCGATATCCTCCTCGGTTTTGCAGTAATGTTCCACTGTCCAGACGGTCTTCACCGAAGGCGTCTCTTTCTGTAACGTGGTCAAATCGCCTTTCGGGGTGTGCATGGTCGTGCGCCAGACTTTGTATTCATCCTCCTGCCAGATTTCGGTATCAACGGTAATGCCCTCGGGGTCCTGGGCGGTGAAGGCCCCGCAGAGCGGCAGGAGATCGACGCGCGCCCAGAGTTCATCCATCAAGCGTCGATAGGAAGGCTCTTCCTCCATCCAGCCATCGGGATAGAGTTCATACGTGGAAATCGGCACACGGTCTACCGGCTCGCGGCGCAGCGTTGCCAGCAATCGTTCTCGTCCAGTCATGTTGCGCTCCTTGTGCGAGATCAAGTCGGGGAGTCTCATGATTTATAATCTTCTTCACCCTGGCTGATTATCCTTGCGACCGGTTGCATAAGTTACCGGCACTCGCCACTATTCGTCGCAGATGGCAGGGATGATGAAATCTGCCGCGAAGGGGAGGAATTTCACAATTCCCGCTACCGAAGCTTCATAGTATTGCCGCAACGCACTATACCCCTGTGCGCCGGACAATGCCTGTTTCGAGTTTTGGATGTGTAGTATGCCGTTCACACCCTCACCCACGAGCCCGCAGAAAGCGCTTGGCGTGCGTCATGCCTCGATGCTTCTCGTACTACTTGTGCTGGTGTTGTCGTGTACAGCAGGTACCTGCCGTACCCGTTCACCTCATGGCGCGACACGCATCACGACGGGGACGGTGACCATTCCCACCTACCCGTATGAGGATGCCCTTGTGCCCCCGCAGCCCTGGCGTATCGGGTTTGCTGACTTCTACCCGATGTGGCGCCTGCGCGAGGGGGTCGTGGGCAAAACGCCGGTGCCGCGCGACTACGAAACGGTGGTCATGGAAAATCGTTGGTTGCGGGTGATCATTTTGCCGGAGCATGCGGGACGCATTTACCGCGTCATCGATAAGGGGACGGGGAAAGACCTCTTCTACGTGAACCCGGTGTTCAAGCCAGTCACCTACGGCCCCCGCTTCTTCTGGTTTGTCACCGGCGGCATTGAGTTCAACGCCCATGGCAACGAAGCATGGAGCGCCCGGTGGGAGATCAGGGATGGTACGGGCGTCGTGCACCTGACCGGCATCGAGCGCGACGGAGCGGCCCGTATGTCTGTTGACGTGTTATTGCCGCCGGATGCCGGAGCGTTGTCCATCACCACGCGACTGTTGAATCCCTATCCCTACCCCATCAACAACACCTACATGATGAACTATATGTTCGCCACCACGCCACGTACCGAAATGATCCTCCCCTGCACCCAGGTGATCAGTCACGGGGGCACAGCAACTTTCAGCTTCGGGGGCACGTGGCCCGATCGGGGGCAACGCTTTGCCTGGCCACGGCTGCGCGGGAAGGATGTACGATTTTACGAAAACTGGCCCGATACCTGCGGCGTGTACCAGGATGATATGACGGAAAACTTTTCGGGACTGTACCATCACGAGACCGGAGTGGGATTCGCGCGAGTGTTTTCACTGCAGGCAATGCCCGGCGTCGAATACTTCACCTTCGGGAATCACGCGCGCGAAAAGCTCTACCAGCCCGACAATTACACCACTGACGGCTCAGTATACGGCGAAATCATGTGTCACCTGGAAAAGTTTCCCGATTACAGGCACTATCCTCAGTTGGCCCCCTACGCCAGCATGGAATTTACCGACATCGTGTATCCGATCAGTGGACTGGGCGGGTTGCGCTATGCCGATGCGCGCTTGGCCTACCACGTCCACATCACAGCTGACGATGGAACAGCCACACAGGCAGAACTTCGCATCAAGGGTGTGCGCCGGCAGGAAAAGGTGAAGCTACAGCTGGTTGACGCCAGGCAACGCATTCTGTCAGAACACACCATGACGCTGGATCCCACCAGGCCGGTGGTCATTCCCTTCAGCGCCGCGGATGACGTAAATCCACTGCGCGTACACATCAGGCAAGGGGATGAACTGCTCGTTGACCGCCCCATTGATCTCGTTCTAGTAAAGGAAGGCCGCTGGTGAAACGCCACATCATGTTCCTGTTTGCCATGACGATACTGTCTATGCTGCTGACGGCGCCGGTGCAGGCGCAAAGCGCCGGCGAGGGCTGGCGTTACCTGCACCAGGGCAATATTGACGGGGCACGCGGCGCCTTCGAGACCATGCTGCAAGAGGGCAACCAGGACGGCGCGTTCGGCCTGTTACTGTGCGCGGCGCGCACCCTGCAATGGCGCGAGGTAATTGACCGGGCGCAGGCGTTATCCAACACGCCGACCGCTGTGCAATTCCCGGTCGCCTACTGGCATGCCCGCGCCCTGATCGGCCGCGGCAGACTTGACGAAGCATTGCAGCGCCTGCTGGTCATTCCGGTGCAGCAACTGGACTACCGCACGGCGGCACTCGGCGCACTGCTGTGCATGGTATTGGAGGAACCGCACGAGCTTCCGCTCTTCCGCCGGCAGTTCGCCCGGTATATGCCCGGATCACTTTTGGGCTACGTGCTCGAGCACCCGGCCTCGCCGATGCCTGGCACACCGCGGGCGCCGTGGGTGGAGGGGTGGATGGTCACACCGACGCTGGACAGCGACATGGTGTACTTCGCCGCAGGGCAGGATCTGTTCAACAGCGGCCTGGTGTGGTACTCACCGCAGTTGCGCGCGCGCGCTGATGAGGCATTCGCGGAAGCCATTCGACGGCAACCGGATAACGCCATGGCTTATGTGTACCGCTTCCTGCTGGCGCGCATGTCCGGCGATCTGCCGGGGGCGGATGCCGCGCTCCAGCAACTCGCCGCACAACCTGACGAGCGTTTACTGGTGTTCGGCGATGAGGTGCAACCCGCACTCACCCAGGCCCTGCTCCTGGCCCCGGAGCAGGCAGCGTTCCCGCATCTGCTGGGCGCCTGGCACCTTGATCACAATTTCTATACCGGCGCAACCGCGATGCTGCAGCGCGCGCTGGAACTCGATGGGCAGCGCGCGATGACCTTGTACTATATCAGTGAGGCGCTGCAGCGTCTGGGCAAACTGGATGAGGCGGCCAAGGCAATCGATCGCGCACTGGACATTTCCGGACCGAATGCGGCCCTGCTATTGCAGAAAGTGCATGTGCTGCGCCGGTATCCCAAGCCCACTCGCGAACAACAAGCGCAATACGCGCAGTTGTACGAAGAAGTGATCCGCTTGGAACCGGACCGTTTTGACGCCATGGCCGAGTTGGGCTATATATACCTTGCCCTGGAGCGTCCTGATGACGCTGAACGCTGCTTCCGCGCCATGGATGGTTCGCGGTATACCACGGATGGCCCGCTCGGTGATGTCGTCAATGTGCGTGTACGGCTCATGGAAAAAGCCGGTGATCTCGACGGTGCATTGAGGGTGTATCGCCAACTGGCGGACGAATACGTTTCCGTAATCCCCGTACAGTCGCAGATGGCGCGGATGTATGAGCGGGCCGGCAAGCACGACGACGCGCTGGTGATCTGGCGGCGTATGTCAGAGACATACCGGGAGTTTGGCCCGGCGTGGTTCGGCGACAACCCCTGGAATGTACGCGATCTCTTTGAAGCGTGTGAACGCGTGGGTGACGCCGAACTCCTGCGGGGCGTGAGCCTGCACTTGATTGCCACATTCGCACCGCGGGTTGGCCAGAACCGCTGGATTGATATCCGTCTGCAGATGGCGCGCGCTTATCGTTACCTGAGTCAGCGAGAGCTTGCGCTGGAACAACTCAATATGATTCTGGGGTTTGATAAGCATCATGCCGGCGCCAGGGCGATGCTGGAGGAATTGACTGCACCACAACAGTAATCGATGACGATCACGCGGAGCCGGTCGAGCACCGGCCCCATGTACACTCAGATCACGCCATCGTTCCCAATCTGCTTATCCGCGAAGAAGTTATCCTGTGTAATCGACGGCATGGATACTTCCAGCACGAGCGCGGGGCCGATGCCGGTGAAGGAATGCCCGGTGCCGGGCGGCATGGCCACCAAATCGCCTTCGCGCATGATGCGCTCATCCTCCCCCATCTTCATGCGGATGCTGCCCTTCAGGACGAAGAAGGTCTCATGCTTCATCGTATGGTAATGGAAAGGGCAGGTTTGCCCGTCGAAGACAAAGAGGAATTTTCCACAGTAGCCAAGCGTCTTCTCGTTGGCAATCCAGAACTCTGTTTCGCCCACCTCCCGGAAACGATGAAGGCCGAAATGCAGCGGCAGCGGGGGCACGGACGGCATCGTCAACCCCCAGGCGGCTATTTGTCGGGCGATCGCGTCCAACGCCTCTTCCCGCTCCTGACCCAGCAGTTCGACATCGAGGTACGCTGACATCGTCACTCCTTAGAAGCTGTGTTCGACAGATATGTGTCGCGGATCGCGCCGTAGATGTTCGCGGCGGTTTCCCAGTTACAGAGTGACGAGGGCTTCCTCGTGTGAATTTTTCGTGCGCACGCCACGCGCCCCCAAGCCCGTGGCGTGCGCTGTGCATGGCTGCATGACGGCTATGCCGCTTTGCGGCGGTCGCGGATCTCCGGGTTATTCTCAAAGCGCCGGATGACTTCATCCCAGTCGAGGTTGGCGAAGATGGCCTCGATATACCCCGGGCGTCCCGTCTGATAGTCCAGGTAGTAGGCATGTTCCCAGGCATCGACGACCAGCAACGGCGGCAATCCTGCGAGGACATTAGTCTGGTGCAGTTCAATCCACGCATTCAGCAGACGATCCCACTTGTGATCGTAAAGTAGCACCGCCCACCCGATGCCGCGCATGGCCAGCGTGCCGAGAAAATCGTTCTTCCAATGGTCGTAACTGCCAAAGTCCTCGACGATTTTCTTGTACAGGTCGCTCTGTGGATCGAGCTGCCCGTTGCCTTTCAGATTATCGAAGTAATACTCGTGCAGGCGCATCCCATCGAATTCGAAACCGAAGCGCCGTCGCATTTCGGCAAATTCCGGCGATTTGTGTTGTTGCGCTTCGACGAGGCGCGCGGTCTCCTCCAGCAGTGTGTTCGTGTTACTCACATACCCCTGGTATAATGTAAAGTGATTCTTCAGCGTCTCGTCGCTAATGCCTTCCATCCCCAGGATATGCGAATAATCCTTCGCCGTGTAGGCCATGCCCGTTTCTCCCCTCTTGGTGTATGTCGTGCACGTCATCGCCAAGACGACGGCATCCTTCTTCAGTTCTACACTGAAACGATGCATGACAGGGCATATTCCTGTGACTTCTCACGGGCTTTGACCGGCGAATCCACCAAAGAAACCACCCCGAGCTTGGAGGCTCGGGGTGGTGCGGGGTAACAACTCCGTCAACGGGGATTAAATCTCCGCGTCGTCGGATGGGTGCGGCTCATCGTCGATCGAGAAATCGGCGAGGCTGGACAGGCCGAGATCGTCCATGTCGATGCCGTCCTCTTCCTCTTCGTCTCCGCCTTCGATCGTGCCGAAGGCGCCGGCGATTTCCGCGGCATCTTCCTCGGTCCGGCGCAAGTCGAGATCAGATTCCTCGAGCAGGCGCTCAACGAAGTCTTGCTCAGATGCTTCCAACTCGGGTTCGAAGAGCTTGATTTCGCCACCGGGCGAGAGCACCTTGACATTACGATAGCAATCCATGCCGGTGCCGGCCGGGATGAGCCGTCCAATGATGACGTTCTCTTTCAGGCCGATGAGATGGTCCACCTTGCCCTTGATGGCGGCCTCCGTGAGGACGCGCGTGGTCTTCTGGAAGGACGCCGCGGACAGGAAGGAGTCAGTGGCCAGCGAGGCCTCGGTGATGCCGAGCAGCACCCAGTCGGCCTGTGCTTCCACACCGCCCAGATCGCGGACGCGGTGATTTTCCCGCTCAAATTCAAAGCGGTCGATCACCTGACCCGGCAGGAAGTCGGTATCGCCGGCTTCCGTGATCTTGCGCCGCCGCAGCATCTGGCGGACGATGACTTCCACGTGCTTGTCGTTGATGTCCACGCCCTGACTGCGGTAGACGCGCTGGATTTCCTGCACCAGGTACTCCTGCACTTCGCGCGGTCCGCGCATGCGCAGCAGTTCCTGCGGATCCAGCGGGCCTTCGGTGAGCGGATTCCCCGCCTTGAGCTGATCGCTGGTATCGACGCGCAACCCACCGCGGTAGGGCACCATGTAGCGATGTTCGGTCACCACGCCGCCCACGCCGGCCTGGCGCAGTTTGGCGACGATGGGCGGGGTAAGTTCACGCCCGGCCTCGACCATGACTTCGCCGGTTTCCGGGTGCACGATATCCGCGCCGAGCAGTTGCCCGATGATGTTCTCCTCCGGCTGCAAGGGCAGCTCGGAGTGCAGCACCACCGTACGGCCACCGCCGAGGGTGTCGATTTTCGCCACATTGCCGTCGACGTCGGTAATGATCGCTTGCCCCTTCGGCTTGCGCGCTTCGAAGAGTTCGACCACGCGCAGGAGGCCGGAGACCTGCTGCTCCATCACCTTCACCATCTTCTGGATCTGCTTCACGCGTTCGCGTTCGCTGATTTCCGTACCCAGTTGCACGCGACCGCGGTTGACGTCGTCCAGAATCTGCTGGAGGGTGCGCACGCGTTGTTCTTTCACGTTGGCGACACCCGTCAGGTACTGGCCGGCCACACCACCGGTATGGAAGGTGCGCATCGTCAACTGCGTGCCCGGCTCCCCGATGGACTGGGCGGCGATGATGCCGACTGCTTCGCCGACTTCCACCGAGCGTCCGGTCGCCATGTCGCGGCCATAGCACATCGCGCAGATGCCCTGCCGCAGTTCACAGACCAGTGATGAACGAATGGGCACGCGGCCCATCGCCAGCCCGCCAGTGCTGCGCATCTTGCTGATGGTCTCCTGCAGTTGCTGCAGTTGCGCCGCGGTGGCGCGCTTGCCCTCCGGCAGTATGGTCTTGCCGGTGAACGGATCGACGACCGGCTCGGGCACCGGGAGGTTGGCCCGGGCGCGGCGCGCGAGATCCATGAACTTCTCGGCGTCAGCGACCACGCGGCGAATCGTCGACAGCGGCGATTCTAGGTCGTTGCGGGTGTACATCGTCCCGCACTCTTCACACAACGCCACTTCGAACAAGGTTTGATCGCAGTGCGGGCAGACCTCGTTGGCCAGCGTATGTTCCAGATGCAGCGCCCAGGCAGTGGCTTCCGCCTCTTCGCTCGACATGGTGTCGATCTCTTCGGGCAGTTGATCGTGCGGAGTGACCGCAAAATCGAGGAGATCCTCGTCGTCTTCGACGATGTCGTCCTCGTCATCGTCGGTCGGCAGCAGCATCTCGTCCGTCGGAGCGGGATCGGTGGAGACGTCACCATCGGCTCCCGCAATCGCGGCCTCCTCCACAGGATCAGCCGCGGTCTGCTCATCGGTCACCGCCTGTGCATCAGGCGTATCGGCAGCTTCAACCTCGTCCACGGGCAGTTCTTCACCGATGCTGAAATCGTCCGCTAATGCCTGCAGACGCGCAGCGAGTTCTTCCGCATCGCTGAGCTGGCGTTGGGTGCCTTCTTGCGCAGTTTCATACACGCGTTGTGCGCGTGCCAACTGCTGGATCGCCTCGGTAAGTTGCGCCTCGGTGATGGTCGTCTCGCAGCCCGGGCAGTGCCAGGCTCGCGTCATGATCCCCGCGTCCTTCGGGCAGACGGGCAGCGTACGATTGCTGATTTCCTGATTCCGGCGCAGGATCAACTCCCCGGTGAACGGGTTGATGATATCCGACGCCGCCGTGCGTCCGTCGATGCGCCGCTCAAGCGATTCAATTTCCTCGTGGCGGTCGCGAATGGCGGCGACTTCAATGCCGCTGTGCGTACCACAGTCGTGGTCGCGGACGATCACATCCTGGGCAACATCGACCATGCGCCGGGTGAGATACCCGGCGTCAGCCGTGCGCAGTGCGGTGTCGGCAAGACCTTTACGTGCGCCGTGTGTGGAGACGAAGTACTCCAGCACGTTCAGACCTTCATGGAAGTTGGACTTGATCGGCAGGTCTTCGATGAAGCGGCCAAACGGGTCCGTCATGAGGCCGCGCATCCCCGCAAGCTGGGAGAGCTGGCGGATGGTACCGCGCGCACCGGACTTCGACATCATGAGCAGCGGGTTGAACGGATCGATGTTGTGCAACATCGCCTGCGCCACCTCTTCGGCCGCTCGCATCCAGAGTTCGCAGACCGTCTGGGAGCGTTCGCCTTCGGAGATGATACCGTCAGCAAAGCGCTGGTTCGTCTCGTTGACGGCCTTTTCGGTGCGGGCGATGATGCGCTCGCGATCCTGGCGCGGCACGTCCATGTCGGTCATCGCAATGGTGATGCCCGCCAGGGTGGCGTACTTGAAGCCGATTTCCTTTAGATCATCAAGCAGCTTCACCGTGCGGCCATGGCCGTACGCCTCGTAGCAGGTGCGCACAAGGTTGGCCATTTCGCCGCTGTCCACCACGCGGTCGAGATACTGCAGCTTGGGCGGCAGGATCTGGTTGAAGATGATGCGCCCGACCGTGGTATTCGTCATGGCGCCGTTCATGCGCACGACGACTTCGGCGTGCAGATCAACCATCCCCGCCTCGTGGGCGAGCACGGCTTCGCGCGGGTTGGGGAAGACTTTCCCCATCCCCTTGGGCGCCAGCTGGCCCTCGACGGGCAGGGCCTTCTGCGTCATGTAGTACGAACCGAGCACCATGTCGCGGGTCGGGGTCATCACCGGCTTGCCGTGCGCCGGCGAGAACAGATTCTCGGACGACATCATCAGGATGCGCGCCTCGGCCTGCGCCATGGTGGAGAGCGGCACGTGCACGGCCATCTGGTCGCCATCGAAGTCGGCGTTGAACGCCGGGCAGACCAGCGGATGCAGCTGGATGGCCTTGCCGTCCACCAGCACCGGTTCAAAGGCCTGGATGCCCAGGCGGTGCAGGGTCGGGGCGCGGTTGAGCATCACCGGATGGTCTTTGATGACCTCTTCCAGCGCGTCCCACACCTCGGGACGGATGCGCTCCACCATCTTTTTCGCTGTCTTGACGTTATTGGTGAGACCCTTTTGCACCAATCGCTTCATCACGAAGGGCTTGAAGAGTTCCAACGCCATTTCCTTCGGCAGACCGCACTGATTCAGTTTCAGGTGCGGACCGACGACGATGACTGAGCGGCCGGAGTAGTCGACGCGCTTGCCGAGCAGATTCTTGCGGAAGCGGCCATCCTTGCCTTTCAGCATGTCGGAGAGCGACTTCAGCGGACGGTTGTTGCTGCCGGTCACCGGGCGGCTGCGGCGGCCATTGTCGATGAGGGCATCGACGGCTTCCTGCAGCAGGCGCTTTTCATGGTTGATGATCGATTCCGGCGCGCGCAGATCCTTGATTTTCTTCAAGCGGTTATTGCGGTTGATAATGCGCCGGTAGAGATCGTTCAGGTCAGACGTGGCGAAACGCCCGCCATCCAACTGCACCATGGGGCGCAATTCTGGCGGGATAACCGGCACGGCATCGAGAATCATCCACTCCGGCCGGTTCTTGGATTTGCGGAAGGACTCGATCACTTCGAGCTGTTTGACGGCGCGTACCCGTTTGGGTCCGGTCGTCTCCCGAATGATGGTGCGCAAGCGCCGGCTTTCCTCTTCCAGATCGATCTGCTTGAGCAGCGATTTGATAGCGTCAGCGCCGGTCTGCGAGCGGAAGAGGGTTTTACGCGGGTTGCTGCGCAGCATCACGCGCACGCCGCTCCCCTGCCCTTCGTCGCCGCCTTCGTCATCGGAGCCGTATTCATTCGGATCGTCTTCATGCAGGCAGACGAACAGTTCGATCTCTTCGGCCAGGTTGGACAGCGAGCGATGGTCCGGCTCGGTGAGCAACTGCTTGCCGATCAGGCCGGGCATGCCGTCCAGGGTCGGGCCGAGCAACAGGCGCAGGGCGTTATCGAGTTCCGTCTTGCGATCCTCGATCACCTTGCGCTCGTAGGCGACGCGTTCATCGCGGGCCGCGAGCAGCTTATTGCGATCGGCCGCCGGTAGCTCGGGATTCTCTTCCAGTTCTTCCCGATACTGCTCTTCCACCATCGCCACCTGCTCTTGCAGCGTCTCGTCAAGCTGATACTTCCGTTCCTCCACCGCCTGCCGAATCTCCTCGGCATGGGCAGACAACAGATCCGTATCGACCTGCGTGATAATGTAGGAGGCGAAGTAGAGCACCTTCTCCAGCGGCCGCGGCGAGAGGTCGAGCAGCAGGGACATGGGGCTCGGCACGTTTTTCAGATACCAGATGTGCGCGACCGGCGCCGCGAGCTCGATATGACCCATGCGCTCGCGCCGCACTTTGGCGCGCGTGACCTCGACGCCGCAGCGGTCACAGGTAATGCCGCGGAACTTGATCTTGCGATACTTGCCGCAATGGCATTCCCAGTCGCGCGTGGGACCAAAGATCTTCTCGCAGAAAAGTCCATCGGGTTCGGGTTTGAACGTTCTATAATTGATCGTCTCCGGTTTTTTCACTTCCCCACGAGACCACTTCCTGATCTCCTCGGGTGAGGCTAAACCGATGCGAATTTGATCGAAATTTGTGGTGTCGACCACTGTGCACCTCGCTTCTTCTGTTCAATCCAACGTATCTTCCAGGTGCGAGCCCGGCTCTCCGGGCTCGCACAACGACCGTGTTATCGGCGCGCCGTCTCTTCCTCTTCGAGTTCGAGGTCGATGCGCTCTGCTTCGGCGTTCTCGACCTGCACCTGCAACCCGAGGGATTGCAGTTCCTTGATGAGGATTTTAAACGACTCGGGGATGCCCGGTTCGTTGATATTGGCGCCTTTGACAATCGACTCGTAGGTCTTCACGCGTCCCATCACGTCGTCAGACTTGATGGTCAGGATTTCCTGCAGCGTGTGCGCCGCGCCATAGGCTTCCAACGCCCAGACTTCCATTTCTCCAAAGCGCTGTCCGCCGAACTGCGCCTTCCCGCCCAACGGTTGCTGGGTGACCAGGCTGTACGGTCCGGTGGAGCGTGCATGGATTTTATCATCGACCAGGTGAACGAGCTTCATCATATGGGCATAGCCCACGGTGATCGGCTGATTGAAGCGGTCGCCGGTGCGTCCATCGTAGAGGATGCACTTCCCCGTCTTCTCGTTAAAGCCGAGCCGCGAGTCAACGCGCTCGCGCAGCTCCTGCGCCAGCCATTCGACCTGCTGGTCAGCACTGGCGTCACTCCACTGCTCGACGGATACCCCACGTATGGTCACCTGCGCAAAGGGCTCATCGCCCTGCACTTGCGGCAGCAACAGCTGGGCCGCATCGCGCAGGATCCGATCGTATTCGGTCTGCAGGTCATGATTCAACCGTTCGACCTTTTCGAGACCGAGCTGGCGGATCTCCGCGACCAGCCGTTCAGCTGAAAGCGCCGCGGCATAGTCGGGCACGTCGAGCTTCAGATCTTCCGACAGGTAACTGTAGAGCACTTGTCGGCGTCGGCGCTGCATGGTGAGGGCGAGATAGCTCAGGATCTCTTCCTCCATCGCCCCCTCGAAAATGGGGTTGGCGAAGCTACAGCCCAGTTCGTGCGCCACCATGCCCAGGTGGGTTTCCATGATCTGCCCGATGTTCATGCGCGAGGGCACGCCCAACGGGTTGAGGATCATGTCCACCGGCGTGCCGTCCGGCAGGTGCGGCATATCCTCGATGGGGAGGATTTTCGCGACCACACCCTTGTTGCCGTGACGTCCGGCCATTTTGTCGCCTTCCATCACCTTGCGGCGCTGGGCCACGAAGACGCGCACGAGTTGGTTGACGCCGGGCGAGAGTTCATCGCCGGGAATGCGATGGACCTCACCGCCGCAGCGATCGCAGTAATTGCGCGTTTCGGCTTTGCCGAGTTGGTACTCGGTGGCGCAACGGTCACAGACTGACTTGACGCGCGAGAAGCGCTTCACGTCGACGACCTTGCCCTTTTCGCCGTGCGGGACACGCAAGGAAGTGTCGCGCATTTCCGCAGCTTTCTCGCCGAAGATGGCGCGCACCAGCTTTTCCTCCGAGGTCAGCTCTTCCTGCCCCTTGGGCGCAACTTTGCCGACCAGGATGTCTTCGGCGCGCACCTCGGCGCCGATGCGAATCACGCCGTCTTCATCGAGATCTTTCAGCGCATCCTCGCCGACATTAGGAATGTCGCGGGTGATTTCTTCCGGCCCGACTTTGGTTTCGCGAGCTTCGATCTCGTACTTTTCGATATGGATCGACGAGTAGACGTCATCGCGCACCATCCGCTGGCTGAGGATGATGGCGTCCTCGTAATTGAATCCTTCCCAGGGCATGAAGGCAATCAGGATATTGCGCCCGAGCGCAAGGTGGCCTTCATTCGTACACGGCCCGTCAGACAGCGGATCGCCCCGGCGCACAAACTGACCCCAGCGCACCAGCGGTTTCTGGTTGATGCAGGTGGCCTGATTTGAGCGCATGAAGTTGATCAGCGGATACTGATCGACATGCCCATCCGGCCGGGTGACCTCGATGAGGCTGGCATCGACATGGGTGACGATGCCCGCCGCTTTGGCCGGGAGTACCGCACCGGAGTCCATGGCGGCGCGATCTTCAAGGCCGGTCATCACATACGCCGCTTCGGTGTTTACCAGCGGCACCGACTGGCGCTGCATGTTGGAGCCCATGAGGGCGCGGTTGGCGTCGTCGTTTTCCAGGAAGGGAATCAGACAAGTTGCTACCGACACCGTTTGCTTGGGCGATTGGTCCATATAGTCGATCTCTTCCGGCTTGACGCGCGGATAGGACGACCGGAACCGGCAAATCACTCGCCCATCTTTATCAGGCACGATGTTGCCGTTGTCATCGACGACGGTGGTCGCCGGGACAATGCGATGCCCCTCTTCCTCGTCTGCGGTGAGGTAGGCGACTTCATCCGTCGCGCGGCCATTGACCACGTGGCGGTACGGCGTTTCCAGGAAACCGTACTCGTTCATGCGCCCGTAGACGGCCATGGAGCCGATCAGACCGATGTTCGGACCTTCAGGGGTTTCGATCGGGCAAATGCGGCCGTAGTGGGAGTGGTGCACGTCGCGCACTTCCAGCTTGGCGCTCTGCCGGCTCAACCCGCCGGGGCCGAGCGCGGACAGTCGCCGCTTGTGCGTGAGTTCGGCCAGCGGGTTCGTCTGGTCCATGAACTGCGAGAGCTGCGACGAGCCGAAGAACGATTTAATCGCCGCAGAGATCGGCTTGGTGCTGATCACGGCCTGCGGGGTCACGCTCTCAGGGTCCAGGCTGGTCATGCGCTCACGGATGATGCGTTCCATGCGCAGAAAGCCGAGGCGGAACTGGTTTTGCAACAATTCGCCGACGCTGCGCACGCGCTTGTTCATCAAGTGGTCAATCTCGTCCACCGTGGTCGACGGATCGTTCTCATCCAGCCGCACCAGATAGCGCATAATGGCAATCAGGTCGTCTTTGGTGAGCGTGGTCACCGAGCCGGGCACGCTCAGGCCAAGCTTTTTATTGAGCATGTAGCGCCCAACACGCGCGAGATCGTAGCGGCGCGGGTCGGCGAAGATGCCGGCCAACCGCTGGCGGGCGAGTTCGGGCGTCACCGGATCGCCGGGACGGTCGCGGCGGTAGATATCGACCAACGCCTGGTCTTCATTATGGGTCGGGTCGCGTTCCAGCGTGGCCTCGATGAGCGGGCTGAGGATCGCCAACTCGACGTTCGGCAGCGCCAGTGCGCCGACGCGGCGAGCGACGGTCACGTCAATGCGATGACCGCGTTCGACGATGACCTCGCCCGTCTCGGTATCGACAATGTCAGCCCAGGCGAAGCGACCCGCCAGCTGTTCACTGGTCGGCGCCTCGATCGTTTCCGGCTGGCCGAAGAGGACGACAAGATCGCTATCCAGACTGGTAGGCTCCACTACCTCGCCGGCCTGGCCGATGCTCTGCATGGCGCGCAGCAGCGTGGTGGCCGGGAAGCGGTGGGTCTGACCGATTTTCACGGAAATGACGCCATTCGCGTCCGTATCGAAGTCCAACCACGCCCCTTCGCTGGGAATGACTTGCGCGCTGTACAAGATGCGCCCGGAATAGTCGATATTATCTTTGAAGTAGACACCGGGGGAACGGGCGAGCTGACTGACGACAGCGCGCTCCGCCCCGTTGATCACGAAGGTGCCGGTGTCGGTCATAATCGGCAAGTCGCCCAGATACACCTCGGACTCTTTCAGTTCACCCGTGGTGGTGTTCAGGAGCTGTACCTGCACTTTGAGCGGCACTTCGTACGTGGCGTCACGGTCGCGACACTCGCGAATAGAGTATTTGGGTTCACCCAGCGAGTACTCCCCGAAGGTCAGGCGCAAGGTACCGGTGAAGTCTTCGATGGGCGAGAAGTTGTCAAAGAGTTCTCGCAGTCCTTCGTTAACGAACCACTGGTACGAGTTGAGCTGAATCTCGATGAGGTTCGGAATCTGCTCGGGGCGTTGATGCCGGGTGCGTCCCTTGACGCGGATGACAGGTCTCATTGATACCTCCGCAATGGACTGGCGCAGTACACTGGATCATAGCGGTGCCACTGTGGCTCTGTAGACGCGCAAAAGTGAAGCAAGAACCCACCCATCCCTATGGGTGGAAGGCTTGCTTCACTGGAGACTGGGTTACACTGGTTGGTTATCCGTCGCCGTCAATCGTTCTACAGGAAACCGCGATCCTGGGAATCTTTGCACGAATTGTCAGATTATCACCGGCACCGTCCAGTGTCAAGGGGTTTACGATTGATATTTATCCTTTTCTTGAACAAATTTCATCCGCGGTGAACCAGGAGGCATTCTCCCCTGCACGACACAGCTGCTCAGTCCTGATCGGCGATAGCGGCTTCGTCATCGACATCACGACCGGCAAAGGCGCGCAGCAGGGCGTGCTGCTGCTGTTCGCGTTCCTGCATGAATGCTTCCATGCGCGCGCGCTGGCGGGCGCTGGCGGGACGCGCACGCAAGGCCGACCAAACGCGCAACGCAGAGATCGATTCTTCGGCGGTGCGAGAGATCGGCACGGTTTCCTCGACGGCGAGCAGGATATCCTGCGCCTGCAGGTCGCGCTCCTGCGAGAAGGCGTGAAAGAGCGCGGCAATAATGGCCTGTTCCAGTTCGGCGCCGCTGAACCCCTCGGTCTTGTCCACGATGACGGGGGTAATGAGGGGTTCCGGGTCACGCCCCCGGCGGCGGAGATGAATGCGGAGGATCTCGGTACGTTCTTCAGCATCGGGAAGATCCACAAAGAAGATCTCGTCAAAACGCCCTTTGCGCAACAACTCGGGGGGCAGCGTGGTGATGTCGTTGGCGGTGGCCACCACAAAGACGGCGGCCGTTTTTTCCTGCATCCAGGTGAGCAGGGTGCTGAAGACGCGCGCGGTGGTGCCGCCGTCCACCGAGTCCGAACTACGCATGCCGGACATGCCTTTCTCAATCTCATCGATCCACAGCACCACCGGGGCAATGGACTCGGCGATCTTAATGGCTCTGCGCACGTTATCTTCCGAGGAGCCGATATACCCGGAAAAGAGGCGTCCGACATCGAGGCGCAGCAGCGGCATGCGCCAGAGATTCGCCACGGTTTTGGCTGCCAGCGATTTGCCGCAGCCCTGCACGCCGGTGAGCAGTAGTCCGCGCGGAGCGGGCAACCCGAACAGGCGCGCTTTCTGACTGAAAGCGTGCACGCGCTGCTGCAACCATGCCTTCAGCAGATCCAACCCGCCGATATCGCCCATGCCCACCGAGCTATGGTAGTACTCGAGCAAGCCGGATTTGCGGATGAGCTGCTCTTTCTCCGAGACGATGAGGTTGACATCGAATTTCTGCAGGAGCACCACACATTTGGCAAAGACGTTATCCGCCTCGTTCAGCGTGAGGCCGAGCGCAGCCTTCAGGATCATCTCCCGCTCATGCGCTGATGGCGTGAGGTCGATCTTTGCCGCCTTCTTCACATTCTCGACCACCTGGTCGAACAAGCGGTCCAAATCCTCCAGCGTGGGCAGCGGATAGTCGACAACCGTCGCATCTTTCTCCAGTTCAGTGGGCAATTCCAGCGTCGGGCTGACCATGATGATGGTTTTATAACTGGTATGGAGCAGGCCGATCAGATCGCGTAACTTGCGTACGGCACTGGAACGATGGGCGTACTGTTGCGCGAGGTAGGGATGAAAGTCTTGCAGGATGAAGATCGCGGATTCGTTCGAGGTGCGGATGATTTCCAGGGCGTGGAAGGGATCGCGCGATTGTTTATCGGGCTGCAGGGTGCGCTGGTCGGCGTTGGCGGGCTGCAGCCCCATTGTTTCGGTCCACAAGTAGCACTGGCGTTGCGCGCGACGACAGATGCCCCGCAATGCCTCCACCACCCGGTGCTCTTCGTACGAGAGGACGTAGATCAGCGGGTATCGGGCACGGATCAGTACTTCGATTTCCTGGGCGATGGTCATGCTCGGTCATCCTGCTCGCGAGAGGTCATTTCCCTCTGATTCAACACGAGCGGACAGATTCCTGCGCGATCATTGTGGATGGTAGTCGTGTCCGGCCTCTTTGTGGAACGCTTGATTCTGCACCAGAGTATAGGCCTGCTCCAGCACGTGCTGGCCGTTGGCCATGGCGTAATCCTGCGGGGGGATCGCCTCCACGGGCACATGATAGCGCGCGGCCTGCTCGGCGATCGTGGGCAATTGATGGCGCATCTGCGGGCCAACGAGCACAACATCGGTATTCAGCCACTGCGCTTCATCCAACGCGCTGGTGCTCATCGCTTCGACGGTGACCTCGAGGCCACGCTCATCGGCGACACGTTTCATATTATTCGCCAGCAGACTGGTGGACATGCCGGCCGCACAGGCGAGAATGATGCGCATGACAGACCTCCCCGGGACGATGGTACCTGATGCCCTTCATGGTAGCGGATGCCCCGGCGCATGGCAAGGGAGAATGTGCGACAGTTGGATCTCCCCTGCCGAATAGCCGCGCCGCCCTGCCCTTGACAGCGGCAGGCGAAGTGCGGACACTAAGGTTATGTTCACTGGCATCGTGGAAGAATTGGGCACGGTCATCAGCCTGCGCCAGGAGGGCGCCGTGGCGCGATTGGCGCTGAAGGCCGAACGCGTGCGCGAGGATCTCAACATCGGCGACAGCCTGGCCACCAATGGCGTTTGCCTGACGGTGGAGCGGATCGAGCCCGCCCGGTTGTGGCTGTCGATGATGCCGGAAACGTTGCGCCGCACCACCCTCGGCGGCGTGCGCACAGGCGATC
>JAGUZN010000298.1 GCA_020060775.1 Armatimonadota bacterium
CGACGGCGATCACGCGCTTCAGTTCAGGAATCTGAGATTGTTCGGCAATCAAAAAGACCGGCTGGAAATAGAGAATCGAGTTGCCGACAGGAATGACCAGCAGGTTGCCGCGCAACACGCGCGAGCCCGCCTGCCCCCATAGCGTGAACGCCTGGCTGATCTCCGTTTCCTGGTCGATGCGCGCTTCCACCTGCTTGGGCCCGTCCACCAGGCTCTGTTTGGGGAAGTTGTAGACGAACATCTCGCCCAGGTGCTGTGGATCGTTGCGCGTGCTCAACCAGGCGATCATGTTGCGCCGACCGGCAGGCGTATACGGCCGGAAGAGCAGATACTCCGGCTCGTCGCGCCCGGGCAGCGACATGATGAGATAGTATGCCTCCATACGCCCCGCCGCCTGATAGCCACTCGCATCGATGGAATTTTCCTGCGGAATTTCCCAGAGGTCTTCACGGCTGAAGAAGACGGTCGGATCGGTCATATGGTAGGAACGATACGCTTCCGAGATGGTATCGAACAACCCCTCAGGCACGCGCACGTGCGCCTGTAACCCGGCGGGCATCTCCGACAGCGGCTTGAACAGCTCGGGGTAGATGCCGGCCCAGGCACGGGCAATAGGCTCATTCTCCTCGACGAGGTAGAACGCGGTGTCGCCATCATAGGCGTTCACCACCACCTTCACCGGATTGCGCAGGTAATTAGCCCCGAGCGTGCCGCCGTGCACGGTCACCTCAAAGGGCTGCGCATAAGGATAGCGGCGGCTGGCGGTGTAGGCGTCGATGATCCAGTAGAGTCCGCCATCCTCGCCGACCACCATGTAGGGGTCGCGGTCGTAGGTAAAGAAGGGCGCCAGTGCCTGCACGCGTTCCATGATCTGGCGGCGCATCACCAGCCGGCTTTCCGGAGTGATGTACTGCGTGGAGATGAGCAGATTGAGCGTCTTCAAGCGCCAGGCCAGCAACGCGCGCACGGCAAAATTCTTCAAGGGGAGTCCGGCTTTACCTTCATACGTCGCGTACTGATCCGGCTCGCCGGGGTAGTCGAACTCCTGCTGCCCGCTGCGCACGATGATGTAATCCAGATTACTCTCGCCAAAGTAAATCTCCGGACGTTTCACCTCAAGCACGGCGTGCGTCGACCGGGGTGGAATATCCTGAACGAAGAACCGCGGATTACCATTCACCGGGTCCACCTCATTCACCGGGGACATCACCAGCCCATAGCCGTGCGTGTAAATGAGGTGGCGATTGACCCAGGTTTGTTGCCCGGGAATCTGCTCGCCATCGATTTCGCGTGCCGCGAGCATGACCTGGCGCAACTTGCCGTCGATCATGTAGCGATCGATATCGACGTCACGCAGGGTGTAGTAGGTGCGCAACTCCTGGCGCTGGCGGTACGTCTGCAGCAACGGGCGATAATCCCACAGTCGGATATTGTCCACGGTGTCCGGTGTGTTGGCCAGCACCTCAGCTTCCACGCGATTGCCCGGGTTGAAGGATTGGGTGCGAATGGCATCCAGGCCAAAGGCCGCGCGGGTGAGTTTGATATGATGGTTGAGGTAGGGCTTCTCGAGCGCCAGTTGGTTGGGCTCCACCCGGAAGCGCTGCACGAGCGGCGGATACACCCCGAGCGTGAGGAAGGACAGGAGCAGCACGCCGACGACGGCGACGATGGGCAGCGCAATGCTGCGCCGCCAGATGTTGATGAGCATGATGCCGGCTGCCACGAGCGCGGCGACCAACATGATGACGAGCCCGGGGATGCGGGCATGGACATCCGTATAGCTGACGCCGGTGAAATCGCCCGTGCCGGTATACATGACCGCATAACGCCCCAGATAGTACCCGTACGCCTTGGCGACAAAGAGCAAGGCGAGCAAGACGGACAGATGTCCCTGCACGAAGGGCGAGAAGACCGGCGTGCCGCGCACGCTGCGAATAGCGCGGGTGATCAGGTAGACGGTGGCGGTCATGATCAGGGTGACGAGCAGACCGGCAAAGAGCCACGCCGAGAGTTGTTCCCATACCGGCAGACGGAAGAGATAGAAGCTGATGTCACGCTGAAAAATGGGGTCGGCCGTGCCGGTGGGCTGGCCGTGCGCAAACAGCAGGAATTCCTGCCAGTGTGCGGCGGCTCCGCGCCCCACCGCGATGGCCAGCATGAGGCTGAGCGCTGCACTGCCCCAGAGCGCGAGGCGGCGCAGAGTGCGGTCGAGCAAGCTGATCGCCTGTTCATGCAAGCGGCGGCCGAGGTCGCGCCAGAGCTCATCTGATGTCATGCGCCAGGCGAGATACACGTTGCCGAAGAGGAGGGCAAAGAATGCGGTTCCGACAACGACGCCTACCAGCACCTGACTGTACAGCGGCCGCCAGAAGACATCCAGCCGACCGAGTTCACGATACCAGAGCCAGTCGGTGGTGAGCCAGGCTGTCGGCTGCACGACGGCAAACAACACCGCCACGATGGCGATCAGCCACCAGAGACGGCGGCGAGATCCGCGCAGGCGCGGCATTGACGTTCTCACATCGTAATCCACGGTACTCTTCTCCTATACTCCACACACTATGCAGATCAACCCAGGTCTTTTGCTTGAGGTATGCACTTGCCCCTGTCCGGGACTTTCGATCGTTCTGACCAGCTTCCCGGCATTGCATGCCGGAAAGATATCCTGTCTTCTGTCTTCTGTCTTCTGTCTTCTGTCTTCTCGTTATAGCACTTCACCTATTCCCATACCCGCACCGGGGCGTATGTAGTCGTGCGTTGTACGGGTTGGTACCCCAGATCGACAATCAAGCGCGCTAATTCGCCGGCATTCGTGCGAAAGGTGGCGCCCGCGGCGCTCACCACGTGCTCCTCCATCATGGTGCTGCCCAGGTCGTCGGCACCGAAGCAGAGCCCTAACTGCCCGAGTGCCGTCCCCTGCGTGACCCAGGAGGACTGGAGATGCGGGATATTGTCGAGATAGAGGCGGCTGATAGCCAGCATACGCAAGAAGTCGATGCTGCCGACCGGGAGGTCGGGCACCGTGCGCGCCAGCGGGGTGTTGCCGGGCTGGAAGGGCCAGGGGATGAAGCCGAGGAAGCCGCCGGTGTCATCCTGCAGGGCACGCAGGCATTCCAGGTGGGCGATGCGTTCGGCCGTGGTTTCGATGTGACCGAACATCATTGTCGCCGTGCTGGGGATGCCCAGGCGATGCGCCTCGCGCATGACGGCCAACCACCCCTGCGCGGAGATTTTACGCGGGCTGATCTGTTGCCGCACGCGGTCCACCAGGATCTCCGCGCCGCCGCCGGGGATGGAGGCCAGCCCGGCATCGCGCAGGCGCGCCAGGACGGC
>JAGUZN010000178.1 GCA_020060775.1 Armatimonadota bacterium
CGGAACGTGCGGCCGAGCTGCGCCGCCAGGCCGGGCTGGACTAACCGCGCCGCCGATCGTGACCATGAGGGCACGCGCAACGACCGATGGCGGTCGACTTGCTCACCTAATGCCCCGGAAGTACGCTACACTGGGACGGTCGAATGACCCGACCCGGTAACACGGGGTGGGATTCGGGAGGAGGAGTGTCGTGGGCAACACTATTAATCTGGAAGTGCAGACGCGCACAATTGACGAACGCACGGCGATTGTCGCGTTAGCGGGTGAAATGGACGTCTATACCACACCCCAGGCGAAAGAAGCGATGTTAGACTTGCTCGCAAAGGGGTACCACCACCTTGTCGTCAATCTACAGCGTACGGAATATCTCGACAGCACCGCACTGGGTGTGCTGGTCGGCACGCTGAAGCGGGTGCGCGAACAGGGTGGTGACTTACGCCTCGTTGCCCCGTCGGCCCGCATTCGACGTCTGCTGGAGATCACCCGGCTGGTCAATGTGTTTCACATTGACGAAACCGAAGAAGAGGCGACAGCGAACCTTACTCAAGAGGGGACGGAATCCTGATGGCTGCCTGTACTGGGTGTCATGTGGAATTGCGCTTGCCAAATCGTCCGGAATTTGTGGCGGTTGCGCGGCTGGCGGTGGCGGCGGTGGCCACGCGGATGGGCTTCGATATCGCGGATATCGAGGACATCAAAGTGGCGATCGGCGAGGCCTGCACCAATGCCATCGAACATGGCTGTGCCGGTGCGAACACGGGGATGATCACGTTGCGCTGTGAACTCGGCGAAGACGAACTGGTGATCACCGTGCACGACCCCGGCGACGGCTTTGATCCGACAACCGCATCGCGGCAACATCGGCATGGAACGATGACGTTGTCGGAGCGGGGGCTGGGCATGTTGTTGATCGAGTCATTGATGGATGCCAGTGAAGTCACCTGTACACCGGGCAATGGGACGTTGGTGCGCATGGTGAAGCGCGTGCGCGCCACGGAGGCGAAGGAGCGCTAAATGTTATTTGCGATGGTCGCGGAGCCGGAGGACACAGCGCCACGGCCACAGGAGGACGCTCGCGTGGAACATCGCGGAGCAGTTGAAACACCACTGGAACCTGGCACGCAGCAGGAGACGACGCCGCGCGTCGAGCCGGAAGAGTCCCGGCACGATTACGACGAGCAGTTGTTCTTGCGGTACTACCGCACGCGCGATTCGAACCTGCGCCAGCAACTGGTGATGAATCATATGAATCTGGTGCGGTTCCTGGCGAAAAAATTCGCCAACCGCGGAGAACCCCTCGACGATCTGATCGGCGTCGGAACGATCGGGCTCATGCACGCCATCGATCGCTTCGATCCCGAGCGGGGCATCCGCTTCGCCACTTTTGCCACCCCCACCATCGTGGGCGAGATCAAACGCCACTTCCGCGACCGTGGCTGGGCCATCAAAGTGCCCCGGCGGCTGCAGGAGGTGAATCTGGCCGCAAATAAGGCGATCGAGCAGCTCACAAATAAGCTCAACCGCCCGCCCACTGTACAGGAGATCGCCACCGCCATCAACGCCAGCGAAGAAGAAACGCTGGAAGGCATGGAACTGGGCCATCTCTACGAACTGGTATCATTGGACAACGAGCTGGGCGGCGATGATGATGAGTCGCGCTCGCGCCTGGAAGACTATGTCGGCCAGGAAGATGTGGCCTTTGAGGAATACGGCGTGCGGTCGCGGCTGGAGGATGCCATCAGCCGGCTGAACCCGCGCGAGCGCAAGATCATCATCCTGCGCTTCTTCAAAGGGTGGTCGCAGACCGACGTGGCCAAAGCGTTGCAGATCTCGCAGATGCACGTCTCACGTCTGCAGCACAAGGCGCTGGCGCGCCTGCGCGAAATGGTCGAATCGGAAGAAGTCTGAGAAGCGGTTTTCAAAGGATCTGCTCGAAGATCGCACCGCCGATGTTCGTGACTGATGGTCTTGGGGCTCCTGGGCGCTATCCAGGACCGACAGGGTGAGGAGACCCAAGACCATCAGCCGCGAACAGATCAAGTGAGATCGGATAGAGACGGTGAAAACCGCTTCTGAGCGATTCGGCAGCAGATGACATAATTTTGTTGTTACTATCATTTAATGGCCATCATACCGGCGGAGGCGCACAGCCTCCGCCGTCGTTTTGCGTGCACCAACGACATGCGGCGCCCCGGTAGCCGGGACGCCGCGTAAAGGATTGTCGTGAGGCTGCACCGGCTACGCCGTCACGGACGGTTGCAATCGCTCGGGTAGGCGATCGTGGCTGAGCAGGTCGTCGAGCGTCTCGCGTTCCACGATGACTTCCGCTGTCCCCTCATGCACCAGCACCACCGCCGGGCGGGTGAAGCGATTGTAATTGGAGGCCATGGTGTAGTTGTAGGCGCCCGTCGTCTGCACGGCCAGGATATCCCCGGGCTCCACCTCGGGCAGTTGCACGTCGAAGATCAGGTTGTCGCACTCGCAGTGCTTGCCCGCCACCGTCACCTTCTGGGTGAGCGGCGCGCTCGCGCGGTTGGCCGCCAGCGCGGAATATTTGGCGTCGTACAACGTGGGGCGCGGGTTGTCGCTCATCCCGCCATCCACGCTCACATAGCGGCGGATGCCCGGCACATCTTTGATGGTGCCGATGGTGTACAGCGTGGTGCCCGCCTCGCCCACGATGGCGCGTCCCGGCTCCTGCAGCAAACGCGGATGCGGCAGGCGATACTTCTCGATCTCGTCATGCAGGCCGGTGATCACCGCCTCGGCGTAGTCCTCCGGGCTGGGCGGCTGATCGTCTTCCATATAGCGCACGCCCACGCCGCCGCCGAGGTCCAGTTCGCTGATCGTGATGTCCAATTCGTCGCGCACCTGTGCGGCGAAGCGAATCATCATGCGCGCCGCCATCTCAAACGAGTCGAGCCCCATGATGTTGGAGCCGATATGGCAGTGCAGGCCGACGATGTTCAGGTTCGGCAATCCCTTCGCCGTCGCCAACCCCTTTATGGCGTAGCCGGTGGAAATGCCCAGGCCGAACTTCGTATCGATCTGCCCGGTCTGGATGAAGCTGTGCGTCTGTGGCTTGATGCCCGGCGTCACACGCAGCAACACATCCTGCACCAACCCGCGTTCGGCGGCCACCGCCTGCAGCAGGTCCATCTCACGCTCGTTGTCCAGCACGATGCGTCCCACGCCCGACTCGACCGCCAGCGTAAGTTCCCACATCGACTTGTTATTGCCGTGCAGGTAGGTGCGCTCCATCGGAAAACCGGCCTTCAACGCCGTGTATGCCTCGCCACCGGACGAAAGATCGAGCCCCATCCCCTCCTCGTCCATGATGCGGCAAATCGCCAGATTCATGAACGACTTGGTGGCAAATAGCATCAGCGAATTGGGATAACGCTTCTCGTAGGCGGCGCGCAACGCGCGGCACTTCTGCCGGATGTCGGCCTCGTCCATCACGTACAGCGGTGTGCCGTACTGTCGGGCCAGCTCGACGGTATCGCACCCGCCGATTGCCAGATGACCCTGTGCGTTGATGCGTTGTGTTCCGAGCAACATAGCAGAACCTCTTTCACCAGTAAATCGTCGCGCAGGCGCGCGAAGCCGCAGCCCTGGGCGCGGGGAGCGTGGCGGAGAGCAGAATGTGCCGGAAAAATGAAAACGCCGCAGGGACGAAACGCTCCTGCAGCGGGCATGAGTGACCGGATTGGCCACGCAATTACCCGCCGTGCGTCTTCGCGCATTTGCTCGAAATCGATGCCATCGCCTGCGACATACCGCAGTGCAGTATACGGGGCCCCTCTCGCATTGTCAAGGCAAAATTCGCGCCGTGCGGCGGGATACTCAGCGCCGGCACAGCGTGAAATGGGTAGATAAGCTGCGCTATTTGCGGTATAGTTATCCAGGCGCACGTACACGTTGTCGCCAGGAGCCCGCTATACACCCCTATGGTGTACGGGGCAGTCGTCTCTGACCGGGCGGGTGGCTTTCGTGGACTGATGCGGCGATGGGCAGCGTTTCGAGCCGGAATGGACAGGGTATGTCATGGAGGAACTGCGACACCGCCCCGTGCCATCACGCGCCGGCAGTGTGCCGTACAGGGTGGATGTCTTTCTCCAGGGTACAGCGGTATGGAATGCGAACAGTGTGGGGTCGTGCTCAACGAGGGGAGTACCGTGTGCGATGCATGCGGCACGCCCGCAGTGCGTCACGACCTCGACGACCTCGCCAACGACGATATCCACCAATTCCTGGCCGAAGCCAATTTACTGCGCCTGCGCGGGCAGTACGACGAGGCGATCAGCCTGTGCACCCGCGTCCTGCGCCTGGACACGGCCAATGCCGCCGCACATGCGCTGCTGGGAGATATTTACCGCGAACAGGGCAACTACCGCGAGGCGATGGGATGGTATAAGCTGGCCGTGCAGTTGAACCCCGACAGCGCGGCCGACCGGAAGAAGCTCGACGATATGATCGACCGCGTCTTCCAGAGTTCGGTGACCGGCAATGCGCCAGCCG
>JAGUZN010000297.1 GCA_020060775.1 Armatimonadota bacterium
CCGGAGGAGGTGCGGCAGGATGTGCACGCGCACATGGAGGTCCTCAAGCCCGGGGGGCGCTGGATCGCCGGCAGCAGCCACAGCATCGTCAACTACGTGCCCCATGAGAACTTCATCGCGATGATCAACGCCATCCACGAATTCGGCAACTACTGACGAAGACGTCAATGCATTCAGACCGCACCGCGTGGCTTGTCCTTCTGTAGTTACACAAGCCACGCGGTGCGGTCTGAATGCATGCGTGATATGGGATCGCACACGGCCTGTGACGTTCAGGCGGATACGCTCATCCGTTGCCGCACGATCACGCTGCGGGCGGCGGCGGCGATGCGGGCGACGTCAGGGATGTAGAAATTCTCCATGGGGGGAGAGAACGGAACCGGGATATCCGGGGCCGCGACGCGGGCGACCGGTGACAGCAGGGCATCAGCACACCGCTCGGTCAACGACGCGGCGATCTCCGCCCCCACCCCACCGGTGCGCGGCCCTTCTTCAACGACCACGGCACACCCGGTCTTCCGCACCGAAGCTTCCACGAGCGGCCAGTCGAAAGGCGATAAGCTGCGCGGGTCAATCACCTCGGCACTGATGCCCTCAGACGCCAGCACCTCGGCCGCCTGGACGGCGCGGTGCATCATCAACAGCGTGCCGATGAGCGTCACATCGCGCCCTTCCCGCCGGATGATGCCTTTCCCGATCGGCACGGTGTAGTCCTCGTCCGGGATATCGCTGGAAGCATCCACGGCGCCGGACTCTGTTCGGGCCCCCTTCGAACCATACAACAACTTATGCTCGATCATCAGCACCGGGTTATCATCACGAATGGCCGCCTTGAGCAAGCCCTTGGCATCATAGGCCGTCGCCGGACACACGATTTTAATGCCGGGAATGCCGAGAAACATCGACTCGATGTTATGCGCATGCTGCGCGCCGCGTCCGGTGGCGCCTACGGGCGCACGCATGGTGATCGGCACGGTGAGCTTGCAGCCGGACATGTAGCGCATGGTGGCGATCTGATTCACCACTTGATCCATCGCGCAGAAGATGAAGTCACTGTACTGCACGTCGGCCACCGGGCGCATGCCCATGATCGCCGAGCCCAGGGCCACGCCGAATAACCCGGCTTCCGAAATGGGCGTGTCAATGATGCGCTCGCGAAACTCTTTCTCCAACCCGAGGGTCACGGTGAAGGCCCCACCCCATCCCCCGGGAATGCCGATGTCTTCCCCGATGCAATATACACGTGCATCGCGCGTCATCTCTTCGCGCAAGCCCTGGCGCAACGCCTCGGCAATGGTCATCTGTGCCACAATGTGCTCCTTCTCGTATTCCCCGTCCCCTCGCGTGATGAGAGGAAGTATTAGACGAACAACCCGACCAGCGCTTCTTCCGGCGCCGGATCAGGAGCGGCCATGGCCGACTGCACGGCGCGCTCAATCTCCGCGTTCACTTCGTCGCGCACGCCATCGAGGGCCTGCTGCGTGTGTCCCTGCGAGAGCAGGAATTCCGTAAACCGCACGATGGGCTCCTGGGTCAGTGCCGCTTTGCGCTCTTCTTCCGGCTGGTAGAGGCAGGGATCGCGGCGAGAGTGCCCGGTGATGCGATAGGTCAATGCCTCAAGCATCGTCGGTCCGCCGCCGGTGCGCGCGCGGTGAATGGCCTCGCCCGCGGCCTCGTACACCGCCAGCACATCATTGCCGTCAACGGTGACGCCAGGCATGCCATACGCTGCCGCACGGTCCGCCAGGTTGGCCACCTTCGTGGTCTGGGCGATAGGGGTGGAGGCGGAGTACCGATTGTTCTCGACAACGTAGACGATGGGCAACGACCAGATGGCCCCCATGTTCATCGCCTCGTGTACCGCCCCTTCATTCACGGCGCCATCGCCCATAAAGGCCACCGCGACCTGCGGTTGCTTCCGCATCGTAAAGGCCAGCGCCATCCCGGTAGCGATGGGTGCGCCACCGCCGACGATGGCAATAGCCGGCGCCATGCCGTGTGCCATGTCCCCGATGTGCATGGAGCCGCCTTTGCCGGCACAACACCCGGTGGACTTGCCGAACAACTCATGCATCATCGACTCCACGGACAGCCCTTTGGCAATCGCATGCCCGTGTGGGCGATGGGTGCTGGTAATGACATCCTCGTCGGCGAGGTGTTCGCAGACCCCCACGGCAATCGCTTCCTGCCCCTGGTATTGGTGAATGGTGCCGGGCATGATCCCCTCCAGGAAGAGGTATTTCACGCGCTCCTCAAACTGGCGGATCATCACCATCTTGCGATACAGCGAAAGGTGAAATTCCATGGAATTGCTCATCATGCGACTCCCTCGATAATCTCTTTGACCTTCGTGGCGAAGGCGGCAGCCAGCCGCCCGTTGATGAGGCGGTGGTCTGCCGCCAATCGAATCCGGCAGAGTGGTCGTACGTGGATGCCGCCGTCAATCACCACGGGGGCAGGCTGGATCGTCCCCACGGCGAGCATCACACTGTGCCCCGGGAAGATGATCGGATCGAACGTCTCGACCGGAAACATCCCGAGATTGCTCATCGCCATACACGCACCGGATAGGCGCTCGGCCGGCAGCACCCCGGCTTTCGCTTGGGCGGCTGCCGCGACGATTTCCTCGTGAATATCCTCGAGCGAACGGCGATCCACATCACGAATGACCGGCAGGAAGAGATCATTGTCGACGCCCACCGCCACCGCGAGATGCAGGCCGGACGGCGAGACGATCTCATCCCCCTCCAGGTGGGCAGCGCAGATCGGATACGTCTGACAGGCGTGGGCCAACGCGTACAGGAAGATGGCGTCGACGCTGATCTTTCGCCCTGCTGCCGCACGCTGTGCGCGCAGGCGCTGGGCGGTAGTCATATCGATCGTCGCGGAAATGAACAGGTGGGGGATCTCCGTCCAGCTTTTCGAGACCGCGCGGGCCACGGCCATCTGTCCACGGGACAGCGTGGTCAGGGTCGGCATCGGCGCACCGGCCTGTGCACGCAACACGTCCTCGCGCGTGATGACGCCGCCCGCTCCGGTGCCCTGCACCGCGCTGAGATCCACCTCCAGTTCGCGCGCCAGATTGCGCGCGAAGAACGCGACACGTTCCGCCGCGCTTGAGCCGTTGACCACCACCGTGTCCGTCTGCGGCACGGCAGCAGCCTGCACATCCGGCCCTGCGTCTTCAGGGAGTTCCTCCCCCGCCTCGCCGACATAGGCCAGGATATCGCCGGTATAGGCCATATCGCCGCTGTTGACACATTGGCGCAGCAGCACGCCCTGTGCCGGCGACTCCAGCTGTGTCACCGCCTTGTCCGTCTCAATTTCCGCCAACGCATCGCCTAACCCGATCGTGTCGCCTTCGCGCACCAGCCAGGCCATGATGCGAAACTCCTCAACCGTCGTGCCCAGATCAGGCATGCGAATGGGAACCGCCATCGTTCTCTCCATTGTCTCTTACGGCAAATAGAAATACTCGTGTAACCACTCTGCGGCGCCGGTTTCGAAAAACGGCGCCATCTGTTCTTGCCAGCGCTTGCTAACCTCTGTCTCGGCCAACTCGGCCAGCGACGCCGCGATGTCTTCGCCCTCCAGGTAGCCGACCAGCAAGCCGTCAGGGCAGAAAAACATCGAATAATTCCGCACACCTGCCGCATGCATGGCTGCCAGCATCTCCGGCCACACCTGATGCGCCTGCAGATAGTCGGGCAACCGCTCTGGTTTAACTCGCAACAGAAAGCATGCGCGTTGCATCACTCACTCCACTCCCCTAGCGGGCAACCGGACTGGATGAAAACCCCAGGGCCTGGCGCACCAGCGCGGTCGCCTGGGTGGCGTCCGCCGTGCGAATCGCCGCGCTGAACGCCTCCATCCCGACCCGGTCCACTGCGGCAAAGAAGGCTTCCATCCACTCGCGGCACTGGATGGCTGCGCGCACACCGTCTTCACGATAGGGGAAGATATCGAGCGTCAACCAGCCGCCATACCCCACGCGCTTCAACCAGTAAGCCAACTCCAGGTACTCGACCAGATGCACCGCGCCCACCATCATGTCGTCGTCCCAACTCCGGTAATTGTCGTTCAGGTGGAGGTAATCCAGTTTGCCGTAACTCGCGAGCAGCGCGACGGCCTCCGCCACGTTCTCGCCGGCCGCCAACGCGTGCCCGATATCCAGCAGGACGCCGACCTGCTCCAATCCCTCGAGCAGCAGGAGCGATTTGGCTGCACTATTCACAAAGCAGTGCGTACGCGGCTCTTTGAGCTTGTACTCCACCAGGATGCGCACGCGGTCGTTATGCCCCGCACACGCCACCAATCCCTCGCGCAGCCATTTCCAGCTTTCGGTGTAATCGGCCTGGAAGCAGTAGTCAAAGCCATCCTGTCCCGGCCAAACATCCACGAACGGGCACCCCAACTCGGCCGCCCAGTCCATCACCTTCTTCACCTCGTCCACCGCCATTTGGCGTGTGGCGGCATCGGGGGAAGCCAGACTGCCCCGGCCCCATTTGGCCTGTGTCCAGAGATCGGGGGTCAGCATGCAGATGGCTTTGCCGCGGTCACGGAACATGCGGGCGACCGTGTGAATGTTGTCGTCGTTCACATGCCAGTTGCCCACCAGTTCGAGCCCGTCGAGACCCGGCACCTGCAGGGCGAGATCAAGCATCTCCTCCATGGTGGAGCCCCCGCCCCCGTATCCGCTAAGGCAGTACCGGTCTGCGCAGTTCCCAAAGGTCGGCAAACAGGCGCCGAACAAGTTATTCGCAATCATCGCGTGCACCTCCCCGTGTCAAATGAGTAGCGGCCAGCCGGCAAGATCAACAGGAATCCCCGGACATCATCCGCGGTTCACCGTGCTCCGCACGCCCAGCAGTTCCCACATCATGCGTTTCACTTCTAAGTGTTCGCCCGCACGCAACAGGGGCTCGACATGCTGTTCGATCAGACAGCCGGCCAACTCCCAGCAGGTGCGGCAGGCGACAACAGCAGTCTGGATAATTTTGTGGCCATCCTCGCGATACGGGTAAATGTCCAGGCTGAACCAACCGGTATATCCCAACGTACGCACCCAGAAGAAAAACTCGACCAGTTCCCAGATATTCACCGCGCCGGGATAAAGGTCATGGTCCCAATCGCGGTAGTTGTCGTTCAAATGCACCTGCTGTAAGCGCCCGGCCTGCAGCGCCATCGCCGCACACTCCGCCGGGTTTTCCAGCGCCGCCAGGCTATGCCCGACATCCAGCGTAATGCCCACATGTGGCCGATTGATCCGCTCGACCAGCCACATCGCTTTGCCCATATTGGCCAGGTAGGAGTTGGCGCGGGGTTCTTTACATTTATATTCGATGCTGATAGGCATCGCCGGCTGGTAGTCGGCGACTTCGTGCAACCCGTCAAGCAGCCAAGACCAGGCGTCACCATAATGGCCCTGGAAGGAATAATCAAAGCCATCGTGCCCGGGCCACAGATTGATATCGGGTGATCCTGCGGTAAGCGCGGCGTCGATAGTTCCCTTGATGCGCTCAACCGCTGCACGCCGCACCGCCGGATCGACATTAGTGAGCGAGCCAAGGCGAAAACGGGGTTCGGTGTAGATATCGGTGTCTACCGTGGCCAATTGCAAGCCGTGGTTCGCCAGTTGTGTTCGCAGCACGGCGCCGTCGTCAAACTGGCACGGCCACCCCAGTGCCACCCCGGCAATGCCCCCAGCCGTTGAGATAAGCTCGAGCTGCTTTTCAAAAGCATAGCCATCGCCGTAGCCACCACAGACGAAACGATCGCTCAGTCTGGAGAAAGGCGCTAGATTAGATGCCAGTTTGAAGTCAGTACCCATCACATCCCCTCATCGGTACAACGTTCGTCCACCATCAACCAGAATCGATTGTCCACAGATAAAATCGCCCAGTGGACTGGCGAGGAAAGCGGTCAGTCCGGCGATGTCCTCCGGTACGCCCAGGCGCCCCACTGGCATTTGCGCCACCAGCGCCGCGCGCTGCTCAGGCTCCCCGTAGCGCTCCTTCAACAGGTCGGTCTCGATGGCCCCAGGATGGATCACATTCGTCAGGATGCCCTTGCGTGAGTACTCCCGCGCCAGGTAGGTCATCATGCCGACCAGCCCCGACTTGGCTGCCGCGTAGTCAAGTGCCCCGCCTCCACCGTTGTAGAACGCCGATGAGCCGATGAGGATGATGCGCCCGCGTCGCGCCGCCAGCATATGCGGCATGGCCGCACGTACGCTGATATAGGCTGACGTCAAGTTGCAATCCAGCGCGTCATGCCAGCTGTCCAGCGTCATCGTCTCCACCGGTCGCGCCTGGTTCCTCCCCGCGTTGTGCACCAGAATATCGAGCTGGCCCCGGGCTGCAACCAGCGCCTCCACACAGGCCGTCATCTCCGCCTCAGCAGTCGCCTCCGCGGCCACAGCCTCGACGGTCCCTCCCGCAGAACGGACAGCCGAAAGCAACTCGTCCACGCGGGCAGGATGACGGCCCGTGTGCGTGAAGACCACATGGGCGCCCGCGCGCGCGAGCGTAACCACGATGCCCGCACCAATCCCGCGCGAGCCGCCAACCACCAGCGCCGTGTTGCCAGTTAAATCGATCGTCAACATGCTACACCATCCAATCGATACACCTTCAGCGCATTGTCGCGCAGCATGCGTGCCTTGGCCGATGATGGGATATCCGCCAGCAGTATGCGCGTCAGATTGGCGGAGAGATCGAGCCAGGGATAATCCGATCCAAAGAGCACCTTATCGGCGATGGGAGCCAGGCGCTCGATCAGCCGCATATCGAAGACATCGCCGGCGATATCCACATACACCTGCGGGTAATCACGCGCCATACGTATGGCGTCCGCCTGCTCGCGTCCACGCCCGCCGCAATGCCCGAGCACCAGTCTGGCATTGGGGAAGGATTGCACGTACGTTTCGAAACGGGCAGGCACGGAGAGCTGTTGCACCGCATTATACTCGGATACGCTCCACGAGTGGGTCATGATCGTCAGACCGTGCGCATCAGCAAAACGCCAGACCGGCGCATACGCGGGCGAGTCTGCCGGCGTGCGGTGGAACGACGGGTGCATTTTAATCCCAGCAAATCCCGGCCAGTGCAACGCCTCCGTCATGGCATGCAGATCCGCCTCGGCTCTCCCGGGATGGAACACTGCGAAATAGTATATGCGCCCGCCCGACTCCTCATATACCCTGTGCAACTCTGCCAGCGTGGCGGCGCACCCCTCCGTGATCGCATGGTGGTCGGTGCAGATGGCAGCACCAATACCCAGGCGGTCCATGCCGGCAAGCAATTGCGCGGGCGTCGTCTCCGGTGCGAAGAAGACGCCTGGCTGACCGATATGCAAATGCGCATCGATAGTCTTCATCAGTCTGTACCGACCAATCGACGCAGGTTGTCGCCTGCGATCAGCCGTTTCTCCTCATCAGTCAGTCTGGCATCCAGTATCAGTCCGATCGGCACCCAGGGATCGCACATCGGTAAAAAAGAACCGTAAATCAACCGCGCAGTCCCGACCTCCCGAGCCACGTACTCGATGAAGCCTTGCCCCGCGAAGTTGGACAGTTCGACATGCACATTCGCGCAGTCGCGCAACAGGGTGAACAACGGCCGGGTGTGATACAGAATCTTCTGGACCTGCGTTTCAATCACCAGCGCCAGTTGCGGGAAGGTGCGCGCCAATTGATACAGCGAAGGCCAATCGATCTCCGTGTGCCAGAGGAATAGCGGCATCCGCTGGTTGATCAGCCACTCGCACAGCGTACCCACACACCAATCGGTCAGTGGGTAGTTATGCGATCGCGGAAACAAGCGCACGCCGCGCAGGCGTGGCGGCGGCGTGCCGAGGCCCGGCAACGGTCCCGCGTCACCCGGCAACAATGGCAAGCCGGTTAACACGGCGTAGACCTTTTCATCCATATCATCGAGCGCTTCCAGCAGCGCCTGGTTGCCGTCCTGCGCGGAGAGCGTCTTGCCCCGCCAGTGCGAAACCAGACCGCCGGTCAGGTGGTAGGCACGCATCGTCTCATCCAGCCGCGACGGCGACACCTCCTCGGCATTCGGGAAGCCGACCGGCGGCCCGAGCCACAGTCCAGCATCGAAGAATCGTAACTGCTGCACCATGGCTCGTCGCTCGTCGATCAAGCACTCTAACGTGGTGGTCGTCATAATCTGCCCCGTAAAGCATCGCTCATATCACGATGCCTAATCATGATGTCTGCTCATCGCACTGCAGCTGTGCGAAGCACCTGCGTCATCGCCTCGCGCAGAATCGACAACACGTCATCCGCTTCTGCCCTGGTGATAATGAGAGGCGGCTTGATCTTCAACACATTGGCGTTTGCGCCGCCCAACCCGAAGATGACGCCGAGCGGCAACGCTGCATCGCGGATCGCCTTGGTCTCTGCAGTCAGTGGCGCCTTGGTCTCCGGATCGCGCACGTACTCCACACCGATATGCAGCCCGGCGGCGCGGATATCGCCGATCTCCGGAAAATCGTGTTGCAGCTCGACCACCCCTGCGCGAATGTATTCGCCCATATGCGCCGTGTGCGCCAGCAAGCCGTCTTCCAACAAGGCAATCTGTTTTGCGGCCGCCACTTGCGCCACCGAGCTGTTGGCAAAAGTGTGCAACTCCTCGGCATCGGGCTGGAAACCGTCCAACCGGTCTGAGATGATGATCCCCGCCAGTGGTAATCCTGCACCGAAACCTTTCCCAAGCACGATGATGTCCGGCGTTACGCCATGATATTCAGCCGCAAACATGCGCCCGATGCGTCCAAACGTCTGGATTTCATCGAAAATCAACGGCACACTGAACTCATCACAGATCGCGCGCACTTCGCGCAAATAATCGCTGGGGAGGATGATCTGGCCGCCGCTGGCCTGGATCGGTTCGACAATCACCCCGGCGGCATTGCCGGCAATGCCGCGCTCCAGCGTCATACGCAGCATGCGCGCACAGGCGAGCCCGCAGTTCCCGCGTTGCATACCCAGCGGACAGCGGTAGCAATAGGGGTTGGGCACCCGGATGAACGGCCGCGTGAGACCCAGGTACCGACTGCCGCCGTGCAGCTTGCCGTGCGTACGCGTGGACACCCAGGACGCTCCCAGCGATCCGAGCGTCGTGCCATGATAACTATCGTACAGGCACACGAAATCACGCGATGGCTGGGTGTTTTTATAGGCAATCTTCATGGCCGCTTCAATCGCCGGCCCACCGCCAACCGTAAAGGACACGCGGTTCAGGTCGCCTGGGGCCAGTTGCGCCAACTTGCGCGCCAGATAAAAGCGCGGCAACGTATCGAACCCCTGGTGGACATGTGACAGGTTGGCCATATGCTCGGTCACCACGCGGTTGATCTCCGCGTTGGCGTACCCCAGGTACATCGCCCAACTCTGCGAGGTGCAATCGATATAACTTTTCCCGGTCGGATCGTAGACGCGTACCCCTTCACCGCGCACCAGTACCGGCCCTCCGCGCGTGCCGCCACCTAGCATCAGATGGCGAGCGCTGGCAGTACAATCATCCGCGGTCATCGCATATATTTGCTCGAGAATCGGATCCATCAGACGGTAACCTCCTGAAGACGCAGGAAACTCGCGTAACGGTCTTCCCAATAACTCTGCTCGGTTGGCGTGTAGTGATCCAGGGTGGTGGATTGCCGCACGCGCTCACGAATTTCCTCGGGCGAGGTGAGGTAGCCCAGTGCGGCCGCCTGGGTGAGAATATTGCCGCGCACCGTCGCTTCGACGGGACCGGCCACGACAGGGTGGCCCGTCGCACCAGCGGTGAAACGACAGAGCAACGCATTGCGCGAGCCGCCCCCCACCACATGCACGACATGAAAGTCCTGCCCGAGCACCTGTGTGAAACGGTCCAAACCCTGGCGATAGGTGAGTGCCAGGCTCTCCAGAATGCACCGCACGTAGGCGCCCGGGGTCTCCGGCGCACGCTGACCGGTCTGCCGGCAGTAGTCGGCAATCCTCTGCGGCATCTCCAGCGGCGCCAGGAATTGCGTGCTCGCGGCGTCGATCAGTGGGCCCCCGGCCGGGGCGGCCTCAGCCATGGCCACCAGCTCGGCGTAACTATACGACATGCCCTGGTGTTGCCAGGCGGCGCGCACCTGCTGCAACAGCCATAATCCGATAATATTGCAGGCGATGAACTTGCTGCGAAACGCTAACTCATTGGCGATGCCGGCGGTAAATGCCTCGGGCGTCACGCAGATCTGTGGCGTGCAGGTGCCCAGCACCGACCATGTGCCGGAACTGATAAATGCCACGCCGGGGCCAGCGCCCGGCACCGCGGATACCGCCGCGGCGCTGTCGTGACTGCAGGGGGCAATCACGAGGCCGGTCTGCAGGTCCGATTGCCGGCGGGCATCCTCATCCAACTCGCCTAAAATCGTGCCGGGATTAACCAGCGGCGGGAAGATCGTGCGCGGCAAACCCAGTTGCGCAATGATATCGTCACACCACTGCTCGGCATGCCCATCGTACAGCTGGGTGGTCACGGCATTCGTCCGCTCGCAGCGCATCACGCCGGTTAAGAAATAGGCCAGCAGATCGGGCATCATCAGGAAGGTGGCGGCATCATCGAGCACATGCTCGTGGTGCTGCCGCAATGAGAGCAACTGGCAGGAACTGGTCACCGGCGACGGCCCCATGCCAGTGCGTGAAAAGACCTCGGACAGTGGAATGAGTCGGTCGAGCACCTCGACCATGCCGTCAGTGCGGTGGTCGCGGTGGTGGACAGGGTTCTGCAACAACTTGCCCTCGGCATCAAGCAGGCCGAAATCCACCCCCCAGGTGTCAATGCCGATCCCGTCGACCGCAGGGCCGAACCGCTCAACATAGCTGTGCATCCCTAACAGCAAATGGTGATAGAGTGCGAGGACATCCCAGTAGATTGTGCCGTGCACATGGACCGGTTCGTTGGGAAAGCGATAAATCTCCTCAAAGTCGAGACCGTCATCATCCAGCGCGCCGACAAAGGCTCGCCCGCTTTCAGCACCAATATCGAAAGCGAGGAAGCGATGGGTTGACATAGTCTATACCTCCAACCGCTCCCCCCGGCAAGCAGGGGGAGCGGCAGGTCGTTTACACTACTTGACCAGCATCGTGTCGTCGAAGGTCATTTTTTGGGGATGGAACTTGGGTGCAATGCGCAACCAGGGCGTCTTCGGACGCTCGATGTAGCCCCACTTCTCCAGCGCGCGCCGCAACTCCTTGTTCTCCGGCCGTCTCGCATACGCGACGAAGTCCTCATCAGACAGGGTCGCGGCGATCGCCTGCTGCCAGGACCTGGCCCCGGCCGTATAGCCATCCGGATGGCCAAGCATGCCGCCGCCGGCCGGAATGACAATATCGGTACCGTACTCGCCGATAATCACCGGCGCCAGACCAGGATACACGCCCGCACAGGGCATGGGGAACATCGGCTTGATGTGCCCGAGCGGCGCCAGCTTCACATGCGACGTGCGCAGGCCTTCCTCCAGGCTGACCATCGGAATGCTTGACCAGTACGTGGGGGTTAACATCATGTCGGCGCCGCACAGGCGAATGAGCTTGGCAAACACCGGCCAGGCAATGCGCGGCTGGGCGGCGATCATATGGGAGGCATGCAGCATGACGGGCACGTTGATCTCCGGGTCCGCGCACAGCTCGCGCAACACCGGCAGACCGGCGGAATAGCAGACGAGCAGGCCGTTGGCACCCATCTTCACCGCTTTGCGCGCCTTCTCCATCATGCGTCGCGGCTCATCGGTGATACTCAACAGATAAATCGGTCGCTTGCCGGTTTGCTTTTCTGCCTTGTCCAGCGCCTTCATCACCTCGACCAATCGCTGCTCGTAGGTGCTGTTGTACACATCGCTGGTCATCTCGTCGTCTTTCATCATGTCGACGCCGCCGATGGCTGTCTGGTAGCACTGGTTGCCCACCTGTTCAGGCGTCATGCCCATTTTTGGCTTGATAATATGCAGCGAGAGCGGGCGGTCGTGAACGTTCAGCAACTGGCGGATGCCCGGCACGCCGAACTTGGGCCCCTGGAATTTGGCTAACTGTTGCTCGGGGATGAACACATCGAGCAGGCGAAGCTTGTCGCTGTAGGCAAAACAGTTCCCGGCGATGCTGAGCAGCATCATCGGCAAATTGTCAATCCACGCATCAATGGGAAAGGCCAATTGCACGACGGCCTTGCGGCAATACGGATTCTCAGTGGGAATTTCAAAGTAGCCCACCATCTTCCCACTCAACTTGATACGTACCTCTTCGGTGTCCTCTTCGACCTTCTCCCAGGTGCCGGTCGACCCCTCGATGGCCATCGATTGGATGAGGGCAAAGTGATCAATGAAATCCTCGCCCTGCAACGCATCGTCCATGTAGTAGGTCGCGACAATGTGGTTCGTCCGATCGATACCATCGAAGGTCTGCAGAAAGATCTCCGGGTCGTAATACCGTGTATACATGTGGCTCGTCCTTTCACTCCAAGGTTAATATCGAACACGAAATATTGTTTTATTGGAACAATATTTGTGACAACAGATCATTTTCAACGGTCAACCACCCCTATATTAGCCTCATTATGCATCATTATCAAGGGCCTGTCACTCTATTTAACCGTAAATAACGAACATTAATATATAATTTTCCAAGCAACATAACACCGCATGTTCGTTTTTATCAATACAACACACCCAAACACCCAGCAAATCATGCTCAACAACTTGACAGACAGGGGCTATGTTGGGTATCTTTTGTGAAGACTGAACAATGAGGTATCTCGGTGAAGACTGACGTTCGAGAGATGAATGCGCGACAACAGGCCATGATGGGACTCCTGCGCTTGAGTCCACGCCTACAGGTGCGCGAGTTAGCCCGACGGTTCAACGTCTCGGAAATGACGATCCGTCGGGATCTGCAGGCGCTGGAACAGCGCGGGGTCCTGGTGCGCACCTACGGCGGCGGCGCCGTCTCTGCGGCCGGCAACCATCCCGGACACCTGCCCGCACATCCCGAGTCGGAGGAAAAGGCGGCGATTGGCCGGAAAGCCGCCGAACTGGCACAATCAGGGCAAACCATCATGGTCGACACCGGCACTACCGCACTCGAAGTCGCCCGTCACCTCCCCAACGATCCGAGCATCACCATTGCCACCACCTCGTTGGGCGTGGCGCTCGAACTCCATACCACGCAAATCAACCTGCTGCTGCTCGGCGGGTTCGTACACAAGGGCTTCCCCAGTTTGTACGGCCCCCTCACCGAGCACAACCTGGGCATCCTGCACGTCGACACCTTATTTATTGGCTGCAATGGCGCCGATAGCGCTGACGGCTTCTATGCCAACGACCTGCAGGTGCTCACCCAGGTGCAGGCGATGATGCGCATCGCCGACCGCATTGTGGTCGTGGCCGACAGCGGTAAGTTCACCCGGAAGTCGTTCGTCCGCTATGCCCGCCCCTCCGACATCCACACGCTGGTCACCGACGGCAACCTCCCCCTGCAGGACCGGCAAGCCTTGGAAGATCAAGGCGTCACCCTGCTCCTGGCCGAGTAGCGACAGGAGCGTAGTGTCTGGCGGGATGCGCCAGAACGCCATCTGAAGAAAGGATTATACACATGTCTTATGACCCACGCCAGGAACTGGTGGAGATCTGCCATCTGATGGCCGCGCGCAATTTCACGACTGCGGCTGGCGGCAATATCAGCGTACGCATGCCTGACGGCACCTGCTGGGTCACGCCGAGCCAGTTGCATAAAGCCCGCGTGACATGTGACGATCTTGTGCGCGTGAATGCACAGTTGGAAGTACTGGATGGCGTACGCCGCCCGTCCAGCGAAATGCTAGTGCACCAGGCCGTGTACCGCGCACTACCCCAGGCGACCGCCGTCATCCATGCCCACCCGCCGATCGCCTCGGGATTCGCCATGGCGCATGTCCCCCTGCGCACCACCTCCTCCTCCGAGGGCGCGGTCGTGCTCGGCGCAGAAGTGCCCTGCATCCCCTACGTGCAACCCGGTACAGCAGCGTTGGCAGACCTGGTTTGCGACGCCGTCGATGCCCGCCATCCGGCCTATCTCCTGGCCAACCATGGCGTGCTCACCTGGGGAACCGATCTCTGGGCCAGCTACGATGCGCTGGACACCCTCGAACTCTTCGCCCACAGCCTCGTGATCGCCACCATACTCGGCGGCCCACGGCCGCTGCCGGACGCGGAACTGCAGGCCCTGGAAGCACTGGCGTGAACGCCTGGCGTACACGTCGGCAGGAAATGCGCGTGCTCGCGACATTGGTGAGGACCTTCGACAAGCTATGCGACATATTGACAGCATACCCCGCACCACTCGACCTGGTGCTCGCGGAGGAAATCGGGCACACTCTCGCTGGTGCTGGAAGAGTGATCAATCCCAATTCGCTATTCGGCCTGTTGTCCCCGAAAACGGAAAGATTATTGGATAAAAGTGTCCATCAGTATCAATGCGCAGATGAACTACTGGCCTGCAGAAGTGTGTAACCTACCGGTACTCGCACCCCTTTCGATATCATCAAGACGATGCGCAATTGCGATCCCACCGACCGCAACCTGACAGCCTCATGCTGGCCGATGGGCGCGGCGTGGCAGTGCCTCCACCTCTGGGAGCACTACGCGCATTTACCGGTCATCCACGCACATACCGGTCAATGACCTCTAAAAAGGCGTCCCCATACTCCTCCAGCTTGCGCTCCCCAACCCCGGTGATGCCGCGCAGTTGCTCACGCGAGAGCGGGCGCAGTTCCGCCATCTCCAACAACGTCTTATCGTGGAAGATGACATATGGTGGCACGCTGTGCAGGGCAGCAAGCTCGCGACGGGTGACACGCAACAACTCAAACAGATCGCTGGCGGCCCGATTGTTGCCTAACCGTGCAGCGGTCGTCTGAGCCAAGCGGGGTGCCTTCTTCCGCGATGCACCGGGGGTGCTGCGTGCCGGCAACGGGTCTTTCCGCAAGGAGATGGAGCGCGCATTCTGGAGGATCTGCAGGCTCTCCGGTGTCAGCTTCAAGCTGCCGTGCTGCTCCATATCGACGGCGAGCAGGCCGGTGGCGACCAGCTGACGAAAGACGGACGCCCACTCGCGCTCGGAGAGTTCCTGGCCGTTGCCGAAGGCCGAGAGCTGCTGATGGCGAAACTTACGTACCTTCTCCGTGTCGGTGCCGCGGAGGATATCGGTGAGGTGTCCAACGCCAAAGAGCTGCTTCGTCTGTCGGATGACATAGAGCGCCTTGCGGGCGACCAACGTGCCGTCCCACGTCTCCACCGGCGTCAGGCAGGTATCGCAGTTGCCGCAGGGTGCGGGCAGCGCATCGCTGAAGTATTGCAACAGCACCTGGCGCCGACAGGCGGCCGTCTCGCACAGGCCCAACAACGCGGTAAGTTTCTGGTGCTCCAGGCGCTTATGCAGGGCATCGGCCTCGGAATTCTCGATCAGCTGCCGGTGAATGGCGACGTCCGCCAGTCCATACACCATCCAGGCGTCGGCAGGGAGGCCATCGCGGCCCGCGCGCCCGGTTTCCTGGTAGTACGCCTCGATGCTTTTCGGAAGATCGAGGTGGGCGACGAAGCGGACGTCCGGCTTGTCGATGCCCATGCCGAAGCCAATCGTCGCGACAATAATGACGCCGTCTTCCCGCAGAAAGCGCTCCTGGTGCTGTTCGCGCGTGCGGGCGTCCAACCCCGCGTGGTACGGCAACGCGGTCAGCCCCTTGCCCTGCAGCCAGCGCGCGATCTCTTCCGTTTTCTTCCGCGAGAGGCAATACACGATGCCGGCATCGCCGGGGTGCTCCTCGGTGATGAAGCGGTAGAGCTGCTGGCGCGGGGATTCCTTACAGACGATCCGGTAGCGAATATTGGGGCGGTCGAATCCACTGACGAAGGTGCGGGCGTCCTGCAAGTTGAGGCGCTCGACAATCTCCCGGCGTGTCGGGGTATCCGCGGTCGCCGTCAACGCAATACGCGGCACTTCGGGAAAGCGTTCGTGCAGCGCAGAGAGTTGCAGGTACTCCGGGCGGAAATCGTGACCCCATTGCGAGACGCAGTGCGCCTCATCGATGGCAAAGAGCGCCAGCGGGCAATCGGCCAGCATGTCGAGGGTGTCCTCCAGCATCAGGCGCTCGGGGGCCATGTAGAGAAGGTCCAGGGCGCCGGCGCGCAATTGCGCTTTCACTGTTTGGCGTTGCGGACCTGTGAGGCTGGAATTGAGCATGGCCGCCTTGACGCCCAGCGCGTTGAGCGCCGTGACCTGATCTTGCATGAGGGCGATGAGCGGCGAGATAACGATGCCGACGCCGGGCCGCAGCATGGCCGGCAGCTGGTAACACAGCGACTTGCCGCCCCCGGTGGGCATCAGCACAAACGCGTCGCCACCGGCGATGACATGCTGGATGATGTCGGCCTGGTGGTCACGGAATGCGGCATAGCCATAAACGCGGCGTAACAGGTACTGCGCATCGGCTGTGTATTGTGCGTTGATGGCTGATGATGTCATAAAGCGTCATCCGACCGGGTGATCGGTTGCCCTTACATCAGTATACCGCAATTGCGTGCGGTATGGGGGCGAAACCGTTGTACGGGATTTCGAGGTGAGGCCATCTTTTCGCGGCATTCCTCAACAGCTACCGCGCCACCGGCTGCGCGCCATGGGTTGACTGCGCCAGAGCTCGCGCTCATCGCTTTCCACCGTAAACACGACCGAGGCCAGGATCATGCGCCGGGCAGTAGGATTATCATCCAGTCCGACTTCGGCACGAAATCGCGTCATGGGCAGCGCATTGTGCACCTCAATGGCACTATCCGTGAGCAAGGCCAGACCGTTATCGAACCGGCGGCCGGCAATGCGAAGCGGGCGGTTGGCGAACGAGAAGCTCTCGCGAAAGATCGTCGTGTCGCCCTGTCCTTCGTTTTATCCGCCGTAGCTTCATGACATGAGAGGATGATCTTGCCGAACGCGGAAACATGCGGATACAGCAATGAACCGGTCTCCACCACCACACGCACGGGATGCGTACTGACCACCTGGCCCAACATTCCTCGGCGGTCGTCATGTAGCACGCAGAGATGCGTATTTTCACCCGAGCGCTCAGAGAACCATGCAAGCCAGGGTGCGGCGTGGTGCACCAACGTCATGCGGCTGCCCAGGCCTGAGCCCAGGATGCAAAGCTTGTTAGTGAGTTCCATCACCCCGGACCGACCATCGCATACCAGGTATCCCCGCTTTTCGAGAACACGACAAATGCGAAACACAGAATTCCTTGAGATGGCTAGACGGCGGCTGATCTCGGCCAGCGATAGCCTCTCGGCTTCCGCCACGAGGAGTTCAAGGATAACGAGCAATCTGCACGGGTGGATGGGATGTCCACGCGGGATGACTGGCAATACGGGTGCTGGGCACGTCCCGCTTACGCCGCCAACCGGACGGAGGCCAGTGGATGGCCGCCGGTCCGCACCGCCTCCTGCGCCTGCCGCCACTGCCAGTCGCCGGTCAGATCCAGGTAGCGCTTACCAATCATTGCCACCCAGATGAATGGGACCAGCGGGGAACTCGACATAGCGGAGCGGGTAGAACATGGCGATGTTCTTGCCGGGAAGCGGCACCTCCTGGCCTGTCTCGTCCACACGTGTCACCGATGGCGGTGCGATGGCCTTCCACCCCATGCGCACGTAGAGTGCCTCCAGCGCCGGCACGCAGAAGAGCAAGCCAGCATCATACTCGCGCTGCCGGGCCTCGTCCATCGCTGCCTGCATGAGACGATCGCTCAAGCCCTGCCCGCGCTGTCCGGGCAGCACAAAGACATTCTGGATCCCGGCAACGCGCACACGTTCCTCACCCACCATCACCAGGCGCTCCACTATGCCCACATGCGCGACCACACGTTCACCTTCGCTGATCACCGCCGTGAACGCGGGAGCGCTGCCGTGCCATGCACGCGTCTGCGTGAATACGGCGGCATCCTGCGGGAACGCCTCGCAGAGCCCGTGCCGAATAGCAGCATCGAGAACAGCATCTATAGCGGCTTCATCGATGATATGCATCTGCATAGATTGTTCTCCCTCGTTCCTCTCACTTGACGGTAAAGGTTCTCGTCTCCGTCATCCCGGTGATCACCTCGGTGACCTTCACCGTATACGTGCCCCGCTCGGCGTTCAGCGCGAGCGGCAGCGGACGGGTGAACTGCTGCCGATAGCTGATGTTCTTGGTGTAGCATTCCACGAGCTGCCGGTCTTTGAATACTTCGATGCGGGCGACGAGTTGGCAGTCGCGCAACGCGGCTGGGGCTAATGAGCCACTGGCTTTCACCACCTCGCCCGGCTTGTACGCCGTTTTATCGAGCGTGATGCTGAGTCCCTCAATCCGCGCGGGCAGGAAGGCCAACAACCCTGCGTGCGGCGGGGTGACGCCGACCGTGGCGGCATCCCCATAGCCGAGGTACTGCCGCCGGCGCACGTCGTAACCGTGGTATTTGCGGCCTAACTGGATGCACACCTCCCCGCCAGGGGGATCAGCGATGGCCTCGTCAGGCAGCAGGCCGAGGAACATCCCCGGGCCATTGTTGAAGCGGTAGCCGCGGACATCGAGCCGCAGCGACCCGGTCAGATCGGTGAGTAACACCATGTTCGGAACCTTGCCATATTCCGCGAGCACTTTGCGCAACGCGCTCCATTCGTCCTTATTCCCGGGGAAACCGTGCAGGAAAAAGGTGTAGCCGTTACCTACCCGTTTGACGCTCTTATTCGAGAAGTCGAAGACGTTCTGCAGCGCGTTGGTGAAGGTCATGTTCCCGCCGGTCAGCACCTTGCCCGTGCCGCCGCAGGTGGTGCAGGTAGCGACCGTCACCCCGTGGTCGACCCGCCCTTTGCCCTTGCAGGTGTCGCAAGTCGCTTCAGTCATCGTGCCGCCGCCGGCCGTCACCCCATACGGGCGCAGGTGTTCATCAAACAGTCCTGGCACGGCGTCGGCGATCACCAGTCCGCCTTGCTGGATGAAGGCGCGGATTTTTTCCACCTCGCGGCGGCTTAACGCCTGTGCGCAAGGCAGCACCAGCACGCGGTGCTGCGCATTGTACTCGAGCGACTGCTCAAGGTAGGCGCTGTCCACCACGCGCGAAGTGATGCCGATGCGCCGCAGCAGGTTGGCAAATCCGTGGCGCGAGGCGACCCACGACGTATCGGTCGGATGCAGAATGCCGGCAAAGTACGAGGCATTCGACCAGAGCAGCAGCACGGGGTCCTGGTGCAACTGGCTGCTCATCAGCAACTTGCCCACGCCCTGCTGGATCTCGCGAATTTCTTCGGATGCCTGCCGCATATGCAGGGTCGGCTCAGACAACTCGGGGGTGATGGCTGACGCACCGCCCAATCCCGAGGAGGTTGACGGCCACCAGCCAATCTGCCGCGCACCCTCGAAGAGGTTGCGCCAGGGGGTGGCGCGCATGACGTTTTCCCCCATCTGGTTGACATACGCACCGAAGAAGTCGCCGTAGATATCTTCGCTGCCCCGGCGCAGTTCCTGCCCGGGGTACTGGATGCCCGCCTGGATGCTCTTCATCATGCGCGGCCAGTCGAAGTCCATGCCTTCGATGCAATCCAGCGAGACGCGCGCCCCCGGGTCCAGTTGCTGGATCTTCCCCGCCACCGCCTCGTGCAGGCCGTTGAAACGCTCGATTTTATGTAGTTCCTGCGCGTACCAGCGAGCATATTGTCCGGTTGTTTTGGCGTCGAGCAACGTGATCGGCGCAATGTCATCGAAGGTGGTGAACACCGTCCCCCAGACGGCATTGAGTTTCTGCACATCGCCGTAACGCTCGCGCAGGAAGCGGCGGAAATCACGCTGCGCCTCGGGGTTCGTCCAGTCGCTCTCCACGTCGCGCGCAATGTAATTCTCTTCGCAGATGCTGTACGCCAGCACCCCATAGCGCCGATAGGATTCCACCTTGGGGGGATAGATTTTGCCCGTATAGCTGTCGAGCGTATCCTGGTACTTGCCATAGCCGCTGCGCGCCTCGGGTTGTTCGGCGATGCGGAACGCCCAGGCGCCATAGCAGTACGGGGTGGCCAGTAGATTATTCCGCGCCAGCAGATCGGCAGAGCGCCGGTACACCGGCGTCGGCGACCAGGTGGCGGTGACATCATAGTAGCCGGTGACGCCCCACTGTTTCATCTGGTGCATGAGCACCTGACTGAAGCGCGTGTCTTTCGCGCCCGCCCACATCATGAAGGCGAAATCGTCCACGCGGTTATCCGGCAACCCCACCCACCGTTCGGACTGATCGATGACCTGACCGGCTTCCAACACCTTGGCGCGCAGCGCGTAGGTGCGTGACAGCGGATGCGCGAGTGGGCGGAAGGCGAATGTGGTCGCGCCGGCGGCCAGCGGCACGCGCTGCTCCAACCGTCCGTAGCTGTCCCACAATTCGACGACGGCGGTCAGCCCGGCGGGCAGCGGGGCCTTCAACTGCACCGTGCCGCTGATGGCATCGGTTCTGGCAAAATATTCCTTCTCGGCGTGCACCTCACCCAGATAGATGGTGTCCTGCACCTCCACGGCGGCCGATGCCCAGTTGGCTGTCTTGCCCTCGCGCTTTATCCAGAGATCGACCATATATAGTCCCCGGGAAAGCTTGGGTAATGCGGGGGATAACAATGTCGGCGTTGTGGACAGCGCGACGTCCTGCGCGCCGTGAGCGATCACCCGTCCCTGCTGGTCGCGTACCTCGTGGTAGGCGATGAAGGCGCGCGCCTCGGTATTGGCCGTGGTCAGGGAAAATGTCACCGGTTTCGCCGGCAACGCAGTGCGCGGCAGACGCACCATCGGTTGCTTGGCGCGCACCGTCACGGCGATGTCTTGTTTCGCCGCGTAGAACAGCACCTTGCCCAGGATGGCGTAGTAATAGTCATACAACATGTTGTCCACGGGCACGGAGGGCGTGAGCGCTGTTTTATCAAGCGCGTAGTAATGCCAGGGTTGAATGACGGGCTCGTCATCAGCGTACTGCACAAAGACCACCCGCCCCGTGCCATACCGTGCGGCGGTGATCTCCAGCGGGCCGATGTGCCGGGGGGGCAAGCCGGCGTAGGGCGAGCCTGGGGAGACATCGAGGTCTTTGTTGAACGCCAGCGCCTCCAGCGGAATCGCATCGGCCACCTGCGCCGCCAGTGATGTGTCCTGTCCGTCACTGATCAACGTCTGCAGGGTCGCATCCTTGCGGTCCGGATTGATGTACACCAGCCCGGCGCCGTTTTTGACCTGGGTGAGGATGGCCTGCTGCGTCTCGGTCGGTATCGCGTTCCAGGCCACCTTGCCGATGAGGACCGCCTGATAGCGATAGCGCGGATTCAGCCGTTGTTTGGCGACCTGCTGCAGTTGCTCTGTCGGCACAGTATAATAGCCGCGCTCCTTCTCCCCCCACTCGGTGTACGAATTCGTCATGATGGCGGTGGGGTCGGCAGCAATCCGCTGGCAGAGCTCCACCGTGTCGCGCGCCGCCCAGGTCGGTGAGATGACCAGCAGGTTGAGGCGGCCATAGACGGAAGGGTCCGCCCACACCGTCTGCGGCGCGGCCAGCGTGCCGGGCAGTTGATCCCAGGGCTGCGTGCTGTGCCGGTAGTCGGGATTGGGGGGGGTGTAGCGGTATGTCGAGCATGTTTGCGCCTGCGCGCCGAGGGCGCCCACAAGGCTGATCGCGAGCATGATCATCTGCAGTCGTGACATCATCGTCCTGCTCCTCCTGCCTGCTGAAATACGGTGAGGTAGTGGATTTCGTTGACCAGCGCGCGATAGCCGGCGGTAATGAACTGCACCCGGTTGTATGTGTGCGTGAGGCCATCCCAGGTGGTCGGCGGGGCGGTGAGCTCGGCGGTCGTGCGCGCGGCCGCGGCTTGCAAGAGCGCCAGGCGCGGCC
>JAGUZN010000375.1 GCA_020060775.1 Armatimonadota bacterium
AGCACACGATCCTCATCAAAGATGTCCAGGCAGGCGAGCGCGGCGGCGCACCCCACCGGGTTGGCGGTGTAAGTGTGGCCGTGATAGAAGGTTTTCCCGCTGTCAAGCGGCCCGAGGAAGGCCTCGTAGATCGCCTCGGTCGCCAGCGTGGCGGCCAGCGGCAGCGTGCCGGAGGTGAGCCCCTTGGAGATGCAGAGGAGATCCGGGCTGACGCCCGCCTGCTCGCAGGCGAACATCGTGCCGGTACGGCCGAAGCCGGTGGCGATCTCGTCGAGGATGAGATGCACGCCGTATTGGCGCGCCAACTCGGCGGCAGCAGCGAGGTAGGCGGGCGGATAGATGATCATTCCCCCCGCGCCGAGCAGCAACGGTTCGAGAATGAGCGCGGCGACCTCGTGCCCGTGTTCGCGTAGCGCGGCCTCCAGCGGAGCCAGGCAAGCCAGCGCACAATTCGCGGGCGCACACCCCGCCGGGCAGCGGTAGCAATACGGGGTGGGCACGGATATGGCCGGGAAGAGCAGCGGGGCGAACGCGCGGCGAAAGGCCTCCACGCCGCTCACGCTCATGCACCCCACCGTATCGCCGTGATAACCGGAATCGAAATGGATGAAGCGCTGCTTCTCCGGCTTGCCGGTCAATTGCCAGTACTGCAGCGACATCTTCAATGCCACTTCCACCGCCGTGGAGCCGTTGTCGGAGTAGAAGACGCGCGTGAGCCCGGCGGGGGCAAGCGCGGTGAGGCGCTCGGCGAGTGTGATGGCCGGCCGGTGGGTGCAGCCGGCAAAGAGCACGTGGTCGAGTTCGGCGAGTTGCCGGTGCATGGCCGCGCGGATGCGCGGGTCGCCGTGGCCGTGCACGTTGCACCACCAGCTGGCGATGGTGTCGTAATACCAGCCCCCCTCGGCATCGTAGAGCTTGATGCCTTCAGCCCGCGTGATGAGCAGCGGCGGCTGCTCCTCCAGCACGCGCATCTGCGTGTAGGGATGCCAGTTATGGCGTAAATCGCACGCAATCCATTCCGAGGTTGCCATGGGCTTCACCGTATGTTCCCCTGCGCCAGCACCGCTTGGGCCAGCGACTCCGCGACCTCCGGCAGGGCGACCGGGTCCATGCCATGCGGCAGTTCACCGAGAATCTCCACCCCGCCCAAGCGGGCGATGGTCCGCGGATTGTCCTGCAGGATGCGCGGATCTTCCTGCGGGCAGAGGCGGTTCATCACCACCCCGAGCACGGGGATCTGCCGCGTGCGCAGCGCCTCCAACGTGAGCAGGGTATGGTTGATGGTCCCCAATCGGTTGGGCGCGATCACTAACGCGGGCAGCCGCAGCATGGCCGCCAGGTCGACGATCAGACGTTCCGGCGCGAGCGGCACCAGCACCCCGCCCGCTCCCTCGACCAGCACCGGGGCGCAACGGGCGTTCAGGCGGGCATAGGCGGCGATAATGACGCTCGGGTCCAGTTCAACCCCGACCGCTGCCGCCGCCAGGTGGGGGGAGGCGGGCAGGGGAAGGCAGTAAGGGCAGAGATCGGGCAGCAGGTCGGCGACCTCCGCCCGGTTGATGCCGGCGAGGGCGAGATGCGCCAGCACGTCTTCAGGCTCCGTGCAGCCGGTCTGCACCCATTTCTGGGTGATGGCCGCATAGCCCAGTCGGCGCAGTCCGGCGAGCAACACGCCGCATGCGAGCGTTTTGCCGATGCCCGTATCCGTGCCGGTCACAAACACACCGTTCATGCTTCCCCCGCACACAACAGCACCTGGTAGGTGGCCACAATGTTGCCGTGTCGCGCCCGGTAGGCCTCCTCAATGCGGGAGAGCACGGCAGGCGTCCAGGTGAGCGTTCGTCCCGGCGGTACGCCGCGCGCGCCGGTGTGGCGGATGCACATGAGTAGATCGCGCAGCGAGGGGAAGATCTGCTGGTACTGCACCTCAAGCACGCGGCTGCGGGCACACGCGGCGCACAACGCCTCCTCTACCGTGTCGGCCGGGGCAAACTGGCTGGCGACCGTGCGCGCATCGTCGCCCAGCGCCTCGCGCATCGCCTGCTGCAGTTCGGCGTAGGTGTGCGGCCCGAAGTAGGAAAAGGTCATGGCCCCGCCGCTCGTCAGCATGCCGGCGAACCGCTGCACGGTGCTTGCCAGATCGGTGAACCACTGGAAGGTGGCATTGGAGGAAATGAGATCATAGGGCCCGCCGAAGAAACGCTCAGCATTGGCCACCGCGAAACGTGTGCGCAGGGAATCCAGCCGCGCGCGCGCCAGCACGACCGCATCAGCGCAGAGATCGATGCCGTGCAGCGCGGCGTGCGGGAATGCGTCGAGCAACAGCGCGGTGTACAGACCGGTGCCGCATCCCGGCTCGAGGATGGTCTGCGGGGCGGGGCAGGACTCGCGCGTCAGGCGCAGCAAAGCCTCGGCGGCAAGACGTTGTGCGAAAGCAAACTCGTCATAACGGCGGGCGTGAGAGCGTCTGCTTGCGGCTTCAGGTTTTAGTAATGTCATCGATGATGGTCCAGCACGCTTCGGTCAACATCGCCACGTGCCCGGTATTCGGCAACAGGTGAACAGCCTCGGCCGGCAGCGCGGCGGCCCACGGCGCGAGTTCCCGCGCCGGCGCGATCACATCCTGCTCGCCATGAATGACCGTCACGCGCC
>JAGUZN010000154.1 GCA_020060775.1 Armatimonadota bacterium
CCCGGCCACCGAAGACGATTACTATGCCGAGTTCCTCGCGCTCATCATGGCGGTGAAAGTGGTCGACAGCCTGGACGAGGCCCTCGATCACATCGACAAATACGGCTCGAAACATACCGAATTGATCGTCACACGCGATTTTCAGTCCGCCAAACGCTTCACCGAAGAGGTCGACGCCTCCACGGTGAACGTCAATGCCTCCACCCGCTTCACCGATGGCGGGCAGTTCGGTCTGGGCGCGGAAATCGGCATCTCGACGCAAAAGCTGCACGCCCGCGGTCCCATGGGCTTGCGCGAACTCACCAGCACGAAGTTCATCGTGACCGGTGACGGCCAGATCCGCGAATAGTCCCGGGTCAGTGAAACGCAAGGAGTCTATTATGCTGGAAGACACCCCGCAGTCCTGCGTGTGCAACACCGAGCCGGCGCCTGGCGCCGCGCTCATGTACTCGCTGGTGCTGATTTACCATGAGGATGTCGAGTCCGAAATCACCGCGATCATCAAGCGGCAGATGCTGGTGGCGCGCTACACGAAGGTGCAGGATGTGGTGGGGGCGCGCTCCGACCTGCTGGAAGATTCCGATTACGACGCCCCGCGCGGCAAGAACAATATGCTCATCATCGTCGCCGAGTGCGAAGTGATTACCGCGCTGGCCGACAGCTTCCGCGCCCTGCGCGAAATGAAAGGCCACGGCCTGCGCGGCTACATCACCCCCGTGCAGTCGGTGATCTGACGGGGGGCGGCGGCGCATGACGTATCGCCCCACCCGCGATGAGGCAACGCATCCCGATGGAACATCTCACGGCGAAACTGCCGCCGTATATTCTGGTCGCCCTGGGCGGCATGCTGGGCGCGCTCGCGCGCTACGGGCTGGCATGCATCAACCGGCCGCACTTCCCCATCGGCACGCTGGCCGTCAACCTCGTCGGCTGCCTGCTCATGGGGCTGCTGCTGCGCGGCATCGAGGTCGGCATTGCCCGCCACGACCTGCGCTTGTTCATCGGCATCGGCTTCCTGGGGGCGGTCACCACCTTTTCCTCGTTCAGCGCCGAGACGCTCCACCTCTTCCTGCAGGGCAATGCTGTGCGCAGCCTGCTCTACATCGCCGCCACCCTTGTCGGCACCCTCGCCGCCGTCACCGGCGGCTACCTCCTCGCCCGCCTCATCTGGCGCTGATACCTATCCACCTAACCACCTATAGCCACTGATGGTGCTGAGTCAAAGCCGGCACCTCCGCCCACTCCCGGGGTGTCGGAGTATGGCTATGAAGTGTGGGTGACGCTCGAGGTAGACTGCGCGGTGGCAGATGACCGCATCGGGGTCAAGGCGGTCCAAGGAAGAAATACGCGGTGATGAGTGTCAATATCGCTAATGGCAAAACGATCAAAGAGGCCTGGCAGCGCTGTTGTGCATGTCAAGAAGTTAGTCCATACTCCCTTGGCAGCCACCAGTGGTTGGAGGAATACCTGGACTTCGGCGATGCTCACGGTGCCAATATGAAACGTGACCTGTACATACTGCTGACATGATCGGGCAAACAGACCGAGGTTGGTCGTTCACATCCTGCTGCCTCGGTCTGTCCCGAATAACTTACGTGCGACCATCAAGGTCAACGCCGCCTATTTGTTCTTCCACTGCCCAAACACGGCAAGTGTCTTCCCGGCATCATCGTTCAGCAGCATGCCCGCGCCGTCGTTGCCCTGTCCCAGTGCCAGGCGCAAAGCGCCGGCGGTATCAAGGAAGGCCAGGCCAAAGCTGTGATCCTCCGTTTCGCCGAGCATGGCGCGCATAACGCCGTTCGCGTCGGAGACGAGCAGTCCGCTCCCCTCGTTCCCCTGCGCCAGCACCAGCCGGGGCCTGGCATTGGTATCGAAGAACAGGATAAATGGATTTCCTTTGTCCATTCCGAGCAGCAGACGGGGCTTCTCCTGATCATCCACTATTTGCAGAAGCTTCGTGCGCAGCACCTCCTGCACCGGTACGGCCGGCACGTTCGGCGGAGTGGGCGGTGCGATTTCAGGCTGCGCCTGCGCGGCATGCGGTTGCAGGTTCATGCCGATCAGCAGCGTCAGGCCTAATCCGACGCCACACGCCGCCCCCTGGATGAGGGCCTTGATTGCCGAATGCATGACAGGCTCCTTTGCGAACGATTTGTTTTCTATTATACGGGAAAAGACACGCGTTGCATTCCTGGAGACCTCCGCCTATGTTGATCCATGTGGGGCAGCAACACGGTTACTGCGGTGCCTCAGCCGGATTGGTACACAAAGATATGGGAAGTCCCACGCGCTCCACACTGCTGACCGTCTGGTGCAACGCATGCCCGGTGCATGCAGATATCACCCGCTCTCCGCCCAGAAGACGACCCGGCTGCGCACCCTGCTGATGGCAACGCCGTGGCTCTGCGGGTGGTTCCAATCCTTCTCCGCAGTCGGCGGTTGTTCGTCCAGATAGAACAACGTGTAATCCTCGGAGAACTCTCGGGGGCCTTGTGCGTCATCCGCCAGATAATCACTTGGCTCGATATACTCGTGTTCCGACCCGGCAGTCAGCGTCAGTGTGCTAAGCCGTGTATATTCGCGGTACAGGGCGTTGATCTGGTCAGGTGTGGTGGAATACCCGAGTTCGTATATCGTCGTGGCCTGCAGGACCCCGGGGTTATGGTACAGTCGCACGTCCCAGGCATCGGCAGGGATAGGGCGTGGGAAGTGTGACACGAGAGGTGAGTTCGACTTTCCGACGAGGAAGTCATACTTCCGTACATCGTGCGTCGGCGTCATTGCGGCGTTGAACGGAATCATCAGTGCTGCGTAGAGCAAGCCCATAATTGCCACGGAGATGATGATGAAGAAGGTACTCGCCAATCCTTTCTTCACATGGCGCGCAGCCTGCGAGTATGCCCTGTCCCATAAACAACAACCAATGAGCAACGCAACCGGAATACTGGTGACGGACGCGAAGGTCACCCAGGCATCCAGATAGGACAGTGGAATGCGATGCATCCAGGCAACGCCCCCGGCAGCGAGCACATACAGGAGGGTCACCATGATTTGCTTGTTCCATCCCGCTGTCATATGCCGTACTCCTCCTGGTCTATAGCCCTTGCATACATCGCCCCATCATTGCGCCAGCCGCGTAGACTGTCAAGCGTATAACTCGGCTTCCCCCAGTTATGCGCAAACGCCGCTGACGGCCTCCGACGACGTGTGAACAGCATGAGTGCCATTCACATTGCGTTAACACGGTTGAGCCAGTGCGATTCAAGAAAATTTCCTTCTACGCGCCCGTAACAGAGTATATCGAGGAGTATGTAAAGGAGTACTGCCACTACGCAAATGTCTTACGGCGTTAACTGCAGGCACTCGCCTTTCACCTCCACGGTCACCATGCCTTCCACTGATCCGTGTACGGTGTCTACGACTAACTTGTAGGTGCCTGGCGGCATGGCGTTGAGTTGGCCGGCCAACACGCCGAGTGCAGGAATGGGCGTCCACGTAAACCTGGGCAGTGCCAGGGTGATGCCCGCATGGTCGTATAATCCAGTCACCTTCACCCCGCCAGGCAAACCGACCCTTTCGGATAGCGGGAACAAGAGTCCCAGAGAGGGTCTCGGGGAATTCGCGGGCCGGGCGATGTCTAACCCCGGGCCTTGCGTGAGTGGCAGATAGCAGGACGCCTAGCTGTTGGTATCCAGCACCCACAGATGGCCAGGCCCGAGAGCCAGATGATAACTCGAGCATTGCAGCCAAGTATTCCGTTCGCCGCGCCCAAGCGGCTCCGCAGGCAAGCCTTCGGCGGGCACGTTCAGGAACGGCAGCGGGCACGGTGGACCGTCCTGCTGCAGCCACCAGACCGCAGCCAACTCGGTGGTGTTCGCGGGCAGCGCAATACGGATCGGCGGTGTACTATAGGGCAGTTTTACCCATGTTTCCCCCGCCGCTGGCACCTGCACCGCCCACCCGGCTCGCGGGTAAGAGCCCTTCGGGTAAAGATACACTGTGCCTGGCGGCAAGTTGTGCACAGTGAATGTCCCGTCAGTAGCCGGTGTTACCAACATCAAGACGTAGCCGCCGGTAGAATCGTAGGTAACCGTATTGAGCAAGACCACCATGGCATCAAGCGCCGGTATGGTCCCACCTTAGGATTCAAGCCCGTCGACGGTGCCGTGACGTTTTGCGCCGCCGTCGACGAAGTCCGGCACCTTTTCCGCCCACGTACCGCGATGAAGGAGACCCTCTCTCTGGCCCAAGGCCGCACACTCTTCCAACAAACTGTCACCTTCTTCCAGCAGCTTTTCCAGAGTTGTCCCATCACTGACACCAACAGGACAGCGCGCGCCACCGTCTCACTCTGGGGAAGTGACGCCATGACGCGCGCCTGGTCATCAGAAGAGGAGCGAGAGCTGACAGACCACTGATTACCGAGATTTCGGGAGGATACGCCGCACGGTACCCCATTGATTCTATGTGCCCTTCGGAATGCCCTGAATGCCCCCGTCTGGCGCCGACTCGAAGCTATCGTGCGTGAATCACTGACTTTTAGCGCCGGGAACTATCTGGTGGGCATGCCCGGATTCTGCTGCGGGCTCGATGTACTGGCGGAGCTACGCGGCACGGCTAATCTGTTGATGGATATGTTCGATCGTCCCGAATGGGTGCATGAGCAACTTCGGCAGATCTTCACG
>JAGUZN010000096.1 GCA_020060775.1 Armatimonadota bacterium
AGGGCGCGCTCCGCGGTGCGCGGATTGCGCCGGTCATACTCCAGGTCGACCAACCGGTTGAAGGTCATGGCGCTGCTGCGCGCCCCCACCATCGCCAGCAGCAGCCAGCCCAGTTGGCTCCAGCGCGGCACGCCGTCCACCGCCACCACCGCCGCCATCAGCGCGAATGGCAGCGCGAAGACCGTGTGTTCGAACTTGATCATCTCCAGGATAATGCGCAGGCGGTGCAACATAGCGCGGCCGGAACGCGGGCGGGTCTGCCCGCCACCCCGGCACGACATCCTCTCTGGACTGGCGATAGCGTTATGACGTGCGGCATTTCTGCCAGACGCGCAGCACTTCCGAGACGCTCCACGCCTGACTCACCGTGCCGCGGGGCAGGTGCGGCGGATTGCCTTCAAAAATCTCCGAGATCGATCCGACTCCGGCCTCCCACACATGGGCAAGCATCGGCTTCAGCAAAGCGCGGCAGAGCAGTTTGGCTTGCTCGGAATGTCCGTGCACGCGCAGGTAGGCATCGATGTACGGGCCGATAAGCCAGCCCCACACCGTCCCCTGGTGATAGGCTGAGTCACGTTCCCAGGTATTCCCGCCGTAATGTCCGTGATACTCCTTATCATACGGGGCCAGCGAACGCAGGCCATAGGGCGTCAGCAAGTGGCGCTCCACCATGCTGACGACCGCCCGCGCCTGGTTGAGGTCCAACGGCGAATAGGGCAAACTGACGGCAAAGATCTGGTTCGGGCGCAGTCGTGTATCGGGCGGGGTGTCCAGCACGTCATACAGGTACTGACCCTCGGCATACCAGAAGGCGGCAAAGCCTTTGCGCACGCGCTCCGCCAGCGCGCCGTACTCGCCTTCCCAATTACAGGCGCGCGCGAATTCCTCCATGATGCGCAGCGCATTGTACCAGAGCGCGCTGATCTCCACCGGCTTGCCCATGCGCGGCGTCACCACCCAATCGCCCACTTTCGCATCCATCCATGTCAACTGCCAGCCGGGCGATGCGGCGATCATGAGCCCGTCGCGGTCCATGCTGATGCCGTAGTCCGTGCCGTTCCGGTAGTAGGTGATAATCTCGTCGAGCGCCGGTCGCAGTTCCTCGACCAGCGCGGCATCCTGGGTGGCGCTGTAATACTCGTGCACCGCATTCACAAACCAGAGTGCGGCGTCAACGGTGTTGAAGGCTTCGCCCTGGCCGGACTCCATGAACAGATTCGGCAGCAGCCCCCGGCGGCGTGCGGCGGCGAAGGTGCGCAGAATCTCAGCGGCTTCGCGCGCGTGCCCGGTGGTCAGGCACAGCCCGGGTAGGGCGATCATTGTATCGCGTCCCCAGTCGCCGAACCAGTGATACCCGGCGATCACCGTGCGTCCCTGCGCCAAACGCTGCCCATCAACGGCGGCGCGTTGCACCAGAAAGCTCTCGGCCGTGCGAGCGAGCTGCCGGATCTCGGGAGGGTCATCGGCCTGTCCTGGCTTGGCAAGCTGGGGGGCCGTGTGCGATTTGCGTCGGCGTTGCGGGGGCTCCTCGGTGGAGAGCACGATGGTCCAGCACTGATCCGGCTCCAGGGTGTGGGTGAAACACCCCGGTGAGAAATGATTGTCGATCGCCGTGAGTCCGCGCCGCCGCTCCCAAATGTAGAACATGTTGCGGTACCAGTCCGCCTGGCCCTGCCAACTCCCGCCATCGGCTGCCAGCCAGTAGCCGTCGGGCATCCAGCCGGGACGCACACACACGCGAGGACCCGATTTGAGCACCGTGGCCTGCACGTCGAAATGAATGCTGCCTTCCGCGGTCTCCCCGTGAAAATCGCGAGCGTTTACCAGCGGCGTTATACGCAGTTGAAACGGCACGTCGCCGACATTGCGATACGCCACGTGGGTGGTATTCTCCCCGGGCGTCGTGGTGATGGTCTTTTCCAGCAGCGCGCTGCCGGCGGCGAACACCATGGTGACCGCAGTAGCGTCCAGCGAAAATCGCTCGAGATATTGGTACCCCTGCGGATAGTAGGTGCCGGGATACTGATTGGTGGCGAGGGCATACGTCTGTTGGCCGTGGATGACCTCTTCCTCAAGTTTGGCAACGAGCACCGTGCGCTGTGCCGGCGGGCGCAGCGCCGCCACCAGCAATCCATGATACCGTCGGGTGTTCATGCCGCACAGCGTCGAGGACGCATATCCGCCCAATCCGTTGGGCAGCAGCCACTCGCGCTCGGTCGCTTCGCTTAAGGTGAACGGACCGTCAAAGTGCATGAGCATACCTCATCCTTTCATGCCGGACGCCGCCCGCCCGACGAGTCAGCCGTTGGCCCGGCGCCGTGCTGATTATACACCTTCTCGTTATTCCCGACATCCGCGCGAATTACCCACCGCAGATTCAGCCTGTCGATGCTGGAATCGCCGGACGAACGCGGCCGGGAAAGTTGCCAGTCTGCGTGTTTACGGTATACACTAAGAAGCTGTGTTGCATGAATCTGTACGCGGACCGCGACGTCAAAGGGGCAGGAACGATCAATGACCACGAACCGAACACAGGATGACCCATTAATCACCTTTGCTACGGTGGAAGAAGCGCTGGCCGACCTCAATGCGGGCAAGTGCATTATCGTTGTGGACGATGAACGACGCGAAAACGAAGGCGACCTGATCGCCGTCGCGGAACTGGCCACGTCGGAAACGTTGAATTTCATGATGCGCGAGGCGCGCGGATTGATCTGCGTGCCCATGACCCGTCAGCGCACCGACGCGCTCGGCCTCCCGCCCATGGTGGTCACCAACCAGGACTCGCACGGTACCGCCTTCACCGTGTCGGTCGATGCGCGCGCCGGCATCACCACCGGCATCTCTGC
>JAGUZN010000279.1 GCA_020060775.1 Armatimonadota bacterium
AATATCCAATATCGAAAACTTTTTTTGGCAAAACAAACCCAATTTCACGCTCACGACTTAACATAACATGAAAAACAAACCCAATTCAAAGCCAAATTAGACCGGTAAACCAGGCGTAAAATGGCTTCGTTTTACCTGAGGAGGGTGAACATTGCATGTTCATTCGCACAGATAGAGGGGCATAGAGGGCGACCGCGCTGTGCCCCTTGCTGTGGATTATTGTGTGACGAGTGTGACGACGGCATCGTCCTGGTGCAGGCGATCGTACTTGATCTTCATGAGCTGCGAGTGCTCGAAGAGGCTTGCACGCAAGGTGGCCAACTCCGGCGCATCCAGGCGTGCGATCAGACGTTGCTGGGCCGGCAGATTCATGTTGAGGCTGCGGGTGAAGACCTCCCAGGCGTAGGCGTCTTCCAGATTGCGCACCTCATTGGCGGTGTGCGCCAGATCGGGGTAGAGCAGGAGGGAGCGCGCGGCATTCGCCCGCACCAGCCACTCTCGGTCTTGCAGCAGGTGCAGCGTAATCGAAAACAGCTCCTCCCATTGGAGAAAGCCACTCACGCGCGCGACCATGGCGCGCACCAGGTACGCCTCCGAGCGGGCGGCAGCCTCCACCTGGGCCACCACGCGTGTTTTCTCCTTGGCCGGCAACTCTCGGGGGATGGTCTCCAGTATTTCCGATAGTCGCTGGTCATCAGCCTCAGTGACCGCTTTGACCAACTGTCGATAAATAAACGGCGGTTTATCGGCGGCCACCGTCGACATATACCCCTCTGACGGCATGTGCCCCACGCCTTCGAGGTGTTCCGTCTTGTCCCAGGGGACGCGCTGGCCGCCCCGCCGGGCCTTGAGGTACTGCAGGAGCGCGCGATAGGTTGCCACACCGTTTAAGATGTTGCCGAAAATCAGTCGCGGCACGGCAAGCACCCCCGCCAGCAGCCCATACACCATGGTGACAAACACGACGCGTTCTAACGCGCGCAGGAGCATAATGACGGTATCGATCAGGATCAGGGTGTAGAGCAGCGTGCCCTTGTGAATGATGGGCAGCAGGTGCAGTGCGATGTACCCGCGCTCGCCCAATTCGGCGAGAATGACATAGGTCACCAGAATATACGCCAACAGGTTGACGGAGGCGGTGATGAAGACTTTGCGATCCTTCATCAAATTGAAGCGGGTCACCGTACTCCCCTGCCATCCGCTGATTTCCCACTCCTGCAGGGAGATGCCGATAATCCACCGGGTCTTCTGCCGCACGGCGCGCGCAAAGCTCCGGGGGAAGTAGGACCAGTTGGCCAGGAAGCCGCGGCGTTTTGCCAATGGGGTATACCAGCGATCAGTCTCATCATCCATGACGAGGTTCACGAAGACGGTCTGCAGGCCGGCGGATTTCATCTTCATGCCAAAACTGTAATCTTCCGTGAGCGTGCGCTCGTTGAACAGCGCGTCGCCACCCTGCTCTTCCAGAAGTGCCAGTGCACTCCGCGAGAATCCGGTCCCTACGCCCGCAAAGGGCACCAGGCCGACCATCTTCTCCCGCACCACCATATCCTTCATATGGTTTTCTGCAAATTCGTCGGCGTATGACCAGTGCACAAGCTGTGTATGGGCAACGGGCAACGGCAGGATGGGCAGTTGAATGGCATCGACGCGCGGGATCAAGTAGTTGTACAGCAAGAGCGAGTAGGGGTGAACGACATCTTCCGCGTCATGCATGACCACCAGATCGAAGTGGAGATCATGGGTCTGCTCGAACTGCTTCATCGTTCGATAGATCGAGTTCATGCAATTGGCTTTGTTGGTTGGGCCCTCTTGCGTATTGACGACGTTGATAACCTGCGGATGCCGAAGGGCAAGAGCATTGACTGCCGCCTGCGTTTCCTCGTCGTTCGGATAGGTGCCGACAAAAATGTAATAGTTCCGGTACTCAACGCGCTGGATGATATTGTCCAGCATTTCGCCGATCACACTGCCCTCCGACCAGGCGGGGACGAAGATGGCGATGCGTTGCTGCACGCGTGACTTGATTTTGGTCAGCGAGAGCCGTTCGCGCTTGCGGTATTTGATGCGGCGATAGATCTTCCAAACGTAGACGCCGATATCATAGCAGAGATCTTCCAGTCCGCTGATGAGAAAGACGATCGCGGCAATCCAGGCGATGACGATACAACAATCCCGGATGAGCGGAAGCCAATCCGGGAACAGAAATGAATCGAGCACAAATACGACCCTCAATAATGCAAAGATAAAAAGTGTTCCATGTTTATTATTCCACTTATTCGCATCAACTGGACTTCGTTACCGATCACCGGTGACTTCAATCGACAGAGCGACCAGGCCATAATGCAGGCGGGCAGACGTGGAGGCGCTGGTTGCTGAGCATTACCCAAATGCCGCCAGGGCATGCACGTTGCTCGCCCTGGGGTAACACGCTCAACCATTGGTCGGTATAGTTGACCGAGTCACCTCCCAGGGTATACTCTATGCATATCGTCATGAGGTACATACTATGCTCAACATTATCGTGCTGCTTGTACTCGTCCTCGCGGTAGCCTCCCCCCTCGTGGCTGCGCCGACATTTCAGGAGGGCTACGCCGATGCAGTTTGGTCCAACCTCACCGGGTTCTCCTCCTACCAGCGCTACACCACCGGCGTGCGCCGGGGGAGCACAGATTACTACCTCTCTTTGAAAAACGAGTGGTACTCCACAAAAGGCACCAATCTCCCCTTCCAGTACAGCGCGCGCGGTACCGATGTCGGTGTGGGCCTGCGCTATTGGTTTCCCGGTCGCTATCTTTCCGGTGCGGTCAGTCTCGCGCACGGTGTGGCAGGGGCCAACGAAGGGCAGTCAGACTTCCGTGCCGGGTTGGTGGGGTATCGCCAGTGGGAGCATCAACGGCGTGTGAACGAAGTCTACGGTGAACTGACCTGGGTCGAGCGCGCGGACGATCTCTTTTTGAGCGTGCGTGCGCGCCCCGGACTGGTGTTGAACCAGACGGCTTCCGGTCGGTTATGGGCCTATGGCGTGGGGCAGGTGTGGGCCTCCGGTCAGGGCGAAAACGGCACGGAAAATCGTGTGGAGGCCGGTGTCGGCCTTGGTTATTTATATCGTGGGCAGTACACGGCGAATCTCGAACTCCGCGCCGGGCACTCGTTCAGTGGCACGATCACCGAACGTGATTACTTCAACCCCATGGTGATCGTTGCCGGCAACTTCTAGCTGTGCCGGTGATCACATTGGTCTTTGCCGGCAAAAAACAATGTGAAGACCCGCGACATGTGGTCATCCATCTGAAATCAGCAATCTACAATCTGCCCCCCGCCTTCCCCTCGTCGAGGTAGATGCGGGGGAGGCGGGGGCCGAGGTTGGTGAGGGCTTCGTAGGCGATGCTGCCCATGGCCAGGCCGACTTCCCAGGCGGTGATCTCCTCGTCCTGTTGTCGCCCGATGAGCACGGCTTCGTCGCCCACCGCGACATCCGGGATATCGGTGACGTCGATGATCGTCTGGTCCATGCTGATGCGCCCGGCAATGGGGGCGCGCCGGCCGTGGAGGAGCGCCCAGCCGCGGTTGGAGAGGGCGCGCGAGAAGCCATCGGCGTAGCCGAGCGGCAGGATGGCGAAGGTGGAGTCGCGTGTGGTGCGGTAGGTGAGGCCGTAACCCACGGCATCGCCGGCGGGCAGTCGGTGCACCTGCACGACGCTGGCCTTCAGCGTGAGGGCGGAGCGCAGCGGGAAGGGCGCATAGCGGTCGCGGGTGTCCGCGGTGCGCTCGCGGGCATAATCGACGCGTTTCGTAGGCGGATGCACGCCGGGGAATCCCGTCTCCGGCGGGATGTCGCTGGCCAGCGGCACGGGGGGCAGGCCGTAGAGGATGAGCCCGGGCCGCACCAGGTCGAGATGGGTGTGCGGGAGGAAGGTGAGCGCCGCGCTGTTGGCGCTGTGACGGAAGCGCGGACGGATGCCGCGGCCCTCCACATCGGCCAGCACGTGCATGAAGCGCGAGAACTGCGTCTGCGCCGATGTCTGGTCTTCGTAGTCGGCGGTGGCGAAGTGCGTCATGATGCCTTCGACTTCGAGGCCAGGCATGGCCGCGACCTGGCGGATGAAGCCGGCGGCCTGATCCCAGCGCACGCCGACGCGGCCCATGCCGGTATTCACCTTGAGGTGGACGCGGGCGTGCGCCCCGC
>JAGUZN010000077.1 GCA_020060775.1 Armatimonadota bacterium
CGCCAGGACGGCAGCGACCGGCATGCCCTCCCGCTCGGCGAGGGCGTGGACTTCGCTCGGCGAAAGGGCGTGGATTTGCACGGAGGGATACGCGGCGGCGACTGCTCGGAACAACTCTTCGAACCAGGTGAGCGACAGGCCGGGATGCACCCCACCCTGCAGCAGCATCTCAGTGCCGCCGGCGGCGACCAGTTCCGCCACCTTGTCGAGCATCTCATCGGTGGTGAGCAAGTACGCTTCGGCATGGCGGGCACTGCGGGAGAAGGCGCAAAAACTGCAGCGCACAGTGCAGACATTGGTGTAGTTGATATTGCGCCCGATGATGAAGGTGCGCGCGGGGGCGGGATGCACGGCGCGGCAGCGCGCGTCAGCAGCCTGCCCGAGGTCGAGCAGTTCCATATCGAACAGCGCGAGCCCTTCATCAGGCGTGAGGCGCTGCCCCGCCGCGGCGCGATCCAACAATGTCCCTGTTGTCGTCATATCCGTTCCACCGCGTGTTCGGGTAATAGCCCATGCTGTTGCGCCCGCCGGCCAAACTCCGCCAATCCGGCGCGCTCCGCCGCGCCGGCATGGTAGCGCATCACCTCGGCCAGGTACTGATAACACCGCTCATGGGCAATGCCCAGCCGCTGTGCTTCCGCTTCGGCGATCACGGGCAGTCGCGCCAATCCCGCGTCCAATGCAGCATGCAGCAGCGGGGTGGCCTCGCGCAGCACCGCGTCATCGCGCGCCACCCAGCCGGCGAAGAAAAAGGGAAGCCCGGTGAGAGCGTGCCATGCCGCCCCCAGGTCAAGATTCACTATGCCGGCGGAGGGTGCGGCCAATCCGATGTCGCCGATGAGCACCGCGGCATCCGCCTGCCGCAGCATCATCCCGGCGTCCGGCGGGAGCGCCCGGCAGGCAGGTGTGACACCGTACATCTCGGCGAGCACGATGCGCGCCAGCGCGTTGGTGGAACGCGAACTGGCATCGAGCGCCAGCGTGCGGATATCTTCCAGCGGCACTGTGCTGAAGAGGCGCACGCTCCACGCCGGCCCGGTCACCGTCACGCCGATATCGGGCAGCAGGTGCAGATGCGGATGCTCCAGCGTGCAAAAGGTGGAGACCATGGCGATATCCACCTCGCCGGCGAGCAATTGCGCCACCAGCACGGAAGGGATGGCGTAACTGATCGTGACGCCGGCGGGCGGATGACGGTCGAGTTCGTCCACCAGGGGCCGAGCATTCAAATACGGGACGCTGCCGATTTTCATGATATTCAGTATAGAGCATTCTCTGGTGGGCGTGAACATCTTTACCCGCGCAGCGAGAAACGCTATCCTTGCAGGGCGGGATACGAGACGGCGGCATCCCGCCACAGGAGGAAGCGGTGAAGATTCTCATCGTCGGCGGGGCCGGCTATATCGGCAGCCATATGGTGTTGTACCTGACTCAGCATACCGCGCATGAGGTGGTGGTGCTCGACAATCTATCCAAAGGGCATCGCGAGGCGGTGCTGGATGCACGGTTGGTGGAAGGCGATTTCGGCGATGCCGCGCTGGTGGAGGGATTGTGTCGCGATGAGGGCATCGACGCGCTGATGCATTTCGGCGCGGACAGTTTGGTGGGCGAATCGGTGACCCACCCGGAAAAATATTACGAGAACAATGTGGTGAAAGGTAAGCGGTTGATCGATGCCGCACTGGCGGCGGGGGTTCGCCATGTGATTTTCTCTTCCACCGCTGCGACCTATGGCGAGCCGGAACGCGTGCCCATCCGCGAGGAGGATGCCACTCGCCCAACGAATCCGTACGGCCGCACGAAGCTGGCCTTTGAAGGATTGCTGGAGAGCTATCGCGAGGCGTATGGCCTGCACTATACCGCGCTGCGCTATTTCAATGCCGCGGGGGCGGACCCCGCCGGGCGCATCGGCGAAGACCATGCGCCGGAGACGCATCTCATTCCGCTGGTGCTGCAGGTGGCGCTGGGGCAGCGCATGCATATCAATATTTACGGCGACGACTACCCGACTCCCGACGGGACCTGCCTGCGCGATTACATTCACGTGCACGATCTGGCCTCCGCGCATTTGCTGGCGCTGGAGCGGCTGGCAGATGGCGGATCTTCCGGGGCGTACAACCTTGGCAACGGGCAGGGATTTTCCGTGCGTGAGATCATCGAGCAGTGCCGCGCGGTGACTGGCCACGCCATCCCGGCGGAAGTCGCGCCGCTCCGCGCGGGGGATCCGGCGGTGCTGGTGGCCAGTGCGGAACGCGCACAGGATGAGCTGGGCTGGCGGCCGCAGTACACCGACGTCCGCGCGATCATCGCGACTGCCTGGCAGTGGCATCAGCAGCATCCGCACGGATTTGCGACCTCGGTAGCCGCCGCACGATAATCGTCTTGCGTGGCAATCCTGGCCCTGGCCCGCTTTCCCCTTGCCATCAGCGAATAATTTCGATAAAATTTGTCGTGATAATGACCCGTGGGGAGATGGATGATCGCTGACATTAATCGATACCTGCCATTTGCCGAGGCCTTGCGATGTGCGCTGGATGGTGAGCGCCCGGCGCTGTCGTGGCTCGTGCCCCTGCTCACCTGTGCCGAAGCGGATGCCCCGGCGTTGTACCGTGCCGCGGAAGCGGTGCGTGCGGCGCACGTGGGCGACGACGTGCACCTGCGCGGGTTGATTGAAATTTCCAACTATTGCCGGCGCGATTGCGCCTACTGCGGCGTGCGCCGCGGGCATGAAGGGGTCGTCCGCTATCGTCTGTCCCCTGATGAGATCGTGGAGACGGCACAGCATATCCAGGCGCTGGGGTATCGCACGGTGGTGATGCAGTCCGGCGAGGATATGTGGTTCACCGCCGAACGGATGGCGGAAGTCATTCGCCGGATCAAAGCGACCACGGACCTCGCGGTGACCTTGAGCCTGGGCGAGCGCGACGCGGAGACCTACCGCCAGTGGCGCGAGGCGGGCGCGGACCGGTATCTGCTGCGCATCGAAACCACCGACCCGGCGTTGTTCGCCGCGCTGCACCCGGATGATGACCTCGAGGAGCGGAAGGCCTGTTTATATACGCTGCGCGAGTTGGGCTTTCAACTTGGCTCGGGCGTGATGGTGGGTCTGCCGGGACAGACGCCGGAGATTCTGGCGGGCGACGTGATATGGCTGCACGAGTTGGGCGCGGAGATGCTGGGCGTCGGCCCGTTTATCCCCCACCCCGCCACCCCGTTGGGCGATGCCGCCGGGGGCACGGTGGAGGCAACACTGCGGCTGGTGGCGGTGCTGCGACTCGTCTTCCCCTACGCCCACCTGCCGGCGACCACCGCCATGGGCAGTTTGCACCCGCAGGGGCGGGAGCGGGCGCTGCAGGCGGGGGCGAATGTGCTGATGCCGAATATCACCCCGCCGCGCGTGCGCGGCCATTACGCGCTCTACCCGGGCAAGGTATTCCCGGGCGATGACGCGGTGGCGGCGCGGGCACAGATTATCGCGCATATCGACGCCATCGGCCGCACGGTGAGCGATGGCCATGGCCACGTGCGCCGGGTGGCTTGCCAGGAGGAGATGAAAGATGCCCACACTGAATGAGACTCCGAGCGGCAGCCGCCTGCACATCAGCATTTTCGGCCGGCGCAATGCGGGGAAATCGAGCCTGATCAACGCGCTCACCCAGCAGTCGGCCGCCATTGTCTCCCCGGTGCCGGGCACGACCACTGACCCGGTGGCCAAAGCGATGGAGATTCTCCCGCTGGGCCCGGTGGTGATCACCGACACGGCAGGCATCGATGATACCGGCGACCTGGGCGCACTGCGCGTAGAGAAGACGCTGCGGGTGATTGATCGCACCGATCTCGCCGTATTGGTGCTCGACCCGGAGCAGGAGCCCGATCAGTTTGAGGACGACCTGCTGGCGCGCCTGCGCGAGCGCGGCCGCACGGTGATTGCCGCCGTGAATAAAGCTGACCTCGCGGCGGAAGCTGCACCGGCGTTGGCGTGGGCAACGGCGCACGCGCTTCCGGTAGTGTTGGTGAGCGCGGTCACGCGCCAGGGGATCGACGAGTTGAAGCGCCTGCTGATTGCCCATACTCCCGCCGACCGTTTGCAGGCCTCGGTGCTCGACGGGCTGGTCGGCCCGGGCGATTGCGTGGTGCTGGTGGTGCCCATCGACAAGGCGGCGCCGAAGGACCGGCTGATTCTGCCGCAGGTGATGACCATTCGCAACGCGCTGGACCACGACGCATACACGCTGGTGGTGAAAGAGCGCGAGTTAAAATTTGCACTGAGCAACCTGAAAACGAAGCCGAAGCTGGTGGTGACCGACTCGCAAGCGGTGTTGAAGGCGGCGGCGGACACGCCGGATGATGTGCCCTTCACCACCTTTTCCATCCTGATGGCGCGTATGAAAGGCGACCTGGAGCAGTTGGCGCGCGGGGTGAAGGCGGTGGAGCGGCTGCGGCCGGGGGCGAGAGTGCTGATCGCCGAAGCGTGCACGCATCACCGGCAGGCGGACGACATCGGCAAGGTGCAGATTCCGCGCTGGCTGCGCCAGCTCGTCGGCGGCGACATCGACTTCCACTTCAGCAGCGGGCCTGACTTCCCGGCAGACCTCGCCAGTTATGACCTGGTTATCCATTGCGGCGGCTGTATGATCAACCGTCCGGAGATGCTTGCGCGCGGCCTGCGCGCAGAGGACGCGGGGGTGCCGATGGTCAACTACGGCGTGTTCCTCTCCTACGTCCACGGGGTCATCGAGCGGGCGCTGCGCCCCTTCCCCTCCGCTTACCTCGCCTATCTGGACGCCTGATGCCGTGCCCAAAATCGTCTCACTCGGCGGAAGGTTCGGGATCTCCACGCACCGAATATATAATTATCGGCAGGTTGAGAGAAGGACTTTAGCGCTTTTCAGGATTTTCTTCGAATTTATCTCAACTTTTTTTACCGGCTATGGAATAAAGAAGCGGACGTGATCCGGCAGCACCCCTCTTGCGGAGCGCTACGTCTCACCGCAGTGCGGGTGATCGCACTCTTCCTCACCGTCATTCCGGATTCACGCCCTCAACACTTTTTTTGAGGGGGTCCTCTTCCCATGCCTGTTCGCCGCTAGTACATGATGGCGCCTCTCCGCTTGCTAATCCGTGGAGCCTGCGCTGTCTCCATCCGTCAACAGGGATCGCCTTTCCTGTTTTATCTGTGTTCGTTTGTTTTATGTAGAAAGGTTCTCTGCTGTGAATGCTCGGCCCATATTGCCGTCACATCATGCCATCTGCTCACCTTGCTCGACTGGGCAACCGAACGGTGGGCCTGCTGACAAAGAGCGTGCGCGCCTGCTGCACACACTGCATGGCGATTTCACCCAGCGCCTTGGCGCCGTTTTTTCCCCGGTACTCGGTGCGGTAAAAGTGTCGTTGGTCTCGCTTGAGGAAACCCCCTCGGACCAATACCTTGCCCAGTTGTCCCCCCTTGCATGCCACCTGTCGTTCGATGCCGTGCGCCCCACTGCCGGGTACCTTGCGCTCTC
>JAGUZN010000243.1 GCA_020060775.1 Armatimonadota bacterium
CGGCGCCGCCGGCGGCAAAACGCTCGTAGCGGCGGATGACCAGATCGGAGGGGCTGCCGTCAGCCTCGCTATCGCAGCCTTCCATCGGGTGGATGATCATTCGGTTGGGCGCGACATGCGGCCCGAACGCCACGGGTTCGGCCAGAATCGCGGTGGAGTCGGCGATGGGTATCTCGAGACCGCGCGCCGCAATATCGGCGCGAAAATCGTCCAGCGAGGTGTAGGCGAACTTACGGTGAGCAGTCATGCAGCGTCCCCGGGTGGCACAGAATTCAAGCCGCTTTACGATACCGGGGTATCCCCGGACTGTCAACCGGGAGACGCCTTTGCCGCCACCGGACGGTGTGTCGCCGTGGGGTGCACTCTGTGTTATAATCGCGCAACAAGAGGGAGCTGGCTGCGTGGTCACTTCAACGCGGAAACGCCGGTTGCGCGGCGCCAGGGTGTTCTGCCTGGCGGCGGTGCTGGCCATACTGTATTTGATCTCACTCACCGTGCGCATTTACCTCGCCGGCAAACAGGATGAGCGCGGCCCGGCGGATGTTATCATCGTGCTGGGCGCGGCGCAGTGGGACGGCCGCCCCCGGCCGATGTACCTGGGACGGTTGGAACACGCGATCGCGCTGTACCAGCAGGGGTATGCTTCCACGCTGCTGTTCTGCGGGGGCAAGCGTCCCGGTGATCGTTTCACCGAGGCGTGGGCGGGCAAGCACTATGCCGAGGAGCACGGCGTGCCATCGCGCGCCATCCTGATGGAGGCGCAGGGGCGCACCACCATGCAAAGCATGCAGTATGCCGCTGACATTATGCGCCGCCAGGGACTGCGCACCGCCATGGTGGTGAGCGACCCGTTTCATGCCTTTCGCCTGCGGCGCATCGCGCGCGACCTCGGGATGTCCGCGCGGGTGAGCCCGACGCCGTATTCCCGTGCGAAAAGCCTGCGCACGCAGGGGGAGTATATCGTGCGCGAGGTGGGGTCGTATGCGATCTACCGCCTCTTCGGCATGTGACCCCCGGGTCCCGCGTGATCCGGCGTGGTGATGGGTACCATGCAGCGTCTGTTATCCGAGGAGTCTTTCTTCCATGTCCAATATGATGGAACGGTTGGAAAAGCCGCTGATGCGCATTGCCGATAAGGTCGGACAGCAGCCGCACCTGAACGCGATTCGCGACGGGGTGGTGGGGGCATTGCCGCTGGTGCTCATCGGCAGCCTGTTCATGCTCGTCGCGCAGCCGCCGCTCGGGTCGCAGGACGCGCTGGCGAAGTATATGGCGAGCCCATTTGTCGGGCACCTGCTCACCGGGTTCCGCCTGCTGGTGGGGCTGGTGGGGTTGTACGTCGCGTTCGGCGTGGCGCACAGCCTGGCGCGGCGCTACGATCTCGATGCGCTGTCGGCGGGGCTGCTCTCCGCCGCCGGCTTGCTCATGATGAATGGCATGGCCATCGCGGTGCCGGTGGGGGCGGAGGCCGCCGGCAAATTCCTGCCCATGGCCAATCTCGGTTCGGGCGGGTTGTTCATGGCCATTCTCATCGGGTTGCTGGTGCCGGAGGTGCAGCGGCTCGCGCGCAAGTATAAACTGGAAATTCGCCTGCCCGCCGGGGTGCCGCCCGCGGTGGGGCGGTCGTTTTCCGCGCTGCTGCCCGGCATCATCATCCTGGTGCCGCTGTGGGCGGTGGTGCATCTGCTGGGCATCGACCTGTTCGCGCTGATCAGCGATTATCTGGCGAAGCCGGTAATGGCGATGAGCAAGCCGGGCATGTCGGTGTTCCTGGTGATGCTGGCGATCATCCTCATTGACTCGGTCGTGTGGCTGCTCGGCATTCACGCCGTGGCCATTCTCGCACCGATCCAGAGCATTTGGCTGATGAATATCACGGCGAATGCCGCCGGCGCCGGCCTGCTGAACACGCGTGAAGCCCTGCAGTTTTATATCTGGGTGGGCGGTTCCGGCGCGACGCTGGTGTTGCCGTTCCTGCTGCTGCGCGCGAAGGCCGTGGGGTTGCGCGCCATCGCGAAGGTGGGGGCGCTGCCCGCGTTGTTCAACATCAATGAGCCGCTGATCTTCGGCGTGCCGGTGATGATGAACCCGAGCCTGGCGATCCCGTTCATCCTGGCGCCGGTGGTCGCGCTCATCACCACCGTGGTGGCGACGAGCAGCGGGCTGGTGCCGGTGCCCTCGCTGGTGGTGCCGTGGACGCTGCCCGGCCCGATCGGTGCGTTCCTCTCGACGCAGGGGTCGTGGGCGGCGGTCGCGCTCTCGCTGGTGAACATCGCGCTCGCCGCGCTGATCTATTGGCCGTTCGTCCGCGCGATGGACCGGAAAATGGCCGCGGCGGAAGCCGCCGCTATGCCGGCGACGCCGGCGGCGACGGGATCGTCAGCGTAACTTCAGCCACCCCCTGGCCGTTGGCGCGCACCGGATAAGCGGCGCCGTTCACGCGGATATGCACCGATTTTCGCGGGGCGAAGCCGTGGCAGCGCAGGCGCACCGGCTGACTATCCGCCGCGCGCACCTGGGCGGAAAAGACGCGGTCGTCCTGAAAGACGTTGCGCAGGATGGCCGGGCGATTCGTCTCGATCCATGGCGCCAGGTTGCGGCTGACGGATAATCCCCACGGCCCGCTGGCCACATCGTACCAGTTGCCATGCACGGCGATGCCGCGCACTGCCATCTCCGCGCCGCAGAGGTTGCCCAGCCGCAGGCCCTCGGTGATTTCCAGATCGATGAGCATGGCGATGCCCAGGGCGGCGAGGAGCGTGCCCACCGGCGACAGCGAGTCCTGCGGGATATCGCCTCCCTCGCCGGTGAGGGCGTTGTAGGAGGCGTAGACGTGCCGCCCATCCTCCCAACTGCGCCGGAGCAGTTCCAGTCCGGAGAGCGCGATGCGCTCGGCCCAGGCATCCTCCACGTAGATGCGCAGTCCTTCTGCGATCAGGTAGTTCAACAGCGGCGACACCCGCCCGCGCCAGGGCAACTGCTCATGGAATGCCGCGTCGCGATTGCTCACGGTGGGCAGCAGGTAGGGCGTATTGAATTCCTGGGTGAAGTGCTCGTTGAGCATACGCGCGGCATGGCGGCGCGTCGGAATGCGGCCGGCGAGCGCCAGCGCCATGGTGAGCGACTGGTGTTCCGGTTCGCGGGTGTTCCAGTCCCGGCTGCGGAAGAGATTTTTGCTGGGATCCCACCCTTCGAAATTCAGCCGCATGGCGATGTCGTGAATCTCCAGTTCCAGGTGGGTGGCCTGATCGAGGTCTTTGCGCGCCAGCGCCATGCGCATGAGCGCAAAGGCGTCCAGCGCCCACAGGCTGTTCAGGCCGACATCGTTCAATCGCATCACGCCGGTGGTGTCGTCGATGGCGGCTTCGTCGTACAGCGGGTGGCCGGGCATGCCCGTTTCCTCCGGCGACGCCCACTCCAGCAGGTGGTCATGGTTACCGTCGCGGAAGTTGCGCCACCAATCATGCCAGCGCAACAGGATCGGATAGGCCTCGTCGATCAGCGTGTCGTCATCGGCCAGTTGCGCGATCTTCCATACGCTGTAGGCGGCGACGGGCGGATGGGCGATGTCGACGCGCAGGCCGTCCGGTGTGCTCTGCGCGCCCAGCATGCCGCCGGAGGCCAGATGGCGCAAGGCGGTTCGGCAGTTGAGGATGGCGAGCGCCGGA
>JAGUZN010000017.1 GCA_020060775.1 Armatimonadota bacterium
GCCCGCCCTGGCACATGCCGCTGCCGGCGATGATGATGGCCCCGTTCACGCCGTTGATGGTGCGTGATTCCGCGCCGGTGCGGGTGGCGCGCAGGCCGGGGAAGTCGAACGGTTTGCCGCCGGCCTCCACCACCGCGCGGGTGTCGGCGTCCAGTTCCGCGACGTGGCGCGTGTAGAGGTGGGTGATGCTGATGGAGAGCGGGCTGTCCAGATACACCGGGCACTCGGGGAGTTGTCCCGCGGCACGCAGCCGCCCCAGGTAGAAGAGGATATCCTGCGCGCGCTCCAGCGCGAAGGCGGGGATGACCACGTTGCCGCCCGCCTCCAGCGCCCAATGCACGGCCTGGCGCAACTCCTCTACCGAGTCCTCCAGCGTGCGGTGGCGGCGGTTGCCATAGGTGGATTCGCAAAAGGCGAGATCGCAGGTGGGGGGCAGGGTGGGGTCAGGCATCACGTTATGGTCATTGGGGCCGAGATCGCCGGAGAAGAGCACGCGGCGGTCGCCCTCGCGCACCTCCACGAAGGCGGAGCCGAGCACGTGCCCGGCGGGATGGAAGATCACCTGCGCGTCGCCGAGCGCCAGCGGCGTGCCGAAGGGATGCGGCTGTACCTGCCGCACCGTCTCCTCCACATCCTGCTCCCAGTACAGCGGGGGTTCCGCCGTCTCCCCGGCGCGGCGGCGCTTGCGCGTGGCGCGCAGAAAGTCTTCCACCTGCAGCTTGGCGGCATCACGCCAGAGCAGCGCGGCCAGTTCGGTGGTGGGGGGCGTGGCGAAGATGGGACCGCGCATGCCGCGCTCGGGCAGCATAGGCACGCGCCCGCTGTGGTCGAGATGCGCGTGGGTGAGCACCACTGCATCGAGGGCGGCAGGATCGAAGGCGAATTCGCGGTTGCGCTCCTCGTCCTCGCGACTACCCTGGAAGAGCCCGCAATCGATCAGGAAGCGCGCGCCCCCGGCCTCGACCAAAAAGTTGGACCCCGTCACCTCGCCTGCCGCGCCAAATGGGATAATCTTCATCAGCGACCCTTTCTGCCATGTCTGCGGTGAGTGTGCCCTCATCATACCGCGTCGCACGGCGCTTGGCTAGAGCGCGGGGAAGGCGAAGGAGGAAGGATAAGGGATAAAGGGGAGACCCCCCTCCTGGCCTCCCCCCGTTGCGACAGGGGGAGGGAATGGCGTGGTGCAAGGTCGAAGCCGGTGCGGTGTGGTCGGGCACGCATGCCAGCGCGGGACTTCCGGCGCGGTACGGCCATTCGACTGCGCTCATGACGCCCTACGGACGACCTCGACCCACCCCCAACCAGAAACCAGCAACCAGAAACCAGGAACGCTGTCTTACCGTGCTTGTTCGGCGTAGTGGCGGAGGAGCTCGGCGACGGCGCGGTGGCCCATGCTGCTGGCTTCCAGCAGCGGGGTGAGCCCCTGTTTCTCCTTCGCGTGTACATCCGCGCCCATCGACAGCAGCATCTGGGCGACGAGCAGGTGTCCCATGCACGAGGCGTCGTGCAGCGGCGTGCGCTGCAGGTCGTCGCGCACGTTGATGGTGGCGCCGTGGTGCAGCAGGGTGTAGATCAGCGATTTGTGCGGGCAGCGGGGGAGGGGACTGTCGTCGGTCACCGGGTCGGTGCCGCGCGCTGCCTCATGCATGGGCGTTTTCCCATAGCTATCGCGCGCATTCACCTGTGCGCCGTGCGCCAGCAACAGTTCGGCGAAGTCGACGTGGCCATAACGGGCGGTTTCGTGCAACGGCGTGCGCAGGTGGTGGTCACGGGCATTCACCTGCGCCTGGTGCGCGATGAGCAGCGCGCCCATCTCGGTATCGCCGAGGGCGGCAACGAGATGCAGCGGCGTGCGGCCGCGACGGTCCTGTGCGCCGACAGTGGCCCCTTTGCTGATGAGGAAGGCGGCGGTATCGCCGTCGCGGTTTTGCGCCACCAGGTGCAGGGGGGTGCGGCCGTCCTGATCGTTGGCATTCACCTCCGCGCCGTGGTCGATGAGGAGTTCGACCATATCGATATTTTCGGTCAGCGCGGCGTAGTGGAGCGGGGTGTGGCCGCGCGGGTCAGGCGCGTGAATGTCCGCGCCCTTGCGCACCAGGGCGGTGGCGGTGGCGAGGTCGGCGCGTTGCACCGCCTCGTGCAGGGTCATGCGTCCTGGGCGAGGTCCCCATAGCAACATGGCGTCCCTCCTTACGTATCCCACGACCGCAACTTGGCTGTGATGGACAGCGCGTCAACAACGTGAACGGTTCGCGCATCCGTACGGCATCCGGCAGTCCTGCCCGGCAGCCCGATCCTCCAATCGTCTCAGTATTCCTGCAACATACTATACTTATTATACATGAACTTCCTCTCCTGTATAGTCGTTGTGGTATTTTTCTGGCATAAACGCCCGGAGACCTTATTTATATATAGGAGTTTCTGGTTTCTAGTTTCTGGTTGGAGTGGGTCGTCACGTTGTGCCGTGTTCCCCCACCTCTTCTTTACCAGGTCCGCGGTTGGCGGTTGGCATTTCGCGTATCGGGAAACGCCTTCCCCTCCCCTGTCGCAACGGGGGAGGGCAGGGTGGGGGTCGTTCCTTATCAACAGGGGAGTACCCCCCTCCTACCTCCCCCCGTTGCGACAGGGGGAGGGAATGGCCTACCACCGCTAACCTTGCCCGGCAGAAGACAATGCGACGACCCATAACATTTAGCCTTTATCCCTTAGCCCTTAGCCTTCCATCTCGCCCTTCCCCTCCCAGCCCTTGCCATCCGGGCGCTTTTCTGTTATGCTAACTTCCGATAACTCTCACTTATCGGAAATTAGCCATGAGCGACCAACCGCAGCCCGATGACCCGCAAAAC
>JAGUZN010000043.1 GCA_020060775.1 Armatimonadota bacterium
ATGACGCTGGCGGTGGAGGTCGGCGCGCTCGTGCCCGGCGCTTACGGGTTCACCGAGGTGGAAGGGCTGCCCACCGCGCGGTACGCGCACCTGGGCATCGACGACCCGCACGACCGCATCGCCTGGGAGATCGATGCCCGGCAGGGCATCGCGCGCTCCCCCCGCGGGTTCACGCTACCCGTGCGCCCCTTCCTCGGCTGGATGGGCGTCATGCCCGCCGCGCCCGGCTACCATGACGTGGCCGCGCCGGGGCAGTATGGGGGCAACATCGACTGCACGCGACTGGTCGAGGGCTGCACGCTCTATCTGCCCGTCGAAGTGGAAGGCGCACTCTTCTCCTTCGGCGACGCCCACGTCGCGCAGGGCGACGGCGAAATCTGCGACACCGCCATCGAGTGCGGGCTGCAGTCGGCCACCCTCTCCCTGCGGTTGGAGGAAGGATTTCCCTTGCACTGGCCGGCGGCCCGCACCCCTGAAGGCTGGTGGATCACCTTCGGCTTCCATGCCGAGCTGGAGGCCGCCATGTACCTCGCCCTCAACAACATGCTCGATCTCATGCAGGCCAAACTCGGCATCCCGCGCATCGACGCCTTCATGCTCGCCAGCCTCGCGGTCGACACCCAAATCACGCAGATCGTCAACCCCACCGTGGGCGTGCATGCCATCTGGCGCGACCACCTCCCGGGGTAACTCGCATCGGAAGGCCAGTCACCACTGACGACCGACCACTCACCACGCTGACGAGGGGGGTCTACCGTATTCCCTCCCCCTGTCACAACGGGGGGAGGCAGGAGGGGGGTCTACCGTATCTTACTATCCCGAAGGGATGGCGGATGCTAGCCAGGGCGTGAGTACAGCGAATTCCTGGTTGCCAGTGAGAGCGTGTTTAGCAGTGACCTTCAGTTCCCGCAGCGAAAAAGTCGTGTGACTTTCGCGCTCCCAGAAAGAGTGCCGCCAGCAGGAACGGAATACCGATAAGTAACAGTAGTACCACGGTCGCGGTGACGCCGGGAATAAGCTGATGACGCAAGTGCTGTACGATAAGGATAACGAAGGCCAAGGGAACCAGGATACTGCTGCAGTACCACGCGAACTTCCGCGCAAAGCGTATTCGGTTGACTATAAGAAGCGTGTGCACAGTGGGCAGGAGAAAACAGGGGGAGAAAAGCCAGAACAGAAGCACATCTCCACTGTGAGTCACCGGTTTCCATAGCATAAGGGCGGATAGCCAGGGTAGCGCCACCGCCAACCATACCGTCCACGGCAGTGAAGAGGGATGAGCCATACGCTCTCCTTCCATGCGAGGAGTGCTTCATTCATCATTATACCACTCTGACTGTCCACCGGAAAGAACGTCTGTTAGCATACCCGGTGTGTAAACCTGGCGTAATGCCTTCAATGAGCAGCGTGAACCCCTGGCTGAACAAAGAAGACCGCCAAAGTGACCTGCGATCGATTTCCCTCAACGCTCATCCAATACCCACCAGCGGTTGATCGTCACCGGCTGGCGGAAGTAGTAGCGGGATGACTCAGTAGCGGCGGGGTTGTGCACCACGCGCCTGTCCTCCGGGCTCGCTTCGATCCATTGCCCGTCGCCGATGTAGATGAGCACGTGAGAGCCATCCTGCGTCACTGCCAGATCGCCTGTCAGCAGGCCGCGGTGATCCATGCCCGCGAGTTGCGGAGCGGCGCCAATGCGCCGGGTGTACGCGAATGCCCCCTCGCCCATCGCCCGCGCGCTCATATCCCGCCACCAGAAACGCCAGAGTATGGTGCCCAGCAGGCGGGGATTTCCCTCGCGCAGCCCATGCAGCACCATCGCCTCGCACAGGGCGATGCGCGCCAGGCCCGAGCAATCGATGCCGATATGCGTTTCGCCGCCCCAAACGTAGCGGGCGCCGTGGAAAGCGAGCAGTCGTGCACGATAGATCTGGCGCAAATGTTGCGTGTCCGGCGTGCGATCAGCCGTCCAGGCCCACGCGGCGAGGCCGAGTAGGCTGGCCAGGGGCAGTGCGTAAAGCCAGCGCCGCCGCCGTGCCCACCGCACGCCGTACGCCGCCAGCGTGATCAATCCCCACTCCACCGTAACCAGGTACAGCAGACGTGTGAGCTGGAAGGTGACGCTGACCGCATAGGCGAGTGCGGCGGCGATGAGCAATACCCCGAGCAGGAGGGCGCACCACCCGGCAAAGTCGCGGCGCGTCCTGGCCGGCGGGGGCATGCTCGAGCGCTGTTCGTCCGCCAAGGGCTGTACGATCATGCACCTATGTTAGCATACCCCCGTTACAGAATGATGAACGGGCGGTGATGATGCGGTGAATAGCACCTCATGCGATATGGAAATCATCCGATCGCCCGCACCCCCGCTACTCCTCCAGCAGCGGGGTCACGTCGCCGGTGCCGGAGACGGTGATCGTGCCCGGCCGCAGGGTGATCGATTCGATCTGTGGCGCAAAGCGCAGGCGCGAGAGATCGATCAGCGGGTTGATGACCTGCGCCACCACGCCGCGCAACTGCTCGCCCAGCGCGATCTGCTCGACGGTGATGCGCTGCGGTTGGTACAGCACCCGCGCGCCCTGTGCCTGCAGCGTGCCGGTGGTGGTCAGCGGCACTTCCTGCCCGGCCACCGCGGCGTTGCCGCTGATCTGCACCTGATCGGCCAGGAAATTGACGCGCAGGTCGCGGATGGGCACCGGCGTCGCCTGCTGCGCGCGTTCGGCAAGGTAGCTTGTGACTGCCTGTTCGGTGGCGGTCACGGTGAAACGCGCATTGCCCACGCGGGTCACGCGAAACGGGCTGCGCTGATAGTCGACATCGCGAAAGGTGAGCGTGAGCTGTTGCAACTCCAGGTTCGGCTCGGGCCGCACGCCGTAGCCGATGAGCTGCACCTGCTCAGCGCGGGAAGCGCCCAACCCCTCCACCGCGGCGTCATAACGATCCGCCGGGCCGATGTAGCGCGGCGCCGCCTCCTCGATCTCATTCTCCGCAATCGATCCGGCATCACAACCGAGCACGAGCACCGCCAGCAAACCCAGCAATACACACAGCAATCCGTAGCGCATAACACCCTCCTTTCACTTGACTCTCCGACCAGATCCTTATTCAATCCGCGTTTCGCGTATGGCGTTTCGCGTATCGGAAAACGGACTCCCCTCCCTTGTGTCGCGGGAGGGGAAAAGCGGAGGACCCCCACCCTACCCTCCCCCGTTGCAACAGGGGAGGGGAAGACGCCTCGCGAAACGCCATACGCCATACGCGGACTGCACACAGGCCAGATCGCAGAGTCATTCACCGCGTAACGACCCGCTACCACCAGAAACCCGGAGCCAGCAACTACTTCCGCCACTATACTGAACCGCATACCGGCAACCATCCCGTAGTCGCAACATTCGCGCCCGGCAGTGTAACTGCATGCACAACACTACGATTATTATCACTCGCCTTGCGAGATTTGATCTGCGGCAAGCGGGGGCGCGCTCCGCTCATCAAGCCCTTCCGGTTGACGGGAGACCACGATTGGCATAAGATTACTTGCATCCCCTGGCCGGTCGCGGCACCATTCGCAGAATGACATTGAGGCACCTATTATGCTGACTGATCATCTCGTGGAGAGCTGGCAGGTCACCTGCCGGGGCACCAGCGTCGAATCCTTCAAGCTCGCCATTCTCAATAACCTCCAGTACCGCCTCGCCAAAGGCCACCAGCATACCACGCAGTACGACCTGTTCCAGAGCGTGGCCTACGCGGCGGCCGACCATCTCGTCGAGCGGTGGATTCTCACCCAGGAAACCTATTATCGCGAGAAGCCGAAGCGCGTGTATTACCTCTCCATGGAATTTCTCATGGGCCGCACCCTGGGCAATTGCCTGATCAACCTCGGGTTGTACGATACCTGCAAGCAGGCGTTGGAGGAACTCGGCCTCGATCTGGAAGAGATGCGCGAGTGCGAAATGGATGCCGGGCTGGGCAACGGCGGTCTGGGACGGTTGGCCGCCTGCTTCCTCGACTCGTTGGCCACGCTGAACATCCCGGCGCACGGCTTCGGCATCCGCTACGACTACGGCCTGTTCAACCAGAAGATCGTCAATGGCCGCCAGATGGAAACGCCGGATAGCTGGCTGTCGCTGCCCAACCCCTGGGAAGTCGCCCGCCCCGAGCATGTCTTCACCGTACGCTTCGGCGGGCGCACCGAGCAGCATACCGAGCGCGACGGCGCGACCCGCGCCTACTGGCGCGACGCCGACGAAGTGCTCGCCATGGCCTACGACACGCCGGTGCCCGGCTATCAGACGCATAACGTCAACACTCTGCGCCTGTGGACGGCGCGCTCCTCGGATGAGTTCAACCTCGATTACTTCAACCATGGCGACTACATCGCCGCCTGCGAAAAGAAAGTGCTCACCGAGAACATCACCAAAGTGCTCTACCCCAATGACAACGTATCGCAGGGGAAGGCGCTGCGGCTGAAGCAGGAATACTTCCTGGTCTCCGCCTCGATCCAGGATATCGTGCAGCGCTTCAAGGGCGACTTCGGCAACGACTGGTCCGCCTTCCCGGAATCGATTGCCATCCAGCTCAACGACACCCATCCCGCGCTGGCCATCCCGGAACTGATGCGCATCCTGGTCGACGAAGAAGATCTCTCCTGGGAAAAAGCGTGGGCGATCTGCACCAACACCTTCGCCTACACCAATCACACCCTCATGCCCGAGGCGCTGGAGCAATGGCCGGTGCGCCTGATGGAAGCACTGCTGCCGCGCCACATGGAAATCATCTACCGCATCAACCACTACTTCCTGAAAGAAGTGGCGCGCCAGTATCCGGGCGATGTCGAGCGCCTGCGCCGCCTGTCGCTCATCGCCGAGGATGGCGAACAGCGCGTGCGCATGGCGCACCTGGCTGTGGTCGGCAGTCATAAAGTGAACGGCGTGGCCGCCCTGCACTCGCACCTGATGCGGGAAACGATCTTCCGCGACTTTGCCGAGCTCTGGCCGAAAAAATTTACCAACGTCACCAATGGCGTCACCCCGCGCCGCTGGCTAAAAAAAGCGAATCCGCCGCTGTCCAACCTCATCACCTCGGCCATCGGGGAAGAGTGGGTGAAGGACCTGTCCCGCCTGCGCGAACTGGAGCGCGTCGCCGATGATCCCGCCTTCCAGGAAGAGTGGCGGCGGGTGAAGCAATCATGCAAAGGCCCGCTGATCCAACTGGTGCAGGATGAAACCGGCATCAGCATCTCGGCAAACACCTTGTTCGATGTCCAGGTCAAGCGCATCCACGAGTATAAACGGCAACTGCTCTTCGCGCTGTACATCATCGCCAGTTATCTGCGCCTCAAGGAAGAGCCCCAGGTGAATTGGGTGCCGCGCACCTTCCTGGTGGCGGGGAAAGCCGCACCGGGCTACCACACGGCCAAGCTCATTATCCACCTGATCAACCGTATCGCTGAAACCATCAACAGCGACCGCAGCGTGCGCGACCACATGCGCGTGGCTTTCATCCCCAATTACCGCGTCTCCGCCGCCGAGCGCATCATTCCCGCCGCCAACCTGTCGGAGCAAATCTCCACCGCCGGCACGGAAGCCTCCGGCACCGGGAATATGAAGCTGGCGCTGAACGGCGCGGTGACGATCGGCACCCTCGACGGGGCGAATATCGAAATTCGCGAAGAGGTCGGTGAAGATAATATCTTCATCTTCGGCCACACCGCCGCGCAAATCGACGCCCTGCGCGCGCAAGGCTATTGCCCGAGCGCATTCATCGAATCTTCGCCGTTGCTGCAGCGCGTGCTGCACCTGCTGGCCTGCGACTTCTTCAGCCCCAGCGAACCGGGGCTCTTCCGCCCGCTGTACGACAATCTGGTGCACTGTGACTACTTCTGCCTGCTCGCCGACTTCGCCGACTACCTGGCCTGCCAGGACCGCGTCTCCGACGCTTACCAGGATGTCGCGCGCTGGACGCGCATGTCCATCCTCAATGTGGCGCGCTGCGGCAAGTTCTCCAGCGACCGCACCATCGCCCAGTACGCCCAGGACATCTGGGAGGCCAAACCGGTGGAAGTGTTGCCGGAAGTGCTCACTTCGCCCCGCTGCCCCATCACGCTGTAACAGCAAGGGAGAAACGCGAAGATGGAAGGGGATCGCACTGCGGTCCCCTTTTCGTTGTCGCGATGCCACAACCCCGCAGCGCTGTCGCACCTTCGCGCCGTCCACTGCCCGGTGATACGCTATAGTCGTACCACAAGTGAACCTGATGCCAGGATGGTATGGCGGCGTGAAGAGTACGACAGGACGGATCATCGCGACAGTGCTGATCGCTGTGTTGCTCGGCGGATGTAGTGGAGACCGGGTCGAACCGCCCGAGCCGCTGCGCGCGGTGCTCGGCAACATGCAGACCGCCGACGCGCGCGCCCGCGGCACGGCCATCATCCGGGTCACGCCCGAACAGCAGGTGATCGAGGTACACCTGCAAATATTTGCGCTGGGCGCCATCACCGGCGCGTCCATCCACCTCGGGCGCGTGCGCGAGGTCGGCCCGGTGCTGTTCACGCTGGGCGATCCGTATGGCGACACCCTCTCACCCTTCCTCGTCCAGCGCCTGACCGTTGACGACTGCCAGGCGCGCGCCGATCTCTTCCCGTTTCTGACCTCCCCCGATCGCCATGCCCTGTTCGCCGCCGCGATGCAGGCGCTGCAGGAAGGGCGCGCCTACCTCGTGGTGCGCACGCGACAATTCCCCGAGGGCGAGTTGCGCGGCCAGATCGGCGTGGTGCCCTTCCAAACCACACTCTCCGGGGCGGGCGCCGCCCCACCGGTCGACAACGCGGCAGGCGGCACTGTCACCGCCGGGCTCAACCGCACGCAAGAACTGATCGCGGTGACCGTGCATGCCGCCGGCGTGGCCGATGTCATCGCCGTCGAGATCCAGGTACGCAATCCCGCCGATGAAGGATTCCCCATCTTCGTGCTCGCGACCCCCGCCGGCGGCGTGCTCCCCATGCCGCTCACGCGTGCGCTCACCGACGCCGACTTGATCGAGCAACCGGAGCAGGGCATCGTGAATTTCGAGGATGCCGTGCGAGCGCTCGTCGCCGGCGAAACGTGGCTGGTGGTTCGCACAGCATCCTTCCCGAACGGCGCCATTGCCGGCCGTATTATCCCCTTCTGACAACATCGCCTGTTTTGCCGTGCTATGCGTGGGGAGGAAAAGGAGAACGGTCGGGCGAATGGTATCTCACAACGATCGCTCCCGCGCCGACACGGCAGGGCTTCTCGTCGAAGAGCACACCGCCGTCGCGCGCGGCAAAGGAGGAACCTGGCATGGAATGTCCGCGTTGCGGAATGAGCAATCCCGAAGATGCCAAAGCCTGCGCGTCGTGTGGCGAATCCTTCGAAATGACCATCAAGCCCACACCGCCTGACGAGCGTGGCGAAGCGGCTCCCCCACCCCCGCCGGCAGCTCCCACCGAGCAGCCCAGGGTCATCGAGCCGCAGCCGGCGATGTCGCCCGAGC
>JAGUZN010000194.1 GCA_020060775.1 Armatimonadota bacterium
GATGGCCTGGAAGATCGGCTTCACGTGCGGCCAGGCTTCCGGGGAACCGCCGGGCATGATCGACGGGCCGGTGCGCGCGCCTTCTTCGCCGCCGGAGACGCCGGTGCCGATGTACAGCAGGCCCTTGGACTCGACGTACTTGGTGCGGCGGATGGTGTCCTGGTAGTTGGAGTTGCCGCCGTCGATGATGATGTCGCCCGCTTCGAGGTGCGGCAGCAGCATTTCGATGAACTCATCGACGGCCGCCCCGGCCTTCACCATCAGCATCACGCGGCGCGGGCGCTCGAGCAGGCTCGCCATCTCTTCGATGGAATGCGCGCCGAGGATGGTCTTGCCCTGCGCCTCGCCCTGCAGGAACTCGTCCACTTTGGAGACGGTGCGGTTGAACGCCACCACGGTGAACCCGTGATCGGCCATGTTGAGGATGAGGTTCTGGCCCATCACGGCCAACCCCACCACGCCAATGTCAGCTTTGCTCATGTGAGAGTATCCCTTCCGTATGTGTTGAATATTTGGGTTATGGTGTTGCCGTTGCACCCGGCAGCGCGGTCGTCGCTGAGGCGAGACCGGCCTTGACGCGGTAGAGCATTTCGCCGGCGCGCGGCACCACGAGGATGCCTTCATCCTCGCGCCCTTCCCACGCGGTGATGTCGATGGTCGCGGGGTCCAGGTATCCCAGGTTGATGCGCTCGCAGCGCTCGCGGGGGATGCCGGTGGCCAGCGTCACGGTGATGCGCGGGGTCTCGATGCCGGTGGCCGCGTCGTAGCTGCCCATGCCCTTCACGTGGGTGGAATGGGCGAGCACCCCGCCGGGATAGGCGGCGAATTTATCCATCTGCTTGAGGAAATAATCGCGGCAGTGGTAACCGATCTCGTCGATCACCGCGCCATGGGTGTAGCTCACCTCGTCGAGGTGCGGGGCGTAGATGATCACTTCGCCGCCATCCGCTACCGCGGGCTCCAGCTTGTACATCCCCTTGGCGGCGGTCCACAGATCGTCGTACATCTCGGGCATGATCGAGAGCACGCGTTTCACCGGCCTGTCGAGGTAGATGATATGCTTCTGCGCGGATAGCGCGGCAGCGGCTTCCCAGGCTTCCTGCGGCGTGCCGACGTACAGGCCGGAGAGCCCGGCATGGCTGACGACGAGCGCGAAGCAGGTGGTGGGGCAATCGATCATGGCGGCGGCACGGTCGATGACGGCGCGCACCGGCGTGTAGCCCGAGCCGATGATCTGGTAATTCGTCATCAGCGCGCCCAGCCAGTGGGTGAAGTTGATGATGTCCGGCCCGGCGATGCCCGGCACGAAATACTTGGTGCCGCCGGAAAAGCCCACCACCTCGTGCGGGAAGACGGGCCCGCAGATGACGATGTGATCGTACTCGAGCACCTTCTTGTTGAGCGCCACCGTGACGTCGCGGTCGAGCAAGCCGCCGGAGATTTCACGGATCTCGGAGGCCGGAATGGCGCCGAGGGTGGCAAAGGTGGCGGGATCTTCCCACAGGTGGTTGAACACGTGGCTGGCCCCGGCCCGGCCGTCGACCACCGGATGGCCGACAAGCCTGGTCAACTGGGCGTCGGTCATCGGCTGATGCGTGCCCAGCGCCACCAGGAAATCGACCGCCGACGCGCGCGGCAGCAGGCACTGCTGGAAGAGCGCGAACATCTGCGGCATGGGCATGGTGCGCGTGCTGTCGGGGATGATGATGAGCACGCGCTTGCCGTCCACCGGCAGCGCCGCCGTCCCCTCCTCGACAATGCCGCGGATTTCGTCATCCGTCAGATAGCGTTGGGCATCCCCCGTACCGATGAGCATGGTCTTCCCTCGTTTCGTGTTCCTGCGCTGGTATGCTGAACGATGCAATGCCCCGTGTCATTATACCTTATACCTTTGCGACTACCTGCCACTTCGGCGTTTCCGGCAGATACTGCTTAAACTCGGCAATCAGCCCTTCCTCGTAGGCGCCGGCATATTCGCAGGCCAGGAACTTGTGCATGGCTTCGTTGTAGAAGCGCTCCCACGACTTTTCCTCTTCGCCCGGCAGGATGGGGAAGAACAGCGCATTGATGGAGCGTGCGGCTTCCAGATCGCCCATCGCATCGCCGATCATCAGGATGTGCCCCTCGGCGTACTTGCCCTGCGCGGCGGCGGCGAGGTGCTGCTTCTTCGTGCCCATCTCCTGCCCGGCGATAATGCGCACGTAGCGGGCGATGTCATGCTCGGACCATTCGCGCTCCAGCGCATCGGTCGGGGTGGCGGAAACGACCACCACATCAGCCTTCGCGTTCAGCGCCTGCAGGCTCTCGCGCACAAAGGGGAAGGGCGGCACGCCATGCACGATATCCTCGATGGCGTCATTCACGGCGACCGACCAGTCCATGCCGCGCTGCAGTTCAGCGTCAGGATGTTCGGCCATGTACACCTTCAGCCCGGCGTTGCTCATCGGCTGGCCGGAGGCGATGAATTCGCGCAGTTTCGGCGCAGGAGGAATCTCCACGCCGCGGGCGACCACTTCCGCGCGCTCGCGCAACAGGTCGAGCACCTTGACCAGCGCCGGCCAGCGGTTGGCGCCGCGCCACTTCGAGTAGAGGTTCACGAACTCGAACGCTTCGCGCGCGTACTTGGAGACCGGCTGCAGACCCCAGTACTTGATGGTCATCGGGCAGAAGCACTCTTTGTGCTTGATTTCCATGGTATCGAACGCGCAGCCGTCGGAGTCGATGCCGACGAAAAACTGCTGCTGCGGCTGGAGATCGCGTAACGCCTGGGTCGGATCGGTTGCCTGACTCATAATGTACCCTGCTCCTTCTGATTCGCAGATTGTGAGGCGGATGTACCGCTGAAATCGTTTTCAGACCGGCGCATGTCTCATCAGAGACTTCGCGCCAGACGAGGAAACTCCTGGTAGTCCCGCGCCCCATTCGCTACCGGCGCGGACGTGAATAGCTTAGACGCCCGAATACGCGCTGAAACCCCCATCCACCGGCACGACGATCCCCTGCACGAACGACGACGCGGGGGAGACCAGCCAGAGCAGCGTGGACACCAGATCATCGGGCTCGCCGAAGCGGCCGAGCGGCGTGTGGTCCATGATCTTCTGCCCGCGCGGGGTGAGCTCGCCCGTCTGCTCGTCGAAGAGCAGGAAGCGGTTTTGCGCGGTGACGAAAAAGCCGGGGGCGATGGCGTTCACGCGGATGTTGGTCGAATAGTTCTGCGCCATGTGCACCGCCAGCCACTGGGTGAAATTGGAGACGCCGGCTTTGGCGGCGGAATAGGCGGCGATGTTAGTGAGCGGGCGGAAGGCATTCATCGACGAAATGTTGATGATATTCCCCTGCCGGCGCTCGGTCATCACCTTGCCGAAGACCTGGGAGGGCAGCAGCGTGCCGAGGAAGTTCAGGTTGAATACCCACTGGAAGGCGTCCTGCGGCAGGTCGAAAAAGCTCTGTTTCGGCGAGGTGGTCGCCTGCGGCTTGTTGCCGCCCGCGCCGTTGATGAGGATATCGACAGGCCCGAGTTGTTCGGTGATGGTCACGCTGGCGGCTTCGATGCTCGCCTTGTCCAGCACGTCCACCTGCACGCCGATGGCCTCACCGCCGCCGGCGATGATCTCATCGGCCATCTTCTGCGCGGCATCCGGGAAGAGGTCCAGGATAGCGACGCGCGCCCCCGCCCTGGCCAGCCCTTTGGCCATGGCGCCGCACAACACGCCGCCGCCGCCGGTGACCGCCGCCACCTGGCCGGACAGGTCGAACAATCGGGCAATATCATTCATCAGTTTTCTCCTCATCGCCACGGGTCCTCTGACCCGGTTAAGGTCTCTCTTTCCAGCGTCTGAAATCGTTTGCAGAAGCCAGCGGTTTCATTATACGAGATTGCTTTTCGGGCGTCAAATGAGGGAGGGACAGCTATTCGCCATGGCGGTATCGGCCCAAAATGCCGGTGACAAGCACATGCCAAACCTGTTTCGCTCCCCCCGTTTCCCCCTTCGCTGAAGCTTCCGCCTTCGCATGAAGCTACGGCGGATAAAACGGCGGAGAAAATGGAGGACAGAGCCGCAACGGGGGAGGGAAAAAGGAATGACCCCCACCCTACCCTCCCCCGTTGCGACAGGGGAGGGGAATGGGCTGGGTGCAAGGTCGAAGCCGGGGTGCGTGTTGTCGGGCGCGCATGCCAGCGCGGGAGTTCCGGTGCGGGACAGCGCCCGCACCCTATAGACGATCTCATCTGGCGACAGGGGGAGGGAATGGCCCATCACTGCTCACCTTCCTGCACCGCAGAGAGGGCACACACGATGGCCTTGCCAGGCAAAATACCACGTGACGACCCACTACAAGTGACCACTAACCACTTCAACGAGGGGACCTAATTTTCCTAACCATTTGAACGGGATGCCGAACTCCCCTTCGCCGCCTGATACACCGTCAGCAGCGGCACGCCATGCACCTCCGCCAGGCGTCGGCAATCCTCGTACTCCGGTTCAGCGCGCTCCACACCCTCCCAGCGGCTGACCTTCAGGCGCACCGCGCCGTAGGGGGTCTCCACCGTGCGCACCTCGCGCGGGAGCACGGTGCGCGTGTACGCCGTGCGGCGCACGCCCAGGGTGGTGGTCTCGGCGAAGAGAATGCCCGTACAGGCCTCGGCCAGCTGCGGTTCGCAGAGCACGCGCACCAGCACGCCCGGCCGGTTCTTCTTCATCTGAATCGGTGTGAAGAAGACATCCAGCGCGCCGGCGGCAAAGAGCCGGTCCATCAGGAAGCCGAGCGCTTCGCCCGGCAGGTCATCCAGGTTCGTCTCCAACCCGACCACGTCCGTCGCCGCGCCGGCCTCCTCCTCC
>JAGUZN010000290.1 GCA_020060775.1 Armatimonadota bacterium
GCGGTCGAGGTCGGCGGGGCCGGGGTTTCGTCGGCCAGTACCGGGTCGACATCCTGGGCCAGCAGCGGGGCGGCCAGGAGCATGATGAGTATCAACAGATACGGTTTATGTTGCATGATCGTTCTCCAATGTTCGCGCAAAAGATGAGTGAAAAATGCCTGGTGATGGTTGCCGGGCGCATGCGGTTTCTCGGCGGGGCGCGTGAATTGGAGGGGTGGCACGCGATGATGCTGACGCCGGGTGTGCCGACCGTCCAGCGGGGGAGGTCGGGCAGCGCCGGCAGCATCGGCTGCACGGGCAGCAGGCAGGACGACGCGGCCACATGCCAGGCGCAGATGGCGCATGATGCGTGGTGGTCGTGCGTTGTTCCCGATATGGAGTTCTGGCAATGGGTCCTGCAGGCGTCAGGCGCAACGTGAAAATGCAGCGTATCAACGCCGGAGCAGGCCAAGTACGCCAGCAATGCGAGCCAGACGGCAGGCATGGGCCGGCGGTAACGGGTCAACATGGGGTCACTCCTCAGCGTATCGTTCGTGAGACGAAACTAGCTGAGGGAGGCGGGTGGAGCGCGGGTGGAGGTCGGCGAGGTCGCGGCGGAAAGGGTGCGCGGCTCGAGTTCAACCGGCATGGCGCTGCACGTGGCAACCGCCGGCGGCAGGGGTATGCTCAACGCGGCACAGGCGGCAAAGGCGAGGTAGCCCCGGCAGACGGCGCAATCATCCTCGTCGCCGTGCGCATAGCCCATCGGGAGAAGGACGGCATGCGTGGCGGGTGCCGAGTACAGGAGCACCGGGCGGTCGCCACCTGCGGCATGCCGGTGCTGGTGCTCATGCGGCAGTCCTCCTACCAGCGCGGTATACAGGTAGGAGCACAGCGCGAGCAACAGCCAGGTTGTCGCCAGACGCGTACGCACGTTGAGTATTATAACCGATATCGGCGCGGGGTCAAACGCTGCTGCGATTTCGAAGATGAAGCATCAGTATGGATGCGCAGTATTCCCTCCCCCGGTAAGCGGCAGCACGAGTCCGTCCGTAGGGCGTGGTCGCCGTACCGCGCCGGAACTCTCATGCATCCCGGCAGGGATGCCACCTAACCACCTGCTGCCATCGGCAGGCTGACGCCGAAGATGCTGCCCTGGCCAAGCTCGCTTTGCACCCAGACGCGGCCGCCGTTCACCTCGGCGAGTCTGCGCGTGATGTACAGCCCGAGGCCGATGCCTTCCACGGCGCGGGTGGCGCGGGCGCGGAAGAAGCGTTCGAACATGTGCGGCAGATCTTCCGGGGCAATGCCGGGTCCGCGGTCGGTGACGGTGATACCAACCTGGCCATCCTGTGCGGCGGCCCGCAAATCGACCGGCTGGTCGGCGGGAGAATATTTCAGCGCGTTGGTGATGAGGTTGAGCAGGATGCGCTCGAGATGATTGGGGTCAACCAGCAGTTGCGGCAAGTCAGGTGGAATATCCAGACGCAGGCGTTCCACCGCGATAGACGCCTTCACGCGATCGAGCAGTGCCCGCAGGAAGGGCTCCAGGGCAATGGGGCGGGGGGCGATGTTGATCTGTCCGGACTCCAGCCGCGCTGAGTCCACCAGATCGCGAATCATCACATTCATGCGCCGCGCGGCGCTGTCGATCGCTTCCACGCTGTGGCGCGCATCCTCGTCCACAGGTTGCGCCGGCAAGGTTTCCTCCAGCAACTGCACGTGCCCCTGAATAACGGTGAGTGGAACGCGCAGGTCGTGCGAGATGGTGTGAATGTACACCTCGCGTTCCAATTCCAGTTCGCGCTGCGCGGTGATGTCCGTGAAGGTGGTGACCGCGCCGAGCAGTTCACCTTCGAATGAGCGTATGGCTGCCGCGCTGGACACCACCCATACCACTTCGCGCCCGGGAGGGCGGATGGTGAGCACCATGCCGTGGATCGTTTCGCCTTGCAGCGCGCGATACACGGGCAATTGTTCCAGCGGCAACGGCTTGCCGTCGGCGGTAGTCATCTGCAACTGCTCGAGGAGGATGGACATGTGGCTGCCGCGCAGATCGGGGGGGAGGTTGGTGATCTCCAGCGCCGCCTGGTTCATGCGGAAGATATACCCGTCCGGCCCGAAGAGGATCAGGCCATCGGCAATCGACTCCAGCGTGCTGTCCAACTCGGCCAGCAGGCGCTCGCGTTCCGCCTCGGCGCGCCTGCGCTCGCTCACGTCGCGCATGATGCCCACGAAGTTGCGCCGCCCCCCATGCTCAATGGACTCGGCGACGGAGAGTTCGCAGGGGACCAGCGTGCCGTCCCGGCGTAACGCCTCGACATCGTACACCGTGCCGATGAGGTGAGGCACGCCGGTGTGCAGGTAGCGCTGCATGCCGCGCTTGTGCTGGTCGCGTGAATCGGGTGGCATGAGCTGGGGCAGCGACATGCCGGTCAATGCGTCCAACGGGTAATCGAACAACCGGCTGGCGGCTGGATTGGCCTCCAGGATCGTGCCATGGTCGTCGATGACCAGGATGGCGTCAAGGGCGGCCTCCAGCACCCCGCGCAGGCGCGTTTCAATCGCGCGCGCCTCCTCCATTTCCCGCCGGCAGGTGACATCGGTCAGGTAGACGTAAAAGCCCTGCACGTCGCCGTCGGTGATCCACGGCAGCACGGTGACATCCCAGCGCCGAGAGAGGCGCGGCACGCCGGGGTAGACCAGTTTCACATCGTAGGCATCAGTGGGCTTGCGCTCCTCCTCCGCCCGGGTGATCAACGGCGCGAGGAGGTCGATCCAGTGCGGCGGGCTTTGATCAAAAGGTCGCCCGCGCATGGACGGTGCGTAGAGCCCCTGGGTGGAGGCGAAGCCCGGGTTGGCGTAGCGATACACGCGCTGCCGGTCCAGTATGGCGATGCCGACCGGCAGGCTGTCGTACAGCCACATAACCTCGGGGGAGATCTCCATCACCGTGCTTCCACTGTACACGAGTGGACGGCAATGTGGTGTGCCACCAGCCGACAGCCGGCATCACTTGAAGTATCTTCGTCCATCCCGCTCATACCCGCGCCAGAAATTCACGATGGCATTATGAGCGCGCGGTGACAGGGTACTATTGGTGGATGGCAACGGCATCATGAGCGTATCACGCTCCATAGGGATCAGTGCCTCGGAGTAGCCGGCAATGAAGTAGGGCATCTCATCATCGTGTCTACTGTATCCCAGCAGGTGCGCGCCTTCGTGACTGGCAAGGTCGGTGCCAGTGCGGTGTTCGCGTAACACCGCAAGACCTGAGGCAAAGTTCGATAGGCCCAGAATCCTGCCGGATTGGATGAAAGGCACTTGCATCAATACCATTTCGGCATAGGCAGCTCCGCGATCGTCGAGACGGCGAGCCATGAATTTATTGTAGTCGAATCCGGGTGCCTCTCCGCCACGAGCGGTGGCTGCCTGCAGGCTGGCCAGCGCATCTGCCGGCGGTGAAATGCGCTCGACACGAAGATCCAGCCCCACTTCATCAACAATGGCTCGCATGCCGTCATACGCCTTGGTAATGGCATCCTCACTCACCCCGGGCGCGCCATACACGACAATGCGTTTTGAGCTGGCCCATGCCCCGGCGGCGTACTTCACGCCCGAGGCCGACTGTACAGGGAATAGATTGTCCAAACAGTAGAAGCGGGTACGCCAGCCAAGTTCCCAGAGTGGTTTGACGGTGAAAAGATTCAGCAGAATGAAGGGCAGGGTGATGATGAGCAACCAGCGAGTGAATTTGCTGAACGGACGTTTCTCCGCGAGCTTGATCTCCCGCTTCCACCAGGGCACGTTGGGCGTCACTTCGATGGAATCCTGTACAGCCTGTTCGTCGCTCATGGATGCTCCTTGCTTTACTTGAAGTATGTGCATCCATCCCGTTCCTTCCCCCGCCAGAAACTGACAAGGGCGGCATGGGCGCGCGGCGAGAGGGTGTTGCGATTGTTCGGCAGGATCATCATCAGCGTGCTGCGCTCCCAGGGAATCGGGGCCTCCTCGTAGCCAAAGACGAAGAACGGCAGGTCATCGTGCTTATCATATCCCAGCAGGTGAGCCCCCTCGTGTTTGGCCAGTCGGGCATCGGTCACCTCTTCCCGCAACGCGGCAATGCCCGGCGGAAAATAGGCGAGCCCCCACGCCCAACTGGGATCGGTGAAGTCCATATTCACCACCACCATTTCCGCATGCCGGCTCCCGCGATCGTCCATGCGGCGGGCGATGAATTTGCGGAAGTTGAAGCTGGATTTACCCTGTTTGTGATCCGTCGCCGCGGCTAAACTGGCCTGCATCGCAGGGGTGGCGGTGACGCGTTCGACATGGATATCCAGCCCTACCTCGTCGACAATGCTGCGCATACCCTCGTAAGCGGCAGCGACCTTGGCGTCTCCGACACCCGGCATGCCGTAGACGACGATGCGCTTGGATTTGATCCACGCGCCGCCCGGGTGGAATTTGCCGGATGCTGCCCGCACCGGGCGCAGGTTGTTGAGGCAGAAGATATGCGTGCGCCAGCCGAACTCCCAGAGCGGTTTCACGTTGAAAAGGCCCAACACGATAAACGGCGAAGCCACGGCGAGCATAATGCGGGAAAATTTCCCGAAGGGGCGCTTGATGGTGGACTTCAGATCCAGCTTCCACCAGGGCGCTTCCGGGGTGGGGGAGGCCTCAACGGGTTCCAGCACAGCCTGTTCGTCGCTCATGGTGGCTCCTTGCATCACTTGAAGTATCTTCGTCCATCGCGCTCTGCCCCGCGCCAGAAGTTCACGATGGCATCATGAGCGCGCGGCGACAGCGTATTGCGACTCTTTGGCAACAGCATCATTAACGTATCGCGGTCTCCGGGGATCAGTGCTTCCTGGTAGCCAAAAATGATCCACGGTAGTTCATCGTCATGCTTATCGTATCCCAGCAGGTGGGCGCCCTCGTGTCGCCCGAGGTTGATATCGGTCTTCCCCTCCTGCAACACGGCGAGGCCCGGTGGGAAATAGGCCAAGCCCCAGGCCCAATCAGGGTCGGTGAAGGGCCGATTCACCACCACCATCTCGGCATACTGACTGCCGCGATCATCCAACCGACGCTTCATAAAGGTGTCGAAGTCAAAGCTGGTTTCGGAGGTGGCGGCCTGCAAACTGGCGAGGGCTTCGGGGGAAGGGCTGGTGCGCTCCACCGTTACATCCAATCCGATTTCCTCGGTGATTTTGCGCATGCCTTCGTGGGCTTCGGCAATGGCGTCGTCTTTCACTCCGGGCGCGCCGTACACGACAATGCGCTTTGACGGCATCCATGCGCCGGCAGCGAACTTCGCGCCGGAGGCCGAGCGTACGGGAAACAGATTGCTCAGGCAGTAGAGGCGCGTGCGCCAGCCCACTTCCCAGAGTGGTTTGACGCTGAAGAGGTTCAGCAGGATGAAGGGCAGGGTAATGATGAGCAACCAGCGGGTGAACTTGCTGAACGAGCGTTTCTCCGAGATTTTGATCTCCTGCTTCCACCAGGGCACCTTCGGCGTAGGGGGGGTGGCTTCGGTGGAATCCTGCACGGCCTGTGTGTCGGTCATGACTGCTCCTTGCTCACGTTACCGGGATACGCTTACAGAAGGATTCGGGGAGGCGGGAACGACCTCCTGCCTCCCCGGGCTGATCAAACGGCGCGTTTCTTCCTGCGCCACCACCAGATGACGATGCCCACCACCGGCCCCCACACCGGCAGCCAGATGAGCAGGGGGATGAGGAGGACGGTGGTGATCCACAGCGCAAAGGCTTGCAGCCCTCCCCATGCTCCGCCCAGGGAGCGGGCAATGGGGTTCTCCTCTTTCACGATCGGTGCCGGCTTCGGCGGGCTGGTGATGGTCACGGTCACCTCGGCCAGCGTGGTGCGGCTGTTGATGCGATATTCGTCCAGGCGCACGCCGCTGGCCTCGCCCGCCGCTTTGCCCCGTCGATCTTCCACCGTCAGCGCATCCGGCAGCTTGCGCGCCTTGCCGCCGATCCGCTCGAGGCTGTCCTGCGTTCCGTGCAGATCGCCGAGCTTTTCCAGGTTCTCGATGTGCTTGCCCGTCAAGTCTTCGCCGTTCACCTTGCGCGAAAGCAGCGTGCCCAGCTTGTCGATCTCCACGAGCAGCACGCCGAGCTTGTCGCTGGGCACGCGCCCGCTGACCGTCGCCGTACTGCCGTTCTCCACATCGCGCTGGAAATCGGAGTTGAGCACAAATCCATCGAAGCGGCCGAAGAGCAGTTCGGTGCGTTCCATCGCCTGCTGCACGTTCTCGCTCTGCAATCCCACCGTGGCCGAATAGGCGATGAGCAGTTTGTCGGCCAGCCCGTAGTTGCGCGTCGGCGGCGCAATAGTCGGCTCCTTCGGCTTCGTCGATTCGGACGTCACCGTTGTTGCCGTATCCGCACTCGGTGATCGGTCAGGATCCCACACCATCTCGATATGCCCATCGACATAGGAGGCAACCAATCTGCCGTTATGCCGGTAATCAGGTTTTCCCTCCCATGCGTCAAAGGTCAGCATGGTCTCGGCGGGGTCCGCAAACGATTCAATTTCTTTTCCGCTCACCGCATTGTTATAGCCATAGGCATTTTTCACTTTTTTTCCCTTTGTGGGACAGATCAGGATATTGGGATCGACGTTCAATGTCTGCCAGATATCGGTCGCCTCGGGCAACTTCTCCTCGTGATCCTGGGCATGCATGAGAATGTCGACCGCGAGTTGACGTTGGTTGTTCATACAACTCGAATGGCGCGCCTTTTCACGTGACTTCGAAAAAGTCGGGAAAAGGATCAATCCCAAACACGTCAGGGCGCCGAAGACCACCAGCCATTCCACTACGCGACTTCCTGACGACTTCGGAGGACGGCCCGGCATCTTTTCCATGATGGGCGCAGGCGCTTCGGCGATCGACACACCCGCCGGGCGTTCCGGGGCGGTCACGCACACGGTGCTCATCACGCGCTGCAGAAAGCCCTCGCTCGCGCCGTGGGCGAGGAGTGCGGCGGCGGTATCCTGCGCGTCGCAGCGGACGAGTTCGGTCCACGCCCGGCAGTGCTCGCATTGCTGCAGGTGCTCCTCGACCGCGCGGGTTTCGTTGGCAGTCAATTCACCGTCCAGATAGGCGGACAGGGATTCGGTCCAGCGTTCACAGGGGTTCAGCATGACACACCTCCTTGCACCCGTCCGCGCGAGGCATACAGTTCGCGCAGCCGCTCACGGGCGCGGCAGCAGCGCACGCGCACCACGTTCACGGTGGCGCCCAGCGCCTCGGCGATCTCCTCGTAGCTCAATTCCTGCACGTAGCGCGCCGCGAGGATTTCCCGGTACGGCAGCGGCAGGCCATCGAGCAGTTCGGCCAGGTCC
>JAGUZN010000159.1 GCA_020060775.1 Armatimonadota bacterium
CCGCACCCCGGCAGCGCGCGCCGCCCGCACATCATCCGGGTTATCGCCGACATAGATGGCCTGTGACGCCTCTGCCGCCAACCGCTCCAATGCCAGCAGAATCGGCGCGGGGTCCGGCTTGTGCCGCGCGGTATCCTCTTCGACCACAACGACCTCGAAGAGATCCCGATATCCCACCTGCGCCAGGGTGTCGTGGGCGCTCTGCCGCTTTTTGCTCGTCACCACACCCAATCGATACCCCGCATCGCGCAGCCCATACAACACCTCGCGCATGCCGGGGAATTCACACACCAGATGCGCGTGATGCTCGGCATAACGCTGCCGGTAAAAGGGGATCGCGCGCTCCAGGTCGATCGTGGGGTGCAGTCGCAGCAACTGATCGCGCAGCCGCATGCCCCAATGCGCCAGCAGTGCCTCGCGCGTCCAGCGGCGTCCCGTCTCCCGGGCCAGCGTCTCGCCGATGGTGCGCAGGATCACCTCGTTGGTATCGACGATCGTGCCGTCCAAGTCAAAGAGCAGTGTGCGAATGGTGGATGTCGTGGTCATGGCTTCTGCGCGACGTAAAAGATGCGCTCCGAGCGCGGACCGGCGGGCAGGAAGCTGTACGCGTCAAAGGCATCAAGGAATTCGTATCCCGCGGCGCGCAAAAACCGGATCACGTCGCCATGCCGGTGGGCGCGCTCCTTATGTACCTCGCGAAACACCCCGCCGTCGGGCAGATAAAACTCCATCTCCACCGTCGCCATGCGCGTGCGCGCATTATACCGCGCGGTCCAGAGATGCTTCACCTCCGCCCCCTCGTCCCAGAAATTATCCTGGGAAAAAAGGTTATGCGCCAGTGCGTATTCGCTGTTCAAATCGAAGATGAAGCCGCCGCCTGACCGCAGGCTGGTAAAGACGCCGGCAAAGGCATCCTGCAATCCCTTTGCCGTGAGAATATAGTTCAAACTGTCAAAGAGGCTGACCGCCAGATCGAAACTCTGCGGCGGCAACGCCAGCCGCGTGGCATCCTGGCACAGAAAGACGACCTGCTCCCCCACCCCCTGCGCCAGCGCCTTGCGGCGGGCGACGTCGATCATGCGTGGCGAAAGATCGACACCGGTCACCCGGTAGCCCTCTTTCGCCAACAACAGCGCCACCGCCCCCGTGCCGGTGGCGACATCCAGCACGGTGCGCGGTTTCCAGCCAAAACGTTTGATGAGCCGCCGCAAGTACTGCACCCACTGGCGATACGGCACGGGCGACATCACCTCGTCATAGTACGGCGCGAGGTCGTTGAACTGATCAGCATGTTGCATGTGGACAGGATCCATCCTTTGATGAGCAGCAGCGGCGAAGGGCGTCGATCATGGGAACAACGAACGCTGAATGCCGTGCACACGCCCGGTGATCGTCACCGTGCCGTTGCCGGTCTGCACTTTCGTCACTGTGGTCTGCACGGGCCATTCTGAGAGGTCGATAACCGGATTCAAGTGCTCGATCGCCTCGGTCAGTTGCTTGACGTTGAGCGAGTACTTGGTGATCTGCAGGTTGCGCACGCGAAAATCGACCTGCCCACTCGCGCTGGACGGCAGCAGTTGCCCGGTGGCGATGATCGGCACCTGTTTGCGGATGAGCGGCACCTTCACCTCCCCGCGCAACTGCGTGGCGGCCTTGGTAAAGTTGACGGTCACCGTATCCATCGGGATGCGCGCAACCGCGGTCACGCGCACGCCGCGCTCGCGGATATAATCGGTCACCGCATCATCGGTGACGGTAACGACGAAGTAGCCATCGCCGACCCGCGACAGGCGGAAAGGCGGTCCGGCGACGTCGATATCCTTGAGCACGATTTTCGCCGACGCAAGCTCGCCGCCTTCGCGCAAGCGCAAATCCGTACCTTTCACCACCACTTGCGGCACGTGGGCGGTGCGCAAGCCGGTCATCTTCACCGGATCATTGCTCACGTCCAGTGCCGAGGAGTTGGTGAAAAAGCCGGACGCCTGCGCGCGTATCTCGCGCGTGATGATCTGCGTGGCATTGCGCTGCCACCAGACATACAGGCCGGCCAGGGCCACGCCCAGCACGACCACAAAGATAAGAAAACGTTTGATCATCGCGGTCCTCCTGCCGATCGTTATTCCTCAGAAACTGTTTTCAAAGGATCTGTTCGCGGATCGCGCCGTGGATGTGCGCGCCTGTTGGCCTGGGGGCTCCGAGGCGCTATCAGAGACCGATAGGGTGAGGAGACCCCAGGCCAACAGGCGCGAACAGATCAAGCGAGACTGGACAGAGACTTTCAAAACAGTTTCTTAGGCTTCTCTGGCGCCGGCGCGGAAGCCGGATCATCCGCGGGGGGCTCGGTGGTCCCGCCGCTGAGCGATTGCTTGAATTCACGAATGCTCTCGCCGATGGAACGCGCCAGCGCCGGCAGACGCTTGGGTCCGAAGAGCAGGAACGCCAGCACGACAATCGCGCCGATCTCCAGTGGTCCGAGAGTCATCTCAATATCCCTCCTTCGGCTCGGTCAGCGTTGAGCAGAAAAAGATGGGGTTCGTCAACAGAAAATCGCCGCCCTCGGTTTTCGCGGCAATACGATAGTAATGCATCCCCGCGCCGCCCGGATCCGTCCACTGCAGTGAGGCATCGGCGCCATCATACACGATCTGACCATCTTTAATAACTTGTACCCATTGTACCCGGGCTGCAACGCGGAGGGCAACCGTGATGGTGATCGGCCCCGCCGCCTCCAGGCATTCGCCCGGCGATGCCTGCCGGCCATCCGCAGAAGTCGCCGTGCACTCCTCCAGGGCTATCGCCCCCTGCGCCAGGTAACTCCGCCCCTCCCGCAACGCCGTCAGGCAGGCGGCGCGGCGCGCGGCAGGATCAGCATCCACCCCTGCCGGCAGCAGCAGCACCACCGCCCGGTCGGCAGGAAA
>JAGUZN010000057.1 GCA_020060775.1 Armatimonadota bacterium
CGCCGGTGGTGGCGGCGAGGTGCGGCAGTGCCGCCGTGCTCTCCTGGCGCAGTGATGGGGGAGCGGGACGTGCGCCGCCTGTCGGCTGCCACATCGCCAGCTCCTGGATCATGCTCGTCGCGCCCAGCGCCATCTTCACCGCGCGCACCACGGCGGCATGCATCTCCCCCTCACGGTGGAAACGCACCTCGGCCTTCGCCGGATGCACGTTCACGTCCACCTGCTCCGGGTCCATGGTGATGGCGATCACCCCCACCGGATAGCGCCCTGGCGTCAGCAGATCCTGGTAACAGTATTCCAGCGCGTGGGTGAGCGTGCGGTTGACGATGCGCCGGCCATTCACGAAAAAGAGCTGGCCGCCGCGATTGCCGCGCGCCACTTCCGGCTTGCCGACATGGCCGTCAATGCGGATGCCCGGCGTGTCCAACATCACCGCCACCATGGCGTCGGCGACGGTGCGCCCGAGCCACGCTCCGATATGCGCCAGCCGCTGCGCGGTGGATGGACGATGGAACACCTCGCGCCCGTTGTGCAGGAGGCGCAGGCTGACCTGGTGGTGGCAGAGCGAGAGGGCATTCACCAGATCGGCGATCTGCCCGAATTCCGTCTGGTCGCTTTTTAGAAATTTCAACCGCGCCGGGGTGTTGAAGAACAACTGCCGCACGGCGAGTTGCGTGCCGGGGGGGCAGCCGACCTCGCGCATCTCGGTGATCGCGCCTCCGCGCACCAGCAACTCGGCGCCCACCGTCGCGTCATGTGGGCGAGTGACCATCTGCAGGTGGCTGACGGCGGCGATGCTCGGCAACGCCTCGCCGCGAAAGCCCAGCGTGCGAATGGCGAACAGGTCCTCGGCGGTGGCGATCTTGCTGGTGGCATGGCGCTGCAGCGACAGCACGGCGTCTTCCGTACTCATGCCGCTGCCGTTGTCCGTCACCTGGATGAGCTTGCGCCCCGCCTCCTCGATGACGATCTCGATCTCCGTCGCCCCGGCATCGATGGCATTCTCCACCAATTCCTTCACCACCGACGCGGGACGTTCGATCACCTCGCCGGCGGAAATTTTATTGGCTAACGACTCGTCTAAAATTTGGATGGTCATAGTGTAGTTTCTGGTTTCTCGTTCATGGCTTCTGGTTGTTCCCCTGCTGCCGCAGCGGGATGTGGAAGATCCCTTTATGATCTCACCCCCGCCCCTCTCCTTCCCCGCGCGGCATAAGGGTAAACACGGTGACCTCGGGCAGGCAGCCGAAGCGGGCGGGAATGCGCGTGGCGCCGATGCCCCGGCTGACATACAGCGTGGCCCGCCCCACCTGGTGGCGTCCCGACGCGTATTGCCGATCGGCGCGGATATTATCGTACAGCGCAATGCCGCCGGGCAGGCAGATCTGCCCGCCGTGCGTGTGTCCGCTCATGATGAGCCGGATGCGCGGGTCCAGCGGCTGCCGGACGATATCCGGCGAGTGGGCCAGCAGGATAACCGGCGCATCCGCCGGCACGTCGCGCAAGGCGGCGGCGAGGTCGTCCCGCCGCAGGTGCGGATCATCAACGCCGGCGAACCAGAGTTGCGCCCCCCCGCGGGAGATCGACGCGGCGGCATTGATCAGAAACGGCACGTGCCGCATCCAGGCCGCCCGTTCTTCCGCAGTCACCCCTTCCCGGTAATCGGCGTTGCCCAGCGTGGCGAGCACCGGATATCCGGCAATGGCCTGGAAGAAGGCGCGCGCCTCCCCGCCGGACAGCGCGGTGAACAGGTAGTCGCCGGTGAGGCAGAGCAGGTCCGGTTGCTCGGCATCGATACAGGCGAGGAGGCGCGTCGCTGCGTCGCTCCCCCGCCGCAGATGCAGATCGGTGAGGTGCAAAATGCGAAACCCCGCGAACGGCGCGGGCAGCTCGGGGATCACCACCGTGTGTCGGGTGAGCGTAAGCCGCCGGGCATTGGCCGCGCCACGCAGGGCGGTCAGCACGCCGCACGCCACCCCCAGGCCAAAGCCGAGGAGGACGGAGCGGCGGCGCCTATCGGTTGTGCGGTGCGGTAATGTCATGGCGAAACTGATTGATTTGGTATTCGCTGCCAGGGCAGGCGTGCCCTGCCGGTCAATCGCGAGAGACAGGCATCTTGGCGAAATAGGGGTACTCATGCCGATCGACACCCCGCCGGGGGCATGGCCAAGGCATCACGAACGCCGGATGGGGTGGCCATCCGGCGTTCGTGATGAATAGGCGGTATCCGCAGAACCGGCAGTCGGTATGTAGTACTACAGGGCTACCGGGGTTTGCGGCGGCGTCGGTGATCCGGTCACTTTTGTCAATGGAACCGGAGGCCGAGTCGTGGAGCGGGGCGTCGGACGCATCCGGGAGAGTTGCACGTCGTACGGGTCAACGGCCTCTTCCCAGGATCCCGGTCGTGGAAGCCAACAATCATCTCGGAGCTGTTTTTTCATTGCATTCCCCCTGTAGGCTCCCGATTGGCGCGGAACCTCGCGTGTGCACAACGTTCAATCAACGGTCATCGTTCGCTGCCTCGCTTGTGGCGTGGTGGGTGCGTCACATCGTTGCTGCAGCGAATGGAGCATCCTGTCCTGACATTGTACCCGCGTCTGCGGGAGGCAGGGGGAAGGGGATGGTGCGAAAACACAACATCGTCGTGGAAGATGCGTCACTGCACGTTTAACGTGGCATCTGTGCAGAAAGGCGCACACGCCCGAGGTCGGTGGTGGTGCGGCGGACGCCGCTGACGCCCCGCCACTTCAGCCGGCCGCGCAGGTCACCGCCGTCAACATCCAGCACCTGCACTTCCAGGCCGATGTCCGCGCCGGCGCATGGGGTGAAATCGGGGAGCAGGCTCCAGGGGATAGCTAACTCGTAAAAGATTTTGGTGATGTGTTTGGCGGCGGGCTTGCATGCTTCACAGGGAATCGGCGTGTCGGGCAGCGACAGCAGCGTGCGCCCCATGCCGATGGCAACCTCTGCCACCGGCATTAGCCCTGCTGCCGGGTCGCGCCGGTAGACGCGCATGGGCGAGGTCTGGGTGATGATCAGTTCCTGGGGAGCGCTGTCGGCATTGGCCGGTACAATGGCCGGGGCCACACGCAGGATCACCACGTCGCTTTTATCGATCAGTTGATCCTGCTCGGGCAGGAACAGATCGTCCACCACCGCGATACCCGCGTAGAGATGCTTGTCATCCCAGGCGAGCCGCAGGGTGGCGGACAGATCAAAGAGGCCCCCGTACACGGCTGTTGATCCCTCTTCCAGGCGCCAGTTGCCTTCAGCCAGCGCCAGGTAGGGTTCAGACCATTCGTCCAACCGCCCGTCGATGAACTTGTCCGGATCGGCGCGATGGCAGGGGAACGGCTCGGCCGCCAGCAGCAGGGTGGGCAGGAAGAGGGCGAGCATGACGATCACCCAGCCGAATCGCGTGCGATCCGTCCGGGTCCGTAACGGCGTCTGCAGTTGCGGGGGAAAACCTGGTAGTGCCATCGTTGCGGTGGTCATCCTCACAGGGCATCCATCGTGCTACCGATAGTAATATTCCATAAAATCAGCCATGTTCGGCATGCTAGATCCTTTTGACCGCGTTGCACGCTTGCGGTACACTATCAGACGATGTGGTCGCCGGGCAACACCGGCGCTAATTTCCCCTGCCGGGGATGAGGAGGAATGGGTATGGCAACGGAGCGTCCGATCCTGCAAGTCGCGCTGGATTTCATCGATATGGAGCGCGCCCTGCGCCTGGCGGAAGAAGCGGTCGCCGGCGGCGCGGACTGGCTGGAGGCGGGCACGCCGTTGATTAAAAGCGCCGGCCTCGACGCTGTGCGCCAGTTGCATGCGCGCTTTCCCGAGCACCTGATCGTCGCCGACGTGAAAATCATGGATGCCGGGCGCATCGAAGTGGAGGCGGCGGCGAAAGCGGGCGCGGGCATGGTGACCGTGCTCGCCCTCGCCTCGGACAGCACCATTGCCGAATGTGTGGAAGCGGGGCGGCATTACGGCGCAAAGGTGGTGGCAGACCTGGTGAACGTGGCCGATCCCGTACGGCGCGCCCAAGAGTTGGCCGCGCTGGGCGTAGACTATCTGGACGTGCATACGCCCATCGACGTGCAGATGCAGGGCGGACAGCCCTTTGCCGTGCTGCGCGCGGTGGCGGACGCCGTGAACCTGCCGCTGTGCGCCGCCGGCGGGATCACCGGCGAGACCGCGCCGGAGGCCATC